>JAJYTJ010000056.1 GCA_021793115.1 Actinomycetes bacterium | reverse complement strand
GTCCTCGCCCACGCCGGCATGACTCGGGAAAACCTCTACGTGGCGATGACCCGCGGCCGCGACGCCAACCACGTCTACGTCGCCGTCGACACCCTCGACACCGACTGCGACGACCTGCCCGACCCGCACGCCACGCTCGACGCCCGCGACATCCTGGCCACCATCCTGGCCACCACCGGCGCCGAACAGTCCGCCACCGCCACGATCGCCGCCAAGCAAGACCAAGCCGCCTCGCTGCGCCAGCTCGAACCCATCGCCCGCACCCTGTACGCCGACGCCGCACAACAGCGCTGGACCGACGCTCTCGCTCGGATCGGGGTGCCGGCGGTGACGGTCGAAGCGATCACGCAGTCGCCCGACGCCGGCCGGGTCTTCGCAGCCCTCGATCGCGTCGCAGCAATCGCGGGGCCCGCACGAGACGCCGTGCTCCATGGGCTCGCCACTGGCCTTGATGGGCACGACGAGCCCGCGGCACGACTGCTGACCGGCGCGCAAGCGTGGCTCCGCAGCCAGGTCCCAGACGCCCACGAGTTGCCGACGGTGCGCAACGCGACCGGCCTCGACGCCAACGGACAGGCGCTGCTTGATCAGATCAACCAGCTGATTGACGAGCGCGTGCATGCGCTAACCCGCGGCACGCTCGACGAACACCCGGACTGGCTCGACCGCCTCGGCCCCGAGCCGACCCACCCCGCCGCCCGCCAGGCATGGCTCGCCGAGATCGCTGCCACCGTCGCCCACCACGACCGCACCGCCACGACGCCCGTGGTCGCCGCAGCCGTCCCGACAACAAGCCTCAGCCGATAGGAACCACGCCATGACGACGTCGGACTCGTTCTACCCGCCGAGGCGACTGCAGCAACCGCTCATGCCGCCCACCCCGTTCGCGTGGGCCGCGCTCACGCCCGACGAAGAGCGGCTCTACCTCGAAGGCCTCGAACTCTGGGTGCTCTGGCTCGCCGAGCGATACCACCTCGACCACCGCGTCGTCCCACCCTGCTGGCACCAACACCCCGAACTCGTCGAGGAACTCTCGGCCCTGCACCTCGCCTGGGACGGCTCCTTCTCCGTCACCGCGGCACACGACGCCCCCCTGCTGTGGCACGAGCGCTTCGCCAACGCCCGCCAGCGCATCGCCGACTGGGTCGCACGAACGGGATGTCGTCCGGACGGTCACCGAGGACGGTAGCCAAGGCGTCAACGACGATGGAGCCCCAAGCCCCTGCGCGCAGCCCCGCACAGAGCCGCCTACGGGCTCATGAGCAACTCATCACCGGTCGCTCGACTTCGCGGCGCTCGCACTTGAAACGCGAGGCGTATGGGACGGTGCCACGGGCCCTGCCCACTCCGGCTGCCTGTGCACGTAACGCCGTTGCGGCACTCGAGCAGCGTGCCCGGTGGGCTTTCCTCCGACGCGAGTACCGCGTCTCATGGACCTCGTCCCTGCCCTGCGTCGCCGCAACCCGCTGCGACGACGACAAGCGATGGAGCGTGCCGAGATGTCCGTCCTGCCCGAGGTCGTGGCCGCCAACGCGGCCTATGCCGAGTCCTTCGGCGACAAGTCGCAGCTCGCGCTGCCCCCGGCGCGCGCCTTCGCGATCCTGACCTGCATGGACGCGAGGCTGGATCCAGCCAAGTACGCCGGCCTGGCCGAGGGGGATGCGCACGTGATCCGCAACGCGGGCGGGCGGGCATCCGACGACGCGATCCGGTCCTTGGTGATCTCGTGCAAGTTGCTGGGCACCAAGGAGTGGTTCGTCATCCACCACAGCAACTGCGGCATGGAGTTCTTCACCGACGAGGTGATCCGCGGGCTGCTGGCCAACAGCCTGCAGACCGCCGCGCTCGGTGCCGACGGCTTCACGGACGTCGGCACGGGGCCCGGGTCGCGCGCCGGGGACTACATCGACTGGCTCACCATCTCCGACCAGGCGACCAGCGTCACCGAGGACGTGCGACGCATCCGCACCCATCCGCTCGTCCCGGCGAGGATCCCGATCTACGGCTACATCTACGACGTCGCCACCGGACGACTGGTCGAGGTGCCGTCCGCCACTGCGGTCGGTGCCGCGAGTTAGTTGAGGGGACCGGGACTGGACCCCTCAGTCTTCGACGATCAGCGTTCGCGACGACGAACCAACCAGCGGTGACGCCGGGCTCAACGGACGTGCGTCGGCCCTGCCGGACGGCACGTGAGGGCCGCGGCCGTCGCGGCCGGACGCCGCCTGCATCTCAAGGGCGCCGAGGATCCCCTGCGACACGGTGACGACGGTGCTCATGTGGTGGCGCACGGCGTCGAGGTCGTCGGCCCAGCCGGCGACGTAGGGGACAGAGTAGGCGGCGGGGTTCATGCCGAGGTGGCTGGTGACGACGTAGGCGATCGACTCGGCCTCGACTTCGGCGGCGCCCCGGCAGACGCGGTCGGTCGCGTAGTCCGGGAATCGCCCGTGGTGGTTCGCGCGGATGTGACCGAGCTCGTGCGCGAGCGTCTTGGCGGCCTGGGCGGCCTCGAGGTTCTTGTCGACGACGACGACCTTCTCTTCGGGGGCGGTCCAGCCGTTGACCCCGGTGGGGCAGGTGCGTCGCTCGAGCCGGTAGCCGGCGTGGACGGTGACGCCGACGAGCCCGTCCCACGCCTTGCGTGGCGCGTCGCCGGTCAGCAGCCTGGGTGCGGCGTCGGGTAGCGGGGTGCCGTCGGTCTGGCTGATGTCGAAGACGTGGACCACACGGAACCCGCGCAGCTCGTGTTGGGGCATCGGCCCCTCGTCGGTCGGCGGGTCAGGCGGTGCGCCGTCGCCGGCAGCCGCGGGTTCGGGGCCCGTCCGGTAGAGGCACGGCGCGAGGATCGCGATCCCATGCTCGCCCTTGATCACGTGCCGCCCGAGCGAGTTCCACACCCGGATCCCCGCCACCTGCGTCGCCTCGGGCCGCTGCACCGCGATCAGCAGCACGTTCGACGGCGAGTAGGTCGTGAACCGAGACGCCACGGCGAGCATCTGCGCCCACTTGCCGGAGTGCCGCAGCTCGGTGACGGCGTCAACGAGCTGCGTGTGCAGGGCGGTAAGTCGCTCCTCGGTTGAGGGCGGCAGGTTGGTCCGCATGTCAGCCTCCCGCCGGAGCGGAGTGGAGGGTGCCGGCGGGCAGCAGGGCGCCGGCGCAGACGGGTGGCGACCAGCCGAGGTACCCGTGCCCGCCGAGGTACATGCGGTCGAGGCGGGCGAAAGACAGCAGGTAGACGCCCCCGTGGTTGCCCGTCGCGGCATCGAAGACCTCGTTGGCGGTGACCTCGATCTTGGTGGGGTCGCAGCCCACCGGATCGGCCTGCACGACGAGGGAGACGTGCCCGAAGGGTCGGCCGGTGTCCCAGAAGACGAAGGAGCCCAGGGGTGGGCAGCGGTCCGCCGGGTGGGCGAACCCGCGGGTGAACATCGTCTGCCAGTGAGCGCGGGCGGAGACGTAGCCGGAGTTGAGGTAGCCGTAGGCGCGGCACGCGAGCTTGTCGCACAACTGAGTCCAGCCGGACCGCACGCCGACGTAGGCCAGGGCGTCGCGTACTGCGGTGGCGGTATCGACCGGGGTGCCCGGTGGAACAGCCACAGTCGCGGTGACGGTCCCCAGGCCCGGGATGCAGCCGCCGCCCGGCGCCGGAGCGGCCGCAGCCGCCACACCGGGCTCGGTCGTCGGATCGAGCCCCGGCCCCGTGGTCGGCGCGGCGTCGGGTGGGCCGGCGTCTGAGATCGGCTGGCCAGCTGGCAGAGTCGCGATGGCCGTGTTGATGCAGGACTGCGCGTCGGCGCTCACCGACGCGGTGGCGAGCAGTGCGACGGCGGGCACGACGAGCACGAGCAGCGTGCCAGCGCCGATGAGTTTGCCGATCATTGCGGTACCTCCGTCCCAGTGGCGGTGGCCGCCTCGACGACCGCCCTGTCGGCTCGCAGCTCGGCGGCGTCGCGGCGGCCGGTCCACGGGTGAAGGTCGATCACGGTCGGTTTGGTCTGCCGCAGGAGCAGCACCCCGGTGCCGAACGGCAGGGTCCGCAGTACCGAGGCGGGCATCACCGGCACGGAGCGCACCGACGTGGACGACGAGCGTTCCCCACCCCGCCCGGCGGTCCGCGTTTCGACCAGCTCGTCGATCTCTCCGAGCAGTCGTGCGAGGTCGTCGAGGTCCCGGTACTTGCCCAGCCCGCCGAGCACGACCTTGACGGTGGCCGCATCCCAGATGGCGTCGGCGGCGTGCTCGCCCCACCGGTTGCGGGCCTGCGCCAGCGACTGCAGCACCGCCAGGGTGGTGATCCCGGTGCCGCCGCCTTCGGCCATGAGGAACGGCAGCGACGGCAGGGGAGTGAGGTTGGCGATCTCGTCGAGCGCCAGCAGCAGCGGCGGGTCCAGCCGGGCTCCGGGTGCGCGGGCGGCCAGGGCGCGGGCGGTCTCGGTGATGTCCTCGACGAAGGCCGCGATGAGCGGCACGGAGGAGCCGGAGGCCACCGCGGAGGCGAGCAGGAACAGGGTGTTCGACGAGCGCAGGAACTCCGCCGGGCTGAACTCCTGCCCGGGCTTGGGATCCACCGAGGCGAGTACGTCCGGGTCGGCCAGGGCTGCCAAGGACTGGCGCACCCCGAGCCAGATCGAGTCGCGGGTGCGCGGGTCGGAGTGGATCGCCGAGTCGAGGGCGTCGGCCCAGCCGTCGGCCGACGAGGTCCGGTTGAGGGTGGTGACTGCGTCCTCGGCGAGTGCCGGGTTCAGCGACCAGCGGTACAGGTCGACTGCGCGTCGGCCGTCGAGGGCGGCGGCGTGCAGCAGGCAGCGCAGTACGGTCTCGGTCTGCCCGTTCCAGAAGTCGGCCTCGGACACCGAGTGCCCGAACCCCACGGACGCGGCAAGCCCCCGCGCCCGCACCAGGGCGACCCGGGGCACCTCGCAACCACGCACCGGCGACCACGCCAGCCCACCGGGCAGGCCGGCGAGGCGTTGCGGGTCGAAGATCGCCACCGACCCGCGCCGGCGCCGATGCCGCAGGGTGGCGGCGAGCGTGTCGGGCCGGGTCGAGGTGGACACGACGGGTCCGGGTGCGTCGAGCACCCACGGAACCACGAGGTGCAGGCCCTTGCCCATCCGCGGCGGCCCGACGAGCAGCACGGAGTCCTCGACGGTGCACCACAGCTCACGGCCACGCAGGGTGCCCAGCCGGTAGCCGACCTGTTCGGGTGGTGCCGAGGAGTCCAGCGACGGCCGGACCACCGCGGCGCGGGCGCGCAGGGCCTGCCGTCCGGCGGCGCGATGCACCTCGGCGGGTGCCGCCATGCCCGGCAGGCTGCGCACCCGGTCCGCCTCGTTCGTCGGGCGCCCGACGAGCCGGGCGAGCAGGCGCCAGCCGACGAGCCCCACCGCGGCCCCGCCGGCGACAACGAGCCCGGTGCACGCCCAGTATGCGAACGGTCCGGGCATCTGGTCGGGTGACGGCCAGGCCGCGGCCGGATTCCCGGGGTGGGCGAGCGAGGTCAGCGCGGCCACCAGGCCGCCTTCGGCGGGCGGGCGGGCGCGGAGTAGGCACGCCAGCTGGGCCCCGAGCCAGACGAAGGCCGCGACCACGAAGAGCCCGGCGAGCGCGACGAGCGCCCAGGTGGTCAGGTCAGGTCCGCCGACTTGACCAGCCTGGGGCTTGACGCGTGGACGGGCGCTCATCACGCCACCGCTCGGGGCATGCCGACGCACGGCCGGCCGTTGTTCCGGAGCCCACGGGCCGTCATCTCGACACCGCTTGCGAGCGGGCGACCGTGGGCAGCGCGACGACCCGGGCAGGCCTACCGGCATCGGCGGGCAGTGCCGCCGCGGTGCGCCGCAGTGCCGTGGTGATCAGATGCCCGGTGTCGACCAGGTCCTCGACGAGCACGCCCGGGTTGAGGGCGGCTTGGTGTAGCTGGTGGGCGCCGGTGTCGGCGAGCAGCCGTGCCTGGTCGAGCGCCACGGCCCGCGCAACCACGTGCGGGGAGGTGAACCGCCCCGCCTCGACCGCGCCTCGTAGCTCGTCGAGCCCGGGCAGGGCGGGGCCGTGTTGGGCGTGCTGGCGAGTGGCCCAGGCGACGGTCACCAGGTCGACGAGCCGGCCGAGCTCGGCCAGCTCGATCGTCGTGCCGTAGATCAGCCGCCATCCCGGGTCCGGGATGCGCGAGACCGGCAGCCAGCCGCCGACCTGACCGATCGCCTCGGGGTGGGCGATGAGTGCGCCGACGAGCTCGACGACGTGCCGCTGTTCCGCCTCGGTGTCGCGGGCGGGGTGGGCGGCCAGGTACCGGGCGGCGCTCTCGCGGGCCTCCCAGTTGCGGGATGCGGCGCGCAGGGCGAGGGGCACGACGACCTCGTCGTGCCTTGTTCTGTGCGCGGTGGCCCAGCGTGCTGCGGCGGAGTCCAGGCCGGCCTCGACGAGGTTGCAGATCTGTGTCAGCGGGACTGCGGTGCCCTCGACGCCGGCTTGCAGGGCGCCTGCCCGCAGCAGCACGCCGAGTCCGTCGATCTCCCGGCGCAGCCCGGCGTCGAGGACCATGCGCGCGTACTCGGCGACCGCGGGCCGCGACGGAGCGAGCGACGGCAGCTCGGTGAGGTCGATCGCTCGTGCCTGAAGCGCGCCGACCCGTTCCCTGAGCGCCTCGGCCGTGGCCAGCACGTCGACCGGTTCCCCGGCGATGTGCCGCTCGAGGATCGTCGCGAAGATCTCGCGGTGCCACGGGTGCAGGAAGTCGCCCGGCCGCAACCACGCGCGGATCTGCTCCAGGGGCGCTGGGTCGTGCATGAGCGCCCCGAGGGTCGCCTGCTCGGCGAGCTTCTCGATGTCGGACCGTCGCATCAGGACCGCCCCCGCATCGCGGCATCGGTGTCGACCAGCGGCGCCTCGACGGGCAGCAGCCGGTGGGCGACGACGTGCGAACGGCCGGGCAGCTTCCACAGCCCGGTGCCGCGGGGCAGCATCGGCAGGAGGTCGCGTTCAGGTTCGGTCAACCCGAGGGCGTTCGCGGCGGCGGAGAGCTGGTCGGTCTCCTGTCGGTAGATCACCCGGGTCGAGCAGTCGGCCAGCAGTCCCTCGGCCAGCGCCCGGGTCTGCGAGCCCTGCCGGCCGACGGCGTCCAGGTCGGATAGCCGGTGCAGGATCAGCAGGTTGGCGATCCCGTAGGAGCGCGACAGCTTCCACTGCGCCTGCATCCGTTGGACCAGGCCGGGGTGGCGCAGCAGCCGCCAGGCCTCGTCGTAGATCACCCAGCGGGGGTTCGACGAGGTGGCCAGCGCCCCCTCGACCCAGGCGGCCGCGCAGGTGGAGGCGACTGCCAGGGCGTCGTCGTCGGACCCCAGGGCGGACAGGTCGAGCACCACCATCGGCGCCGTGGGGTCGAGGCGGTGGGTGGTGGGCTCGTCGAACATCCCCGCCAGGTCCCCGGACACCAGCCGCCGCAGCCCGTGCACCAGGTCGCGACCGTCGGCGATCCGATGCTCGACCCGCACCCCGTCGGCGCGCGCCGCCGTCGCGTCCGGAGCGGTCAGCGCGTCGATGACATGGCGCACCGTCGCAGCGTCCTTGCCGCCCAGGTGCGCCAAGGCGGCGTCGATCGCGCCCTGCTCGGCGGCCGTCAGCGCGCGTCGCAGGGTGGCGGCGGCGATCGCGGCCAGCAGCCGGGACCGGGCCTGGTGCCGGTCCGCGCCGACCACGTCGAGCGGGTTCAGCCGGGTGGCCGACCCCGGGCCGAGACGCAGCACGGTGCCGCCGACGGCCTCGGCGACCACGCCCCACTCGCCCTTCGGGTCCCCGGGCACGTAGACACGGCGGCCGGCGGCGATCGAGCGGAGTGCCAGGGACTTGGCCAGCCCCGACTTGCCCTGCCCGATCACTCCGGCCAGCAGCACGTTGGGGTTGGTCAGGTCACCGTTCTGGTATTGGGTCCATGGGTCGAAGCAGAAGATCCCGCCGGTGAACAGGTCGGTCCCCACCGGCACGCCGTGGTCGAGGGTGTCCGGTGCGAGGAAGGGGTAGGCGGCGGCGAGGACGGCAGTTGAGGCGCGGTGGGCCGGCAGCCGCAGCGCCGGACCGGCTGTGTAGCGGCCCGGCCGGGTGCGAAAGCCGTCGGTCACAGCACACCCCGCGCCAGCGGCAGGGCCGCGGCCAGGAAGGCGACGCCCTGCTGTCCGACGAGGCGACGCACCTCGCACATCGCCTGCGCCGCGGCGGTCTCCAGCGCGGCGCAGCGGTCGTCGAGCTCGGCCTGGCTTGGCGCGGAGACGGTGACCAGTCCGGTGAAGCGCAGGTCGCCGTGGCCGGCGACGAGCTCGGCCTCCCGGCGCTCCAGGTCGGCGACCTCGGCGCGGGTGGCCTCGTCCTCGACCTGCCCGATCCGGTGACGTTGGGCGGCGTCGGAGGCGTGCTCGACCTTGGCCCGGCGGATCTCGCGCAGTGCGCGCGTCGTGGGCAGGGGTTCGGCGATCAGCGTGAGGGTTCGGGTGCCCACGTCGCCGAGCAGCAGCGGCTGCAGGAACCCCGGATGCGTCGCGGACCGCGGCCACTCGCTGACCCAGTAGGTCGTGTGCCGCGCCGTCCCGATCGTCAGCGACGCCCACTGCTCGCGGGCGCCCGGCGCTGCGGTCGGCGTGGTGGGTGCGTCCTCGGTGCGGGCGGCAACGAACGGCTCGTACCCGGAGTGCAGCACCCGCGTCAGATGGTCGCGGTCGAGCCAGCCCACGGCGGTGAGATCCGCGCCCGGCAGGGCGGCGGCGATCGCCTGCAGCTGCCCAGCGATGTCGTCCAGCCCGGGAGAGCGGCGAGCCGTGCGCGGCAGAAGAACCGCAATGGCGAGCAGGGTCTCTCGTCGCGTCGGGGTGACGAAGCCCTCGTCGAACAGATCGGCCAGCGCCGCAGCCACCGGACCTGATCCGGAGCCGGTGTGCTCGCGCCACCAGCGCCGCGAGCTCGACAGCCCGCTGGGAACGGCGCGGCTCAGCAGCTGCACCCGCACGATCGCCGGCTGCTGGCAGACCCCCGCCAGCACCCGACCCCAGGCGTCGACCCGGTGCTCCTGCGTCGCCAAGTCCGCGAGCACGAACCCCGGACCGGTCAGGTGCAGTACGCCGGTCACCGTTCCGGCTCGCCGGTCGACGACCAGCACCCCGCCAAGAGCGGGGCTGTCGACCAGGTCGAGGTGAGCGGTGATGCCGGGCACGAGGAGCCGCGCGGGCCGGGCGGCACCGGCGCGCGGGATCGTCATTGCCTTCGTCGTGACCCCGCGCAGGCGACGCGCGTGCCAGGTGACCAGCAGCGGCAGCCACCCGACCACCGGCCGGCCGGCGACGCTGAGGGTGCCGGCCGCCAGCAGCACGCCCCACACCGGCGCCGACGCCAGCAGCCCCGCAGAGCCGGCCGAGAAGACGGCGGCCACGGCGATCGTTGTCGCCACCCCGACCACCGCCAGCTGGACTCCCGACAGCCCGAGCAGCACACCGCGGCGCTCGAGCCGGGCGAACGTCGTCGCGCGCACCTGCGGCTCGCTCACCGTGGCTCACCCCCAGCCGGCGGGCGCGGCGGGGTCGGCGTCGACGTCGGGGGGCGCGCCGCCGAAGCCCCCGCACCACCACCAGCGCCAGCACCCCGCGCCGCCCCGGCAACCGCACTCGCGCCGCTCGTCGCAGCGGACAGCGCCACGTGCTGGGCGGCGAACTTCGTCGTGTTCGCCGCGGAGTGCCCGACCCGGCTGATCGGGTTGGCAGCGACGTTCCCGTACATGACAGAGGCGGCTTCCAGGCCGGTGAAGTGCACGAACCGCCACGTCAGCCACGGCGCCCAGATCGCGATCGCCAGAAGCAGCACCCCGACGAGCATGTCCGATAACCCGACCTGCCCGTCCGACGCCGCGGTGGGGGCCACGGACGGCCCGGTGCCGGAGAAGGCCGAGGCGCCGACGACGAACGTGACGACGATGACGACCTTGCAGAGCACCAAGGCGGCGACGATCTCGATCCAGCGGCGGGTCCACACCCGGGACTGGTCCCACACCGACCCGGCGAACGCGATCGGCGCGAACACCGCCACCAGGATCAGCGCGGCTTTGCGGAACAGCAGGACGCCCCACAGCAGCAGGAACCCGACGGTCAGCAGCAGGCCTAGCAGGATCTGCAACGCCGGAGACGTCGTGGCCAGGAACGCGAAGTGGAAGAACTGCGCCGCGGCGGAGGCGACCGTCAGTCCTGCGGCGCCGGCGATGTAGCCGCAGATGCCGTCGACCGCGGTCAGCGCCAGCTGGGTGACCGCCAGCGCGAGGCCGGCACCGAGCATCGCCTTGCCCACCCCGACCACCGCCCGGGCCAGCCCGCCGGGCTCTCGGCGCAGAACGCTGATCAGCACCTGGACGACGAACAGGCCGACCACCGCCGGCAGGGCGATCGACCCGATCACCGCCACGTTGGCGCGGAACCAGGCCGCGCCCAGGTCGATCGCCGTCGCGGAGTCCAACGCCGCCAGGGCGAGCTGGCCGACCTGGGCGGCGCCGTTGACGAATGCCGAGCCCAGGCCGCCGAGGACATAGTCGGAGGCGGCGCCGTGCACGCTGTCGGCCAGCTGGCAGACCAGGTCCAGCGGACCCGAACACGAGCCGATCGTCACGGGGGCCATGTCAGATCCGCCCACCCAGACCGGAGAAGAACGCCACGATCGCGTTCGCCCCGCCGATCAGCAGCGCCCCACCCACCGAGACCAGCACCCCGGTCTTCGCCCCCGAGGCGTAGCCGTAGTTGCCCTGCTGACGGGCCACCGCCCACGTGATCACCGAGATCACCAGCCCGGCCACGCACGCCACCAGGCCCCAGGTCAGCAACGCCCCGACGATCTGACGCAGCACCGCCAGACCCGGCAGGCCGTTGTCATTCGGCGTGATCCCCGGGTCAGCCGCCGGCAGCAGACCCGCCAGGCTCCCAGTCCATCCCATCGCACACCCCGTTCGCTGTCAGGGCGCCGAACCTCAGGGCGCCTTTGACACAAGGGGGGCGGATCAGGGGGCAACACGCACGGCTGCCGGACCTAACCGGGCGCGCGAAGCAGAGACGGGCGCGCGGAGCGGAGAGTGGCCCTTCGCATGCCGTATCTGGGGGATGGGTCACCCGTCACCGCTATGTTCATCGTGAGTTCGCGCATCACCGATGCCAGCGCGCCTGGCCCGTGCCGTGCGGCGGACGTCGAGATGTCGGGCGCCGGCGTAACACACGCCGTCGCGGTGCCAGTGGCGAGGGGGCCGACGCACGTGGACGTGTTCGCGATCAGGGACGACCTGGTCAGGGACTATCGCGCCTTCACGTCCGGGAGTGTCCCGGTCCGTGACCGCCGCATCAGCGAGCACGTCGCGGCGCTGCTCGACGGGGGCGCCCAGTGGCCGGACCCCTGGCTGAGCCTGAACCCGGCTTTCGCGTCGGGGGGCTCCGTGAGCGACCTCGTCGGCGAGGGCCTCCTGCACCCGGAAGCCGAGCGGATCTTCCGGGTCAAGGAGCACCCCGAAGACCCCGGGACGCGGACGCTGACCCTCTACCGGCATCAGCGCGAGGCGATCGAGACGGCGCGCTCCGGTAAGTCGTACGTGCTCACGACTGGCACCGGGTCCGGCAAGTCCCTGGCCTACATCGTCCCGATCGTGGACAGCGTGCTGCGTGAACGCGATTCGCAGCAGCAGCCGAGGCCCGGTGTGAAGGCGATCGTTGTCTACCCGATGAACGCCCTCGCGAACTCTCAGACTCTTGAGCTGCAGAAGTACCTCCAGTTCGGGTACCCCTCGGGCGGCGAGCCCGTGACGTTCGCGCGGTACACCGGGCAGGAGTCCGATGACCGGCGCCGCGAGATCTTGGCGAATCCGCCGGACATCCTGCTGACCAACTACGTGATGCTTGAGCTGGTCCTCACCCGGCCCGACGAGCGCAGCCACCTCATCCGAGCCGCCCAGGGCTTGCGATTCCTGGTGCTCGACGAGTTGCACACCTATCGCGGCCGCCAAGGCGCCGACGTCGCGATGCTCGTTCGACGCCTCCGCGACGCCTGCGCATCGAAGGACCTGCAGGTCATCGGCACCTCGGCGACGATGGCGTCCGGCCCGAGCGTCCCCGACCAGCAAGGGGCCGTCTCGGAAGTCGCAACCAGGCTGTTCGGCGTCGAGGTGACTCCGAACAGGGTTATCGGTGAAACCCTCACGCGTGCAACAACCGGGGCGGAGCCGGGCACGGCGGCACTCCGGGCAGCCGTAGAGAATCGATCTGCGTTGCCCGCACTCGACTACCCCGAACTCGCGGCAAACCCGCTGGCCGCCTGGGTGGAGACGACCTTTGGCCTCGACGTCGATCCGGGATCGGGTCGGATCATCCGCCGAAAGCCCACGACGGTCCCGATCGCCGCAGAAGCGCTCGCCTCCAGCACGGGCTGCGCCGTGAACGAGGCCGCCGAGGCGATCCGTGCCGTGCTCCTCGCTGGGTCGGCCGCCCGCGACCCGGCGACCAACCGGCCGCTGTTCGCGTTCCGACTCCACCAGTTCCTCTCCAAGGGCGACACCGTGTATGTGTCCCTCGAGGACGAGGCGAGTCGGCACGTCACCAGCACCTATCAGCTGCGGGTCCCTGGCGATGCTTCGAAGGCCTTGCTGCCCCTCGGTTTCTGCCGGGAGTGCGGGCAGGAGTATCTGGTGGTGGCTCGGACCGGAGGCCCAGCGCCGGCGTATGTCCCACGCCAGGACGCCGACGCCTCAGGCGGCGACTCGGTCACCGGATACCTCTACGTCTCGTCCGACCTGCCGTGGCCAGATGACCCGGCGCTCATCACCGGCAGGGTGCCGGACCACTGGCTGGTTGCCGCCCCGGACGGTCACGCGGAGATCCTCGCAACCCGGCAGAAGTACCTCCCGACCGAGGTCTGGGTGACCCCGGACGGCCGCGAGGCGCCACGCGGTGAGGGTTTGCGCGCGTGGTTCATCTCCACCCCGTTCACGTTCTGCATGCGATGCCGCGTCTCGTACGAGCAGGTGCGCGGCAACGACTACGCCAAGCTGGCGACCCTCGACCGGGAGGGCCGGTCCTCTGCCGTGACGGTGGTCAGCGCCAGCGTGGTGCGGGCACTGAAGCAGCTTCCCGCCTCGGACATCCCACCCGAGGCGCGCAAGCTGCTGACGTTCGTGGACAACCGGCAGGACGCCTCGCTCCAAGCAGGCCATTTCAACGACTTCGTCCAGGTGACCCAGCTCCGGGGAGCGCTCTACCGGGCGACCAGCGAGCACCCCGACGGTCTGACCCACGAGTCGGTCGCCCAGCACGTCGCACAATCGCTCGGGCTGCAGATGACGGACTTCGCGGCCAACCCCGCGGCGAAGTTCTCCGCTAAGGAGTCCGCCGAGAAGGCCCTCCGGGCGGTGATCGAGTACCGGATCTACACGGACCTCCAGCGCGGCTGGCGGATCACCATGCCCAACCTCGAGCAGACGGGGCTGCTGCACGTCGACTACGTCGACCTGGCCGCCATCGCCGCGGACCAGGAGATCTGGGACTCGTGCCTGGCACCTCTCCGGGATGCGCCGGCGCCGCTTCGCGCCGAGCTCGCCAGGATCCTGCTCGACGAGATGCGCCGCGTCCTGGCGGTCGACGTCGACTGCCTGACACCGACCGGATTCGAGCAGCTCCAGCGGATCTCGCGGCAGCACCTCGAGGGGCCCTGGGCGCTGGCCGAGGGAGAGCAGCTCGTCGCCACGGGGACCGTCTACCCGCGCACGGCGACGCCTCGGAAAGGCTGGGGCGACCTCTTCCTGTCAGGCCGCTCGGCCTACGGCCGATACCTGCGCCGTGAGACCGCGCTCGGCATCTCGCTCACCACGGACGACGCGCAGGCAGTGATCGAGGACCTCTTCCGCGTGCTCTGCGACGCGGGCGGGCTGCTCAGCCAGACGTCCGTCGAGGACGGCGTTCCGGGCTACCGCCTCAAGGCCTCGGCGATCCGTTGGCGTCCGGGCGACGGCACCAAGGGCGCCGAGGACCCGCTCCGGAAGAGCACGGACAGCGAGGCCACCATTCGCGTCAATCCGTTCTTCCGGGACCTGTACCGCACGATCGCGTCCGGTCTTCGAGGCCTGCAGGCCCGTGAGCACACCGCCCAGGTTCCCAGCGAGACGCGAGAGGTCCGCGAGGCGGAGTTCCGCGAGGGCACCCTGCCGCTGCTCTTCTGCTCCCCGACTATGGAGCTCGGTGTCGATATCGCCAGCCTCAACGCCGTCGGCCTGCGCAACGTCCCACCGACCCCGGCCAACTACGCACAACGCTCCGGGCGGGCCGGCCGGAGCGGACAGCCGGCGCTTGTCGTCACCTACTGCGCAACCGGCAACGCCCACGACACCTACTATTTCCGGCACTCGCAGGAGATGGTGGCGGGGGCCGTGGCTGCGCCACGGCTCGATCTCACCAACGAGGACCTCATCCGTTCGCACGTCCACGCCATCTGGTTGGCGGAGACGGGGCAGTCCCTGCGGTCGC
Organism: Actinomycetes bacterium; assembly: GCA_021793115.1. The sequence continues at coordinate 7,403 of JAJYTJ010000056.1, read as the reverse complement.
GGATCACCGACATCGTGGATGCCGCTGGCGAGCACCCGAGCCTGACGATCCTGCCGGAGGTGTGGCGTGCGATGACGGAGTCGGACGTCGCGCTCCGTGCGACTCGGCGCGCCGAGCAGGTGATCGCGGAGCTTCGTCGGACGTGGGCGACTGCGGACGAGTCGGTGCCCTGGTGGTACGAGGGCTGGGTGGCCGACCAGGTTCAGCGTGCGGCCGTGAGTCTGGATTCGGCGCTCGAGCGGTGGCGGTCGCTCTACCGCGCGGCGCTCGCGGAGTACCACGAGCAGAACAAGCTGGCGGTGGCGCCACACGCTCCCCGGGCCGAGAAGGACGCCGCGGGTCGGCGTGCCTGGGAGGCGAAGAACCAGCTCGCCCTGCTCCGTAACGAGGACTCGGAGAAGGGCCAGACGGACTTCTACACGTATCGCTACCTCGCCTCGGAGGGCTTCCTCCCCGGCTACTCGTTCCCCCGGCTTCCCCTCGCGGCGTACATCCCCGGCGGTCGCGGCCGGGGCGACGGCGACTACCTGCAGCGACCACGGTTCCTCGCGATCAGCGAGTTCGGTCCGGGCGCTCTCATCTACCACGAGGGCGCGCGTTACGAGGTGGACCGGATTCAGGTGCCGCAGTCTTCGACGCCGGGGGGGTCCACCCAGACGGAGGAAGCTCGGCGCTGCACGTCCTGCGGGTATCACCACGCGATCGCCGTTGGGACGGACGTGTGCGACTCGTGCGGAGCGAAGCTCGGCACCAAGACCTACGGCCTGCTGCGCCTGCAGACGGTGTTCACGCGCCGCCGCGAGCGCATCAGCAGCGACGAGGAGGAGCGGCGCCGGGCGGGGTACGAGCTCGAGGCCAGCTACCGCTTCCAGGATCACGGCGAGCGCCCCGGCCGCGTCGACGCGACCGCCGCGACAGGTGGCAGCGCCATCCTCGAGCTCGCCTACGGCGACAGCGCGACGATCCGGGTGGCCAACGTCGGCCGACGTCGCCGGAAGGAACCCGACGTGCGGGGCTACTACCTGGACACCGTCACCGGCCGCTGGGCGACCAAGAAGGACGCCGGCGACGCCACCCCTGACGCCCAGGATCTGGCGGACTTCGAGGACGTCAAGAACCACGTCATGCGTGTGATCCCGTACGTCGAGGACCGCCGCAACGTCCTGGTGCTGCGACTGGTAGGCCCCGTGGACCAGTCGACGGCGACGAGCCTGCGATACGCCCTGGAACGTGGCGCGGAGGCGGCGTTCCAGCTGGAGGACTCCGAGCTGGAGAGCCAGTCGTTGCCGGACCGCGACGGTCGCGGCCGGATGCTTCTGATGGAGGCTGCCGAGGGCGGCGCAGGTGCGCTGCGACGGCTGGTCTCGGAGCCGGCTGCACTGGCTCTCGTGGCACGGGGTGCGCTCGAGATCATCCACGTGGACCCTGACACGGGCGAGGATCTCGGCGGTCCCGCCCGGTCTACTGGGACGGTCGAGCGGTGCGAGCTCGCCTGCTACGAGTGCCTGCTGTCCTACAACAACCAGCACGAGCACTCGCTCATCGACCGGCACCGGATCAAGGACTTGCTGATCCAGCTGCGCGACTCGACCGTCGCGGCGGGAGCCGGAGGCCGCTCCCGCGCCGACCAGCGCGCCCTTCTCGACGGGTTCGCGGACTCGAGCCTGGAGCGGCAGTTCGTGCTGTGGCTCGATGACCACGCCTACCGGCTTCCGGACCGCGCCCAGGTGCTCGTCCCCGAGGCTGCCGCGCGGCCCGACCTCGTCTTCGACCTGCCCAGCGGCCCGGTCGCGGTCTTCGTCGACGGGCCGGTGCACGACCACGACTTCCAGCGCGAGCGCGACGCCGCCGCGCAGGAGCGGCTCGAGGACATGGGTTGGATGGTCGTGCGGGTGCGTCACGACGACGCATGGACGGCAGTGGTGGGGCGATACCCCTCGGTCTTCGGCACACCGAAGTCGTGAGCAACGGAGCGAAATGACGACGTCGACGTACACGGCTGGTTCCCTCGTGCGCGCGAGGGGCCGCGAATGGGTCGTGCTGCCCGACAGCACCCCGGACTTCCTGGTGCTCCGCCCGCTGGGCGGCGGCAGCGACGACATCGCCGGCCTGCACACCGCCCTCGAGGCCGTGGAGGACGCCACCTACCCGCTCCCGTCGCCCGACGACCTTGGCGACGCCTCGAGCGCAAGCCTGCTGCGGACGGCCCTTCAGCTCGGCTTCCGCTCGTCCGCCGGACCCTTCCGGTCCCTGGCAGCGATCGCGGTAGAACCACGCGCCTACCAGCTGGTGCCGCTCCTGATGGCGCTCCGGCAGGACACGGTGCGGCTGCTGATCGCTGACGACGTCGGCATCGGCAAGACGATCGAGGCCGGCCTCATCGCGGCCGAGCTGCTCGCCCAGGGCGATGCTCGCCGGCTGGCAGTCCTGTGCAGCCCCGCCCTGGCCGAGCAGTGGCAGAGCGAGCTGCGGGAGAAGTTCGGCATCGACGCCGAGCTGGTGCTCACCTCGACGGTTCGTCGCCTCGAGCACGACCTGATGATGAACGAGTCGTTGTTCGACCGCTACCCGTTCGTCGTCGTCTCCACCGACTTCATCAAGTCGGACCAGCACCGCAGCGAGTTCCTCAACCACTGCCCAGACCTCGTCATCGTGGACGAGGCGCACACCGCGGTCTCCGACAGCGGCATCGGGACACGGCAGCGGCACCGCCGTCACGAGCTGCTGCGTGACCTGGCCAAGGACCCGAAGCGGCACCTGCTGCTGGTCACCGCGACCCCGCACTCCGGCAAGGAGGACGGCTTCCGCAACCTCCTCGAGCTGCTGGACCACGAGCTCGCGACGCTGGACCTGGATCAGGCCCGCGGCCGCGAGCGCCTGGCTCGGCACTTCGTGCAACGTCGTCGCGCCGACATCCGGCGCTATCTCGACGAGGACACGCAGTTCCCGTCCGACCGCGAGACCCGTGAGGTCCCGTACAACTTGACGCCGGAGTACCAACGGCTGTTCACCCAGGTTCTGGACTACGCACAAGAGCAGGTGCACAGCGCCGGCGACAGCGCGCTGCACCAGCGGGTCCGCTGGTGGAGCGTGCTCGCCCTGCTCCGTTCGCTGGCCTCGTCGCCGGCCGCAGCCGCGGCGACGCTGCGGATGCGCGCGGTCACTGCCGACGCGGCGGACGTCAACGAAGCAGACGAGCTCGGCCGGGCGGCCGTGCTGGACAGCGCCGACGACGAGGCGATCGAGGGCATCGACGTCACCCCCGGTGCTGATGACGCCCCCGGAGACGGCGAGCCGACAGGCTCGCACAGCCAGCGCGCCCGCCTGCAGGCGATGGCCCGGGCCGCCGACGCTCTGCGTGGGCCGTCAGCCGACGCCAAGCTGGCGCGTGCCACGGCCGAGGTGAAGGCCCTCCTCGCCGACGGCTTCGACCCGATCGTGTTCTGCCGGTTCATCGACACCGCGGAGTACGTCGCCGACCACCTGCGCACCGCCCTCGCCGGCACGTCAGAGGTGGCCGCCGTGACCGGCACGCTCCCGCCGGCCGAGCGTCAGCAGCGGATCGCCGAGCTGACCGCCACTCCCGCCCGGCATGTGCTGGTCGCCACCGACTGCCTGTCCGAAGGCGTCAACCTCCAGGATGCGTTCCAGGCAGTGGTGCACTACGACCTGGCCTGGAACCCGACCCGCCACGAGCAGCGCGAGGGCCGGGTGGACCGCTTCGGGCAGACCGCGCCGACGGTCCGCGCGGTGACCATCTACGGCGTCGACAACTCGATCGACGGGATCGTGCTGGACGTGCTGATCCGGCGGCATCGCGCGATCAGCAAGGCGACCGGCGTGAGCGTGCCGGTGCCGAGCGAGTCGGACAGCGTGCTCGAGGCCTTGATGGAGGGCCTCGTGCTGCGCGGCGTCGACCACGAGCAGGGCGAGCTTGATCTCGGACTGCGGCAGGCTGACCAGCGTCTGGACCTCGCGTGGCGATCCGCCGCGGAGGCCGAGCGCGCGTCCCGCACCAAGTACGCGCAGGGCGCGATCCACCCGGACGAGGTCGCTCAGGAGGTAGCCCTGGTGCGTCAGGCACTCGGCAGCCACGGCGAGATCCGGCCGTTCGTTCAGGACACGCTCCAGGCTCTGGGTTCCACCGTGACGCCGACAGCCGACGGCCTCGAGGCGATCACCGCGACACTGGTGGCCGGTATCCGCGACTCCCTTCCGTCCGCGCACGCAGAGCCGCTGCCCTTCCACGACCGGCTCCCGGTGCCCCGGCACCACGCGGTCCTGGCACGTACGGACCCGAGCGTCGAGGCCCTCGCCCGGTACGTGCTGGACACGGCGTTGGACGGACAGGCGCCGGAGGATCTCCGGCCTGCACGGCGCGCCGGTGTCATTCGCACCCACCACGTCCAGGCGCGCACCACGTTGCTGCTCGTCCGATACCGCTTCCACCTCGACGTGCCGGCACGCGACGGGATCAGACAGCTCATCGCCGAGGACGCCGAGCTGGTCGCGTTCCGGGGGTCACCCGAGTCGCCGACCTTCCTGGCCGACGACGAAGTCGCGCAGCTCGTGCTCGCTGCACCGGATGCGAACATCCCCCCTGATCAGGCACGGAGCTTCGTCGAGAACGCCATCGAGAAGGCCGGCCTGCTCGACGAGCAGCTGGCGACCCGAGCCGACGCGCGGGCCGAGCAGCTCCTCGACAGCCACCGAAGGGTCCGTGCCGGCGCCGGTGCCTCACGCCAGGGCCTCCGTGTCCGGGCCCAGAAGCCGGTCGACATGCTGGGCGTGTACGTCTACCTCCCGGTCAACCAGGGAAGTGCGCTGTGAGTGCAGAGCTGACCTCGATTCGGTCCGTCGGCGCGCTGCTGCCGGCGGACGTGCTGGCGCGGGTAGCCGCCGGCGACGCGGACCTCGGGGGTCTGCGCTCGGCGGACTTCCACCTGGCGGCCGGCGAGTCACCGCGTGAGGCGGCGAACCGGGCGTGGGCGTACCTGCTGTCGGTGTGGCCGGCCTTCCGTGATGCGCTGGCCGACCTCCCGGACGGCGACCCGGCGGTCCGTCTCACGCGCGAACGGTGGCTGCTCCTCCTCTTCCGCGAGCTCGGCTATGGCCGGCTGCAGTCCGTGCCGGCGGGCGGCCTGGTGGCCGGGGACAAGTCGTACCCCGTCTCGCACCTCTGGGGCTCCTTCCCCATCCACCTGCTCGGCTGGGGTGTCGACCTCGACCGCCGCACCAAGGGTGTCGCGGGCGCCGCCGAGCGTGCGCCGTACGCGATGGTCCAGGAGCTGCTCAACCGGAGCGACGACTACCTCTGGGCCGTCTTGTCCAACGGCCAGGCTCTGCGCCTGCTGCGGGACTCCTCCACCCTGTCCACGCTCTCGTACGTCGAGTTCGACCTCGACGCGATGTTCACCGGGGAGCTGTTCTCGGACTTCGTGGTCCTGTTCCTGCTTCTGCATCAGTCCCGGGTGGAGGTCACCGACGACGGCGGACCGGCCGATTGCTGGCTCGAGCGCTGGCGTTCGACCGCGATCACCTCCGGGACGCGAGCCATGGCGTTGCTGCGCGAGGGCGTGCAGCGAGCCATCGAGCACCTCGGCACCGGCTTCCTGCGTGCGCCGACGAACACCGAGCTGCGCGACCAGCTGGCCGACGGAGCGCTGGCGCTGGCGGACGTGCATCAGGGGTTGCTGCGACTCGTCTACCGGTTGTTGTTCTTGTTCGTCGCCGAGGATCGCAACGCCCTGCTCGACCCCGACGCCGATGTCGACGCCAAGGTCCGCTACCGCGAGTTCTACTCCACGACTCGACTGCGGCGGCTGGCCCTCAAGAGGCGCGGCACTACGCACACAGACCTGTGGCACGCGCAACGACTCGTCATCGCTCGACTCGGAGACGAAGCAGGGTGCCCGGAACTCGCCCTGCCCGGTCTGGGTGGCCTATTCGACGACCTCGGCGCTGAGGTGTTCGGCGGAGCGGACCTGCCGAACGACGCACTGCTCGCCGCGGTCCGTGACCTGTCGATCGTGAAGCCGGCGGGCCAGCCGCAACGCGTCGTGGACTACAAGAACCTCGGCGCAGAGGAACTGGGGTCCATCTATGAGTCCCTGCTCGAGCTGGTTCCCCGGCACAACCCGGTGGAGCACACGTTCACGCTGGAGAACCTCGCCGGCAACGACCGCAAGACGACGGGCTCGTACTACACCCCCTCCGACTTGATCGACTTGGTGCTCGACGAGACTCTCGACCCGCTGCTGGACGAAGCGGAGCGTGCGACCGACCCGGAGACGGCGCTGCTCACCATGACCGTCTGCGACCCGGCGTGCGGATCCGGCCATTTCCTGGTCGCCGCGGCGCGCCGCATCGCCGAACGCCTCGCCGTGGTCCGCTCAGGCGAGACTGACCCCACACCCTCGGATGTTCAGACCGCAGTTCACGACGTCGTCGAGCGGTGCATCTACGGGGTCGACCTGAACCCCCTGGCCGCCGAGCTGGCCAAGGTGTCCCTGTGGCTCGAGGCCATGCAGGCCGGCCGACCCCTGTCCTATCTCGACGCGCACATTAAGGTTGGCAACTCGCTGCTCGGCACCACCCCGGCGCTGATCGCCGGCGGCATTCCCGACGAGGCTTACGTCGCCCTCGGGGACGACGACAAGGCTCTCACGACCGCCTGGAGGAGGCGGAACAAGGCCGAACGAGACGCCGGCGTGCAGTCCCTCTTCGACCTCGACGACCCAGCCGGCGCGGGAGCCTCAGACGAGCTACCAGACCTGACGATCAAGCCCGGCGCCCGGCTCGCAGACGTCCACGCCCTGCGAACCCGCTACCAGGCGTATCTCGCCTCACCGACGCGCGCCCGTGAGCGGCTCCTCGCCGACGCATGGTCCGCTGCCTTTATGCAACCCAAACGGGCCGGCCACACGGCCGTCACTTCCGCGACCCTGGACACCATCCGCGACGGCGAGCTCGACCCGGTCGCGGCCCAACGGGTCCACGCCCAGGCGGTCACGCACCATTTCTTCCACTGGCACCTCGAGTTTCCGGAGGTTTTCCACGCCGACCCGGCCGTAGTCCCCGAGGGCTGGGCGGGAGGCTTCACGGCCATGGTGGGCAACCCGCCATGGGAGCGGATCAAACTGCAGGAGCAGGAGTACTTCGCTCAGCGGGACCCCGAAATCGCGGGAGCAGTCAATGCGGCCGCTCGCAAGAAGCTGATCACAGCGCTCAAGCAGACCAATCCGGCGCTGGAGCGCGAATGGCAGGACGCGAGCCGCGTAGCTGAGGCGACTAGGGCGTGTCTCTCATATGCGTGTCCAGGTGATGCAGGCGGCGAGGACGACGGCGGCGCGGTAGGTGATGGCGAGTTTGTCGTAGCGGGTGGCCAGTCCTCGCCACTGCTT
>JAJYTJ010000254.1 GCA_021793115.1 Actinomycetes bacterium | reverse complement strand
CGGTGACGTACCAGCGGCCGTCCGAGCGCAGCACCTGGCCCAGGTGGAGGTCGCCGTGCACGCGCTGGCGCGCCGGTGCGGCGGGCGCCGCCTGCAGCTCGGCCAGCACGCGCGCCACGCCGGCGCGCAGCGAGGCCACGGCAGGCACCTGGGCGGCCGCCCACGCGAGCCGTTCGCCCACCTGTCCGGCCACCATGCCCGCGCCGTCCTCGGCGGGCATGGTGCCGAAGCCGCGCACCAGTGCGGCGTGCATGTCCGCCACCAGAGTCCCGAGCAGCGCGGCCTCGGCATCGAAGACCTGGTGCTCCCGCGCGTACCGGCAGGCCAGCTCGAAGCCGTCCTGGGCGTCCGGTACGAACGCGCTCATCACGCCGAGGTAGCCCTCGGCGGTGCGCCCGTCCGGCCCGGTCCAGCGCCCGACGAGCCAGCCGAGCGGCACCGGGACGCCGTCCCAGCCCACCTCGACCAGGCGGCGCGGCACGTCGACGTCGGGGTTGGGGCCGTCGGCGATGGTGCGGAGCACCTTGAGGATCGCGACAGGCCGAGCGGCACCCGGGCCGGGCAGCGTCACCGACGTGTTCGACTGCTCGCCGCGCACCACGCGCGCGCCGTCCGGGTCCACGCCGGCACCGGGGCCCTGCGCGGCGGCGAGCCAGCCACGCAGGAACTGCGGGTCGCCCGCGCCGTCCCGCACCGTGACGCCGTCGAGCGTGCCGATGACGTCGCCCGGGCCCGGGCCGAACGCGAGCGGCACCTGCAGCACGGCGTCCACGCCGCGCGCCCGCACGCGCACCAGGGCCACGCGCACGCGCGTGCCGGTGGGGTCGTCCGGGAACGTCAGCGACCCGGCCAGCGCCACGTCGGCGGCGCCGGTCTTGGCGGGGAACCACCGCCGTGCCGGCAGCCACGCGCGCAGCAGAGCGACGAGCGCATCGTCGCCGGTGCCGGCGCGCGGTGGGGCCGCCACGAGCATCAGGTCGCCGCCAGCACGAGCCAGAAGAACTCGCGCGACCCGAGCGTGTAGCCGAGCGCGCCGTCGGCGGGCACGGCGGGGAACGACGAGCCGCCGAACGCGTCGGTGACGGCCCAGCCCGCGTACTCGGCGGGCAGCTGCACGCGCGTGGCGCGCGGTGTCGCGGCGAGGTTGGCGACGACGAGGATCGTCTCGGCCGGTGTGCGCCGCAGGAACGTCAGCACCGCGTCGTTCTCGCTCGGGAGCATGACGAGCTCGCCGAGGCCGAGCGCCGGGTGCTGGCGCCGCACCGTGAGCATGCCGCGCACCCAGTGCAGCAGCGACGTGGGCTGCGCCAGCTGGGCCTCGACGTTGACGTGCGCGTAGTGGTGCACCAGGGACTGCACCAGGGGCAGGTAGAGCTTGCCCGGGTCGGCGGTGGAGAAGCCCGCGTTGCGGTCCGGCGTCCACTGCATCGGCGTGCGCACCGAGTCGCGGTCGGCGAGCCAGATGTTGTCGCCCATGCCGATCTCGTCGCCGTAGTACAGGCACGGGCTGCCCGGCAGCGACAGGAGCAGCGCGTGCGCCAGCTCGATCTCCTTGCGGCTGTTGTCCAGCAGCGTGGCCAGGCGGCGGCGGATGCCGACGTTGGCGCGCATGCGCGAGTCGGTGGCGTACCAGCCGTACATCGCCGCGCGCTCCTCGGTGGAGACCATCTCGAGCGTCAGCTCGTCGTGGTTGCGCAGGAAGGTCGACCACTGGCCACCGGGCGGGATCGCGGGCGTGTCGGCGAGGATGTCGACGATCTGCGTGGCGCGCTGGTCGCGCAGCGCGTAGAAGATGCGCGGCATCACCGGGAAGTGGAAGCAGAGGTGGCACTCCGGCTCGTCGGGCGTGCCGTAGTAGGCGACGACGTCCTCCGGCCACTGGTTGGCCTCGGCCAGGAGGATCCGGCCGGGGAACTCCTCGTCGACCATCGCGCGCAGCCGGCGCAGGAAGGCGTGCGTCTCGGGGAGGTTCTCGCAGTCCGTGCCCTCCGCCTCGAACAGGTAGGGCACGGCGTCCAGCCGGAAGCCGTCGACGCCGAGGCCGGCCCAGAACCGCACGACGTCGAACAGGGCGTCGATGACCCGGGGGTTCTCGAAGTTGAGGTCCGGCTGGTGGCTGAAGAACCGGTGCCAGAAGAACTGCCGGCGCACGGGGTCGAACGTCCAGTTGGACGTCTCGGTGTCGACGAAGATGATGCGCGCGTCCGGGTAGCCGGTGGCGTCGTCGCGCCACACGTAGAAGTCGCCGTAGGGGCCCTCGGGGTCGGACCGGGACGCCTGGAACCACGGGTGCCGGTCGCTCGTGTGGTTCATGACGAGGTCGACGATGACGCGCATCCCGCGCTCGTGCGCCTGCCCGACGAGCTGGGTGAAGTCGGCCAGCGTGCCGTACTGCGGGGCGACGGCCGTGTAGTCGGCGACGTCGTAGCCGCCGTCCCGCATCGGCGACGGGTAGAACGGCGGCAGCCACAGGCAGTCCACGCCGAGCCACTGCAGGTAGTCCAGCCGCTGGATGAGACCGCTGAGGTCGCCGGCGCCGGCCCCGGTGGAGTCGGAGAACGAGCGCAGCATGACCTCGTAGAACACCGCGGTGCGATACCACTCGGAGTCGCCCGCGCGGGGGACGGCGGTCTCCGACGGGGGGATGCTGGGTTGACGCCGCGCGGGCAGGCCGTGCAGCGCGAGGGCCGCCGTCGTCGGCTCGACGCGCACCGCGGGGCGCGCGCCGCCGGCCGGGTGCTCGCTCATGCGCGCACCACCCGCATGACGTGCGCGCAGCTGAGTGCCGGGTCGAGCCGCACGAAGGCGTCCGCGGTCCACGTGAACCGTCCGCCGCCGAGCAGGTCCTCGACCTCGAAGGCGCCGTCGAGGTCCAGCGCGGCCGCGTCGAGGTGCACGCTGCCCTCGCGCGTGTGGACGGGGTCGAGGTTGACGACGACGACCAGTGTGTCGGCCACGCCGTCAGGCGCGAGCGCTGCGGGCAGGTGCCGGGAGAAGCAGACGATCGCGGGGTCGCTCGTGTGGTGCACCCGCTGGATGCGCAGCTGGCGCGCGGCCGGCCGGGCACGGCGGATCTCGTTGAGCTTGCCGATGAGGAGCGCGAGGCCCAGACGGTCGGCCTGCGACCAGTCGCGGGGCTTGTACTCGTACTTCTCGTTGTCCACCTGCTCCTCGACGCCGGGGCGGGGCACGTGCTCGACCAGCTCGTAGCCGGAGTACACGCCCCACGTGGGGGAGCCGAGCGCCGCGAGCACGGCGCGCACCGCGAAGCCGCCCAGGCCGGTGGCCTGCAGGTACCCGGGGAGGATGTCGTGCGTCGTCGGCCAGAACGCGGGCCGCAACCAGGCGGCCTGGTCGCCCGCGACGGTGGCGAGGTACTCCTCGACCTCCTCCTTGGTGTTGCGCCACGTGAAGTACGTGTACGACTGGTGGAAGCCCACCTGTGCCAGCGCGAGCATCATCGCCGGCCGCGTGAACGCCTCGGAGAGGAAGACGACCTCCGGGTGCGCGGCCCGCACGTCGGTGAGCAGCCGGTCCCAGAACGGCAGGGGCTTGGTGTGCGGGTTGTCGACGCGGAAGGCGGTGACGCCGTGGGAGATCCAGAGCTCGACGATGCGGCGGATCTCCGCGGTGAGGCCCTCCGGGTCGTGGTCGAAGTTCAGGGGGTAGATGTCCTGGTACTTCTTCGGCGGGTTCTCCGCGTAGGCGATCGAGCCGTCGGCGCGCGTGCTGAACCACTGCGGGTGCTCGCGCACCCACGGGTGGTCCGGCGAGCACTGCAGGGCCAGGTCCAGGGCCACCTCGAGCCCCAGGTCCCGCGCCCGGGCGACGAACCAGTCGAAGTCGTCGAACGTGCCCAGCCCGGGCTCGATCGCGTCGTGGCCGCCCGCGGGCGAGCCGATCGCGTAGGGTGAGCCGGGGTCGCCCGGGGCGGCCTCGAGCGCGTTGTTGCGGCCCTTGCGGAACGTGGTGCCGATGGGGTGGATCGGCGTCAGGTAGACGACGTCGAACCCCATCGCGGCGATGCGCGGCA
>JAJYTJ010000253.1 GCA_021793115.1 Actinomycetes bacterium | reverse complement strand
GGGTCGAGCGCGCGATGCCGTGCCGGTGTCCGGTGCCGACCACACGGCAACTCAACCTTCTCGACCCCTGCGCCGTTGGAGTGGCATGCGGGCGGAGCCCAAGCGAGCCGGCGACGAGGCCGCCGAGAACGTCGAGGTGCTGCCCTTCCCGGGCGGTGCCGAGGCGGAGTTCATCGACTTCGTGCGCTCGTCGTCCGCCGAGCTCGGCCGTGTCGCCTGGTTCCTGTGCGGTGACCGCGCGCGGGCCGAGGACCTGCTGCAGCACGCGTACCTGCGGACCTGGTCGCACTGGGGGCGCGTGCGAACCGGCGATCCGGTGGCGTACACGCGTCGCGTGCTGGCGAACGCCCGCATCGACGCCTGGCGCCTGGCGCGGCGGGAGGTCCTCGCCGTCGCCGTCCCGGACAGGGGCGTCCCGTCCGGCGCGGCCACGGTCGACGAGCGGGACGCGCTGGTGCGCGCGCTGCGCCTCCTGCCTCCGCGGCAGCGCCGGATCGTCGTGCTGCGCCACCTCGCCGGGCTGTCCGAGGCCGAGGTGGCCGACGAGCTGCGGGTCAGCGTCGGGACGGTCAAGTCGACTGCGTCACGTGCCCTCGCGCGATTGCGCCTCGAGCTGGCCGACGACGAAGGAGGCGCGCCATGACGACCGACGACGAGCGGTATGCACGGCGCCTGCGAGAGCGCTACTCGGCCCCGCCCATCACCGTCGACCCCGAGGTCATCGTGCGCCGGGGCCGGCGCCGCCGCAGGGTACGGGGGGCTGCGGGAGCGGCGCTGGTCGTCGTGGTCGCAGCCGTGGGCCTGCTGCTCGGAGGCGTGCCGCGGCCGTTTGCGCCGGGCCCGGCAGCCGGGCCGCCACCCGAACCCGCGGACGCTCGAGCCGCGCTCGTCGTCAGCCCCGCAACGGTTCACGCCGGCGACGTCGTGGCGGTGACGATCGTCAACCGGGGTCACAGCGACCTAATGGGCGGGGTGGGCGTCGGGGTCCAACGGTGGAATGGGCGCGCCTGGAAGGCGGCCGGAACGGCCGCCCTGTGCTTCGGCGATACCTGGGACACGTGCGCAAGCCGCGTCGACCCGAACAACGGCAACCCGGCGGTGCCGGCCGTCGGCATCTCCGCACCTGCGGGGGGATCCAGCACGCGGCTGGGCTTGTCGACCGCGGGTCTGACGTCGGGCTGGTACCGCCTGAGCATGGCGGTCTCCGACATCTCCGGCAGAGGCGCGCCGACCGTGAGTGCCGCCGGTCAGTTCGAGGTCGTCGCGCCGCCCGTGCCGTCGGCGTCCCCGGCCTCGTCGGCCGCCGCCACGCCGTCGACAGCACCACCTGAGACGTCAGCCACACCGCCGGATGCGGGCAGCGTCATCGTTGGCGCGGTGTTCGGCCGGTCGGGTCAGGCCGTCGTCACCAAGGACGGTGGGATGCTGCTGACCACCGACGCGGGGCGTCACTGGAGCGTGCTGACGGTGCCGGGGACGCCGATCGGCGGGCACTGGCTCGACGTCCGCGGCGCCACGATCGCCGCCGCGCGCCTCGACGCCGGCGGAGACCTGACCTATGAACGGTCGGGCGACGGTGGAAGGACGTGGTCCGCCCAGCGCCTGCCGCTGACGATGCCCGACGGTGGGCAGGTCGACGTCGAGCTCTCCGCGGGCGGCTCGACGGTCGCCATCGCCGCACAGCTGCCGCACTCGTCGGGCATCGCAGGCACCGGCGCCCTGTTCGTCGGGCCGGTGGGGCAGGATCTGGTCGCTCGTCCGGAGCCGACCGCCGGCACCGCCGCGTGGGTCGGCGCGCATCTGATGCTCGTCGGCGATGTGGTCAGCGCGCGACTCTTCGTCAGCGACGACCTCGGGGCGACCTGGGCGCAAAGCACCGTCGACGGCGTCAAGGTGTCCATCAACCAGCCGGTCCCGGCCGGGGCCCCGAGCATCGGCCTTCCGGTGAGCACCACCGCCGGCCGAACCGTCCTGCCCGTCACGGTGTTCAGTGGAGGAACGCAGTCCATCGACCTTCTGGCGACGACCGACGGACACACCTTCACGTCACTGGCCCGGATACCGACGCGCGGCACCCTCGGCCAGGGCGTCACGGCCCGAGGAACGAGTGCCGGGCCGGACACGGCGGTCTTCGTCGATCCGTCGTCAGCCACGCTCATCACGGTGACCGGCACGGACGTGGCGACCATCACACCCCACGGGCTGCCCGGACCGATCGGCTCGCTCACGTTCTCCGACGCCACGCACGGGCTGGCCTCGGTGACCGTCACCGCCTGCCCCACGGGAAAGGCGAGCTGCGCCGAGGCGACGAGCCTGTACGCCTCGTCGGACGGCGGCCGCACCTGGGCCGCCGCCCGGCCGTCGGTCGGCTGAGGCCGGGGGGCCGCGGGGACCCCGACCGTCGACGGTCCGGCTCGGACCTGCCGCTTTGTAGAGTGGTGGCCGTGCCATCGAGCCCGGCTGCCGCCCCGTCCCGGCCCGCCGCCGGCGGGACGGAGCAGCTGCGCCGCGGCAACCTCTCCGCCGCGCTCGAGGTGCTCCACCACCACGGGCCGCTCCGGCGGGCCGCGCTGACCAAGCGACTCGGCCTCAACCGGTCGACCATCGCGTCGGTGGTCGGCGAGCTGCAGGCACTGGGGCTGGCCTACGAGTCCTCGCCGCAGTCGACGGGGGAGGGTGGCCGGCCGAGCGGGGTCGTCGGGCCCTCGTCGGACGTGGTGGCGATCGCGGTGAACCCCGAGGTCGACGCCGTCCGCATCGGCGTGGTGGCGCTCGGCGGGCGCGTGCTCGCCCGGTCGCGCATCCCGGCGGCCGCCGACCACGACGCGGCGCAGGTGGTGGCCGCGACGACGACGGCCATCGACGACCTGGTGCACGCGCTGCCGACGCACCCGCGCATCGCGGGGGTGGGCCTGGCGGTGCCGGGGCAGGTGCGCGTGGCCGACGGGACGGTGATGCAGGCGACGCACCTGGGGTGGACGCAGGTGCCGATCGCCCGCATGATCACCGACGCCACGGGGCTGCCCGCCCGGGCGGCGAACGCCGCCACGCTCGCGCTGCGGGCGGAGAGCGTCTTCGGCCCGGGGCGCGGCATCCGCGACCTGGTGTACTTCATCGGCGGTGCCAGCGGCATCGGCGGTGGCGCGCTCGTCGGGGGCCAGGTGCTCGAGGGGTCGGCGGGCTACGCCGGCGAGTTCGGTCACATGCTCGTCGCGCCGCACGGCGCGCCGTGCCACTGCGGCTCGCGGGGGTGCCTGGAGGCGGAGATCGAGCCGGCGGAGCTGCTCGACGCCGTGGGCCTGGGCTTCGCGGACGCCGACCTGCTGGGCGACGCGCTGCGCGCGAGCACGGACCCGGCGGTGCGCGCGCTCGTCGACCGCAAGGCCGAGCTGCTGGCCTACGCGGTGCGCGACGTGGTGAACCTCTTCAACCCGGAGGCGGTCATGCTGTCCGGGTTCCTCGCCGCGCTGAGCGGCGCCTCGGGCCGCGACCTGGCGGCGGACGCGATCAGCTCGTCGCGCGCGAACCTGCGGCTGATCCACGCCCCCACGGGCCCGGACAGCCTCCTCGTCGGCGGCGCGGAGCTGGTGTTCGACGCGGTGCTCGCGGACCCGGCGCACGCCTTCGCGTAGCCAACCGGTGAGACGGGTACTTGCGGGGCACTCGTCATCCTGGGTATGTTGGCGACGACAACAAACGCCCGGCGGCGCAACGACCGCGTCCGTCGCGTACAAGGAGGTACACGTTGCGTCAGAAGATCGTCGCGACCTGCGCGGTCGCCGGGATCGCGGCCCTCGCGCTCGCGGGGTGCTCCGGGAGCAGTGGTTCGCCGACGGCCACGGCCGCCCCCGTCTCCACCGCCGTGTCCGGTCAGGGCAAGACCCTCACCGTGTGGGACTACGAGAGCAGCGACAGCGCCATGGGCGCCTCGTGGAACGCCGCGATCGCCGAGTTCGAGAAGGAGACCGGCGCCAAGGTCAACTTCCAGAGCAAGGCGTTCGAGCAGATCCAGTCCACCGCCAGCCAGATCCTCCACT
>JAJYTJ010000252.1 GCA_021793115.1 Actinomycetes bacterium | reverse complement strand
GTGTCGCCGCGGCGGCCGGGCACGAGGTGACGGTGCTGGAGGCGGGGCCGGCGCCGCTCGCCGGCGCGCTGGGGGAGCGCGTGGGCGGGCTCACCTCCCGGTGGTACGACGAGGCCGGGGTGCACCTGGTCACGCAGGCACGCGTGGTGGCGGTGCACCCCGACCGCGTCGACCTCGCCGGCGGCCGGTCGGTGCGCGCGGACGTGGTGCTCGCGGCCGTGGGGGCTCGGCCGACGACGGCATGGCTCGGCCGTGCGCTGCCGGTGGGCCAGGACGGCTCGCTGCGGGTCGACGAGGCGTTCCGCGTGCTGGACCGGTCGGCGCAGCAGGCCGTGCCGCACGTCTGGGCCGTCGGCGACGTGGCGCGCCGGGCGTCGCGCCGCCACGGGACGGTGCCGGGTGGTCACTGGGACGGGGCGTTGCGCGGACCGCGGGTGCTCGTCGGGCACCTCGTCGGGCGTCCGGTCCCGCCGCCGGCCGACGACCCCGCGCCGTACGTGTTCTCCACCCAGCTGGGCCACGACCTGGCGCTGTTCGGCGTGCCCGGGAGCCGCGACGAGGTGCTGCTGCGGGGGGACCCGCACGCCGGGACGGGCTGGTCGGCCGTCTGGCTCGCGGGCGAGCGCGCCACCGCCGTGCTCGTCGTCGACCGCCCGCGGGAGGTGGCGGCCGCGCGCCGGCTGTTCGCGGGCGAGCAGCTGCCGCTGGTCGATCGGGCGGCCGCCGCGGACCCGCAGACGCCGCTGCGCGCCCGGTAGCCGGAACGCCGTGGGTCAGGCCGGCAGCACCGGGAAGGTCTCGCCCTCGTCGTCCACGTCGTCCTCGTCCTCGTCGTCCACGTCGTCGCCCACGGCAGCAGCGCTGGACGAGCCGAACGCCCGGACGAGCAGGGCCGCGAGTGCCGCGCCGAGCAGCGGCGCCACCCAGAACAGCCACAGCTGCGACAGCGCCCACGAGGGCGAGAGGATCGCGGCCGCGGTGGACCGGGCCGGGTTGAGGCCGCCGTTCGTGATCGGCAGCGTGACGAGCATGAGCACGGCGAGCGCAAGGCCGACGACGACGCTCGTCCGCGGCTCGGCCGTCGGCTCCTCACCGGTCCGGCGCGTGACGACGAGGTATACCGCCACCAGGATCGCCGTCGCGACGACCTCGGCGAGCAGCGCCGCCGTGAGCGAGAACTGTGCCTGGCTGTTGATGTTGTTCGTCGCGATGAGGTGCGCGAGCGGCGAGTGCTGGCCGTACCCGTTGGCCGTGGCGCCGAACAGGTCCCGCTTGTCCGCCGATCCGCCGACGAGCTGGGACAGCCCCTCGGGGACGGTGAGGAACAGGACCGCAGCGCCCACGGCGCCGCCGACGAGCTGGGCGAGCCAGTAGGGGAGCAGGTCCGCCCAGGACAGCCGGCCCGTGATCGCCGCACCGAGGGAGACCGCGGGGTTGAAGTGCCCGCCGGAGACCCGCCCGACCGTGACCATGCCGACCGCCGCCGCGATGCCGAACGCGACCGCGACGGCCAGCGCGCCCACGGTGTTGTCGAGCTTCGCGTACAGCATGGTGCCCACGCCGGCGAAGACGAGCAGGAAGGTGCCGAACAGCTCTGCCCCCGTCCGGGCGAGCAGGCCGGTGCCGTTGGCGTCGGGCTCGTCGACGACGAGGACGCCGTGCTCGTCGAGCTCGGCGAGATGCTCGTCGGTCGCGCGGAACGCGGACTCGGCGGGGTCGGGCTGCTGCACGGACATGACGGTCCAGTCGACGCAGGGGTGGTGACGTCTCCCAGCATGCCAGGTGGCGCTGTGCCGGATCGGCAGGAAAAAGTATCTTGATGTCGAGTAATCTGTCCCCGGCGGTGCCGATCGGGGCACCCGTGAGCGAGGAGGCCCCGCGCCGATGGCCAAGATCACCGTGACCGGACCCGTCGTCGAGCTCGACGGCGACGAGATGACCCGGATCATCTGGCAGGTCATCAGGGACACCCTCGTCCTGCCCTACCTCGACGTCGACCTCCTGTACTACGACCTGTCGATCGAGAACCGCGACGCCACCGAGGACCAGGTCACCGTCGACGCGGCGCATGCCATCAAGGAGCACGGCGTCGGCGTCAAGTGCGCCACCATCACGCCCGACGAGGCGCGCGTCGCCGAGTTCGGGCTGAAGAAGATGTGGAAGAGCCCCAACGGCACCATCCGCAACATCCTGGGCGGCGTCGTCTTCCGCGAGCCGATCATCATCCGCAACATCCCGCGCCTGGTCCCGGGCTGGACCAAGCCGATCGTCATCGGGCGTCACGCGTTCGGGGACCAGTACCGTGCCACCGACTTCAAGGTCCCGGGCGCCGGAACGCTCACGCTGACGTTCACGCCGGCGGACGGGGGCGCGCCCATCAGCCAGGAGGTCGTCGCCTACCCCGACGGCGGCGGTGTGGCGATGGGCATGTACAACTTCAACGAGTCCATCAAGGACTTCGCGCGGGCCAGCTTCGCCTACGGCCTCAAGCGCGGCTACCCGGTCTACCTGTCGACGAAGAACACGATCCTCAAGGCCTACGACGGGCAGTTCAAGGACCTGTTCGCCGAGGTCTTCGAGACCGAGTACCAGGCGCAGTTCGACGCCGCCGGCCTCACCTACGAGCACCGCCTGATCGACGACATGGTCGCCTCCGCGATGAAGTGGGAGGGCGGCTACGTGTGGGCGTGCAAGAACTACGACGGCGACGTGCAGTCCGACACCGTGGCGCAGGGCTTCGGCTCGCTCGGCCTCATGACGAGCGTGCTCATGACGCCGGACGGCCGGACGGTCGAGGCGGAGGCCGCGCACGGCACCGTCACCCGCCACTACCGCCAGCACCAGGCGGGCAAGCCCACGTCGACCAACCCCATCGCCTCGATCTACGCCTGGACCGGCGGCCTCAAGCACCGCGGCGGCCTGGACGGCACGCCCGAGGTCACGGCGTTCGCCGAGACGCTGGAGAAGGTCGTCGTCGACACCGTCGAGTCCGGCGCGATGACCAAGGACCTCGCCCTGCTCGTCGGGCCGCAGCAGGAGTGGCTGACGACCGAGGAGTTCCTCGGCGTCCTCGCCGACAACCTCGCCACCCGCCTCGCCTGACCCCCACCGCACGGTCGATCGAAGGAGACCACCCGTGACCGCCACCCCCGCGCCCGTCCACGTCACCGTCACCGGCGCCGCCGGTCAGATCGGCTACGCCTTGCTGTTCCGCATCGCATCCGGGCAGATGCTCGGGCCGCAGACCCCGGTGCACCTCCACCTGCTCGAGGTGCCGCAGGCGGTCCACGCCCTGGAAGGCGTCGCCATGGAGCTCGAGGACTGCGCGTTCCCGCTGCTGGCCGGCACCGACCTGCACGACGAGCCCGTGGCGGCCTTCGACGGCGTGGACGTCGCGCTGCTGGTCGGCGCCCGGCCGCGAAGCGCCGGCATGGAGCGGCGCGACCTGCTGGCCGCGAACGGCGGCATCTTCGGCCCGCAGGGTGCGGCGATCAACGCGGGTGCGTCCGACGACGTGCGGGTCCTCGTCGTGGGCAACCCGGCGAACACCAACGCCTTCATCGCGTCCGCGCACGCCCCGGACGTGCCGAAGGACCGGTTCACCGCCATGACGCGGCTCGACCACAACCGGGGGGTGGCGTTGCTGGCGGCGAAGGCGGGCGTCTCGGTGGCGCAGATCCGCCGGTTCACGATCTGGGGGAACCACTCCGCGACGCAGTACCCCTCGATCCAGCACGCACTCGTCGCCGGCCGGCCGGCGCCGGAGGTGATCGGCGACGACGCGTGGGTGCGCGACACCTTCATCCCCACGGTCGCGCAGCGCGGTGCTGCGGTCATCGCGGCGCGGGGAGCCTCGTCGGCCGCCTCGGCGGCGAACGCCGCGATCGACCACGTGGCCACGTGGGTGCACGGCACCGCCGCCGGCGACTGGACGAGCGCAGGCGTGGTGTCCGACGGCTCCTACGGCGTGCCGGAGGGGCTGGTGTCGTCCTTCCCGGTCACGCACGACGGGACGTCGTGGTCGATCGTGCCGGGTCTTG
>JAJYTJ010000055.1 GCA_021793115.1 Actinomycetes bacterium | reverse complement strand
CCGCCTCTGGTGCCTCGCCTCCGGTGCCTCGCCTCCGGTGCCCCGCCTCTGGTGCCTCGCCTCCGGTGCCTCGCCTCCGGTGCCTCGCCTCCGGTGCCTCGCCTCCGGTGCCCCGCCTCCGCCTCCGGTACCCCTCGCCTCCATGGCCTGTCTCGTCTCCGCGGCGCACCTCGTCTCCCCGGCGCATCTCGTCTCTGCGGAGCGCCCGCCTCCGTGGCGACCCGGCGCACCGCCCTTCCCCTGGCGACCCGGCGCACCGCCCTTCCCCCCGGGCGGCCGTGGCCTGCCGGCTCGCGGCGAGTCTCATCCCACCGAGTCCGTGCCACCCCCACCGCGCCCGACCCTGTCGCCATCCGCGCGCGAGGGCGCCCTGGCCGGCGTCGTAGCCGAGCGGGGCGTTGTAGCGCGCTGCTGCTGTCGTCGACCCGCTCGTCAGGGCGCCGTCGCCCGCGGATAGGCCAGTCAGGGCGCCGTCGCCCGCGGAAAGGCCAGTCGGGGCGCCGTCGCGCGTGGAGCCGGCGGTCGGGGAGGTGGAGTGCCACCGGCGCGAGGCGCCAGGCGGCTGGACGGCGGCGCGCCGCCCGGCGCCACCGCCCGGCTCGGGCACCCGCGGCGCCCTCGGGAGCCCCGGGGTGTCCGCGCCGCGGACGCGGGTTACGCGACCGTAGGTTCGTGTGTCACCATGGGTCCGTGCATCAGTACTCGCTGATTATCGGCTAGCGCGTCGGCCCACCCGCCGGCGCGCAGACCTCCCGTACCACGGGGGGTCTTTTTGTTGTACCGGGTACCACCCCTCGCCCGTCCCGCGACGTCCCGACGAAGGAGCAGATCCGTTGTTCCAGGTCTACGACACCACGCTGCGCGACGGTGCCCAGCAGGAGGGGATCAACCTCTCGGTCACCGACAAGCTGCTCATCACCGCGCTCCTCGACGACCTCGGCATGGGCGTCATCGAGGGGGGCTGGCCCGGCGCGGTGCCCAAGGACACCGAGTTCTTCAAGCGCGCCGCCAAGGAGCTCGACCTCAAGAACGCCGAGCTCGCGGCGTTCGGCGCCACGCGCAAGGCGGGCGTCCGCGCCGTCGACGACCCGCAGGTGCGGGCGCTCGTCGACGCCGAGACGCCGATCGTCACGCTGGTCGCCAAGAGCGACATCCGTCACGTCGAGCGGGCGCTGCGCACGACGAGGGACGAGGCCCTCGCGATGATCCGCGACACCGTGTCGTTCCTCGTGCTGGAGGGCCGCCGGGTGGTCGTCGACGTGGAGCACTTCTTCGACGGCTACCGCTACGACGAGGACTTCGCGCTGGCGGCGGTGCGCGCGTCCTTCGAGTCGGGCGCGGAGGTCGTCGCGCTGTGCGACACCAACGGCGGCATGCTGCCCCGCGGCGTGGGCGAGATCGTCACGGCAGTGCGCGCCGCGGTGGGACCGCACGCCGTGCTGGGGATGCACGCGCACAACGACTCCGGGTGCGCGGTGGCCAACACGCTCGCCGCCGTGGACGCCGGCGCCACGCACGTGCAGGGCACCGTCAACGGGTACGGCGAGCGCACGGGGAACGCCGACCTGCTGACCGTCGTCGCGAACCTCGAGCTGAAGTACGGCCGCCCGGTGCTCCACGCGGTGGACGGCGGCGGCCTGCGCGACCTCACGCGCACCGCGCACGCCATCAGCGAGATCACCAACATCTCGCCGTTCGCGCGCCAGCCCTACGTCGGAACCAGCGCCTTCGCGCACAAGGCCGGCCTGCACGCCAGCGCCATCCGGGTGGACCCCGACCTGTACCAGCACACGGACCCCGCCAACGTCGGCAACGACATGCGCATGCTCGTCTCCGAGATGGCCGGCCGCGCCTCCGTGGAGCTCAAGGGCCGCGAGCTCGGCTTCGACCTCTCGGGCCGACCCGAGGTGCTCACGCGCGTGGCCAACCGGGTGAAGGACGCCGAGGCGAACGGCTACACGTACGAGGCGGCGGACGCCAGCTTCGAGCTGCTGCTCCTCGAGGAGGCGGCGGGCGGGCGGCCGAGCTACTTCACGGTGGAGTCGTGGCGCACCATCGTCGAGCGCCGCGGCGGCCGGGGCACCCCGGCGCTCGCCGAGGCCACCGTCAAGCTCACCGCGGGCGGCGAGCGGATCGTCAGCACGGGCGAGGGCAACGGCCCGGTCAACGCCCTCGACCAGGCGCTGCGCCGGGCGCTCGTCCGCGTCTACCCGGAGCTCGAGGCGTTCGTCCTCATCGACTTCAAGGTGCGGATCCTCGACACGCAGCACGGCACGGACGCCACCACGAGGGTCCTCATCGAGACGAGCGACGGCACGACGACGTGGATGACGGTCGGCGTCGGCCCGAACGTCATCGAGGCGTCCTGGGAGGCGCTGACCGACTCGGCGATCTGGGGCCTGCACCACCTGGGGGTCCCACCCCGCTGACGCCGGCACCGCGCTTCGCATCACCGGGCGCGGGCGCATAGCCTTGCCAGTGGCACGAGAAGGGAGCAGGCGTTGTCCGGCGGCTGGAGCACCACGCCCCCGCGGAGCGACGAGACCCCCTCGCGCCCGCGTGCTGCCTGGTGGTGGCTGCTCGCCGGTATCGTGGTCGTGGCGCTCGCGCTGCTCGTGTGGCGCCCGTGGGACGGCCGCGCGGCGGTAGCCTCCCCGACGTCCTCGCCCACGCCGAGCCCCACGGAACCCGTCATCGAGCCGAGCCTGCTGCCGACGCTCGGCCCGAGCCCGTCGCTGTCGCCCACGTCGAACGTCGCGCCTGGCCCCACCCCTCCGGGGCGGGCCATGGTGTTCGACGCGGGCACGTCGCAGGCGCTGTTCGTGACGGCGGACCAGATCGCCGGCGCGCTCCCGACGGCGGTCGGGCCGATCGTGCCCTCGACGGCGCCGGCCCCCGGCTGGGGCCTGCCCACCGGGTCCGCGATCGTCCCGTCGTCGTGCCAGGTGGCCCGCACGGTGGTGGCCCAGCCGCCCGCGGCGTTCGCGGTCCGGGACTGGACGGGCGGCACGGCGTTCACGTTCCGGCAGGAGGTCACGCTCCTGGCCTCGCCGGTGGAGGCGCAGCGGGCCTTCGCGACCCTCGTCAGCACGGTGGACGCGTGCGCGTCGTACACGATGGTCGACGCCAGCGGCAGCACGGGGACGCAGTGGGTGACCCAGCCCGCGATCGAGGGTGCGGGGCTGTACCCCTCGATCGTCCAGCAGCTGACCATCCAGGGGCAGCCGACGGTGAGGAACGGCTACCGCGGGCACCTGCTGGTGGGCAACGCGATCGTCACGTGGACCGCCTCGACCACGGACAACGTCAGCACGCTCGGCGGGTCGGACGGGCTCTCCGCGGTGGTCCAGGACCGGGCGCTGGCCGCGGTGCAGGCCGCGCGCTAGTCGTCGCCCCGGCATGCCTAGAGTGGCCGTGTGCACGGTGCGTACAAGGTCCCCGGGGGAAAGCTCGTCGTCGTCGACCTGGAGGTGACCGGCGGGCGCCTGGCGGACGTCGTCGTCTCCGGGGACTTCTTCGCCGAGCCCGACGAGGTTCTCGACGTGCTGGTCCGCGCGCTCGACGGGCTGCCCGAGATGAGCACGGTGAGCCAGCTGACGACCGCGATCGAGGAGCGGATCGCCGCCGAGCTGCCGGGCGCCGAGCTGATCGGCGCGACGACCCGCGACGTCGCGATCGCGGTGCGGCGCGCGCTCGGCCGGTCCACGTCATGGGCGGACCACGAGTTCACGTTCCTCGATCCGGGCGTGCTGCCGCCGTCCATGCACACCGCTCTCGACCAGGTGCTCACCGAGGAGCTCGCCGCCGGGCGGCGCGGGCCGACGTTCCGGTTCTGGGAGTGGGAGAGCCCGGCGGTGGTCATCGGCTCGTTCCAGTCGCTGTCCAACGAGGTCGACCTCGAGGCGGCCGAGCGGTACGGCGTGCGCGTGGTGCGGCGCATCTCCGGTGGCGGCGCCATGTTCATGGAGGCCGGCAACTGCATCACGTTCTCGCTCGTCGTGCCCGAGTCCCTGGTCGACGGGCTGAGCTACGAGGAGTCCTACGCCTTCCTCAACCAGTGGGTGCTCGGTGCGCTCGCCGACGTCGACGTGCAGGCGAGCCTCACGGGGCTCAACGACATCGCGTCCCCGGCCGGCAAGATCGCCGGCTCCGCGCAGAAGCGCCTGGTGGGCGGCGCGGTGCTGCACCACGTGACGATGGCCTACGACATCGACGCCGACAAGATGAACCAGGTGCTGCGCATCGGCCGCGAGAAGCTCTCCGACAAGGGCACCGCCAGCTCGGGCAAGCGCGTCGACCCGGTGCGGTCCCAGACGCACCTGCCGCGCGAGGACGTCATCCAGGCGTTCGAGGCCCACTTCCGGGGCCGCTACCGCACGGTGGACGGTGCGCTGACGCCCGACGAGCTCGCGCGCGCCCAGCAGCTGCGCGTGGCGAAGTTCGAGAGCCCCGCCTGGACCGCCCGGCTGCCCTGAGCCTCAGGTCCGCGCCCCGAACACGGCGGTGCCGACGCGCACGATCGTCGCGCCCTCGGCGACCGCGTGCTCGAGGTCGCCGGTCATGCCCATGGACAGCTCCACCGCGGCCGCCGTGCCGGGCGCGCCCGAGGCGAGCACGTCGTCGCGCACGGCGCGCAGCGCGGCGAACCCCGCGCACACCACGAGCGGGTCGTCGCTGCGGGCGCCGATCGTCTGGAACCCCACGAGGCGTAGCCCCGGCTCGGCGGCGACGGCGGCGGCGAGGCTCGCGGCACCCCGGGGCGCGACACCGTGCTTGGACTCCTCGCCCGTGACGTTGACCTGCACCATGACGTCGAGCGGGGCGCGCCCGGCCCGGCGCTCGCCCAGGCGGTGGGCCAGCTCGGCCGACTCGACCGCGTCGACGGCGTCCGCCCACCGCAGCGCCGCGTTCACCTTGTTCGCCTGGAGCGGGCCGATGAGGTGGTAGGCGAGGCCGAGGTCGGCCAGCGCGGGTCCCTTGGCGACCATCTCCTGCACCCGGTTCTCCCCGAGCAGCAGGCGCCGCGGGACGTCGAGCGCGCGGTGGGCCGCCACCGCGGCGCGGATCGTCGGGGCGTCCTGCGTCTTGGTGGCCAGGAGCAGCGCGACGTCGGTGGGGAGGCGCCCGGCCTGCTCCGCCGCGCGGTCGATCCGGGCGTGGACGGCGGCCAGCCGGGTGCGCAGCTCGTCGTCCACGAACGGCAACGGTAGCGGGCGGCGCGGCCCGGCGACCGCGCGGTCCGTGACCACCGGCCACTAGGCTCGCGGCGCAACGGCACCCTCCGGAGGGAGCGCAGCGCATGGCACTCGTGGGCGGCCCCCTGGCTGCGCCCGGCGTCCCGCGCCTGGGGCTGGGGCTGGCGGCGCTGGGGCGTCCGGCGTACATCACGCTCGGGCGGGCCGACGACCTGCCGTCGCTGCGGACGGTGGACGCCATGGAGGCGCGCACGCACGAGGTGCTCGACGCCGCGTGGGACGCGGGCGTCCGGTACGTCGACTGCGCGCGCTCGTACGGCCTGTCGGAGCGGTTCCTCGGCTCGTGGCTCGCGGCCCACCCGGGCCGGCGGGCGCGGCTCGTCGTCGGCAGCAAGTGGGGCTACCGCTACGTGGGCGAGTTCCGCATGGACGCGGCGGTGCACGAGGTCAAGGAGCACTCCGTCGCGATGCTCGACGAGCAGTGGCCACAGACGATCGAGGCGCTCGGCGGCCCGCCGGACATCTACCTGGTGCACTCGGTCACTGTGGACAGCCCCGCGCTGTCCGACGCCGGGATCCTCGCGCGGATGGCCGAGATCGCCGCGGCCGGCGTCCGCGTCGGCTTCTCGACGAGCGGCCCGCGCCAGGGCGAGGTCGTGGACCGGGCGCTGCGCCTGCCGGGGGCGCCGTACGCGGCGGTGCAGGCGACGTGGAACCTGCTGGAGCAGTCGGCCGGGCCGGCGCTCGCGCGCGCGCATGGCGCCGGCTGGCTCGTCGTGGTCAAGGAGGCCCTCGCCAACGGCCGGCTCACCGCCGGGGGTGGCGAGGGGGCCGTGCTGGCGCAGGCGGAGCGGGACGGGCAGGCGCCGGACGCCTACGCCCTCGCCCGGGCGCTGGAGCGGCCGTTCGTCGACCTCGTGCTGTCGGGCGCGGTCACGCCCGGCCAGCTGGCCTCCAACCTGGCCGCGCGGCCACCGCGCACGCCGCCCGGCCCGGACGTCGACGCGCTGGCCGAGCCGCCGGAGCGCTACTGGGCGCAGCGCTCGGCGCTCGCGTGGGGCTGACGAGCGAGGCTGACGCGGGGCCGGCGCGCGGGTTGACGCGGGGGCTCAGTCGCGCGCGAGGTCGGCGACGACGGCGCCCGTGAGGCGCACGAGGTCGTCCGGCGCCAGCCCGATGTCCAGCCCGCGCCGGCCGCCCGAGACGTAGACCTCGTCGTAGAGGTAGACCGTCTCGTCGACGGCCGTGGGCAGCGCGGTCCGCTGGCCGAGCGGCGAGATGCCGCCGGCGACGTAGCCCGTGGCGCGCTCGGCGTCCGGACGCTGCGCCATCACGGCGCGCTTGCCACGCAGCGCCGTGGCGAGCGCCTTGAGGTCGAGGTGGCCGGCGACGGGCACCACGGCGACCGCCAGCCGCCCGTCCACCTCGGCGACGAGCGTCTTGTAGACGCGCTCCGGGTCGAGGCCGAGCGCGGTCGCGGCCTCGAGGCCGTACCCCGCCGGCGTGCGCGGGTCGTGCTCGTAGGCGTGCACGGTGTGGGGCACACCGGCCGCGGCGAGCGCGACGAGCGCCGGGGTGCCGGCCTGCTCCCTGCGGGCCACCCGCGTCAGACGGCGAGCCCGACGAGCGAGCCGACGCCGAACGTCAGCGCCATCGCGAGGCTGCCGCCGATGACGTTGCGCGTCACCGAGCGGCCCACGCCGGCGCCCGACACCCGCGCGCTGACCCAGCCGGTGACGACGAGGGCGGCGAGCACGGCGATGAACGTCGCGATGCTGCGCGTGCTGCCCCACGGGGCGAGGACGACGAGCAGCGGGATGAGCGCGCCGACCGCGAACGCCGACAGCGACGCGATCGCGGCGTGCCAGGGGTTGGTGAGCTCGACCTCGTGGTGGGCGAGCCCGCGCAGCCGCGCCGCGACCATCTCGGCGTCGCGCTGGCTGGAGACGGAGACGTACTCGCCGACCGCCATCGACAGGGCGCCCGCGACGAGCGCCGCGATGCCCGCGATGAAGATCGCCTTGACGTCGGACGTGGCGCCGGCGACGCCGAGCACGGTGGCGGCGACGGAGACGATGCCGTCGTTGGCGCCGAGCACACCGGCGCGCAGCCAGTTGAGGCCGCTCGCGGAGACGACGCGGGGGCCGTCCGCGGCCGCGGCGGCTGCGGGCGAGGTGGGCGACGGCGTGGCGGGGTCGGTGGCGAGCGAGGTCGCGGTCGACGAGGTGGGGGAGGTCAGGGGGTCAGTCTCGGTCTGCGGGAGGCTGGTCACCGGGCCACCGTACGTGCCGCCCCGGCGGTTGTCACCCTAGGGAAACCTGCCCTGACCTGCGCAAACGTAGGGTAGCCTCACCTAACCAAGGGACCTTGGTCCTGTTTCTCAGCGGGGCCCGACGGACGCGATCCGCAGCCTGACCTCGCCGTCCTGGTCCGACGCGGGCAGGTCCACGACGGCCTCGATGCGCCAGTCGTGGTCGCCCGCCGGGTCGTCGAGCACCTGGTCGACGTGCCACGTGGCGCCGCGCTCGTCGACCTGGAACAGGCCCGGGCCGCGGGCCGGCGCCGCGATGCCGACGTCGTCGTGCAGCTCCCAGTAGGGCTCGAGCGCGGCCTCCCAGCGCGCGGCGGTCCACGGCTCGCCCGCCTCGTCGGCGTCGCCGAACCGCTCCAGCCCGGCCCAGTCCTCGCGCGCGACGAGCTCGACGCGGCGGAACAGCGCGCCGCGCACGAGCGCCCGCAGCACGCGCGGCGTGCCGGACAGCGGCGGGGGAGCGGCCTCGCCCTCAGGCGGGCGCGGCCCCTCCTCGTCCGGGTGCGCGAGCCGCTCCCACTCGTCGAGCAGGCTGGAGTCGGTGCGGCGGACGAGGTCGCCGAGCCACTCGGTGATCTCGTCGAGGTCCTCGGTGGTGCGGTCCGGCGGCACCGTCTGCCGCAGCGCCCGGTAGGCGTCGGCGAGGTAGCGCAGCAGCACGCCCTCGGTGCGGTCCAGGCCGTAGAGGCTGACGTACTCGGGGAAGGTCATCGCACGCTCGTGCATCTCGCGCACCACCGACTTCGGCGACAGCTCGAGGTCCGCCACCCAGGGGTTGCCGGAGCGGTAGGCGGCGAACGCGGCGCCCAGCGGCTCGGCGAGCGGCTTGGGGTAGCTCACGTCCTCCAGCAGCGCCATGCGCTCGTCGTAGTCGTAGCCCTCGGCCTTCATCGCCGCGACGGCCTCGCCCCGGGCGCGGTTCTCCTGCGCCGCGAGCACCTGGCGCGGGTCGTCGAGGGTGGCCTCGACCACGGAGACGACGTCGTGCGCGTAGCCGGGGTCGGTGGGGTCGAACAGGTCGAGCGCGGCGTAGGCGAACGGCGACAGCGCCTGGTTGAGCGCGAACGTCGCCGGGATCTCGTGCGCCAGGCGAACGGTGTGGCCCTCGCGCACGACGACGCCGGACGCGCGCAGCGAGCGGTAGACCTCGATCGCCCGGCGCACGTGGCGCCGGCGCGCCGAGGCCGGCTCGTGGTTGTCGGTCAGCAGGTGCGTCATCACCGCCACCGGGTCCGCGCCGTGCAGCGCCTGGCGCTCCAGCACGTTGAGCACCATGGCGTGCGTCACCGCGAAGCTCGAGGTCAGCGGCTCGGGCGGGGCGTCACGGAGGCGCTCGAACGTCTTGTCGGTCCAGTTGACGTGGCCCGGCGGCGCCTGCTTGCGGACGATCTTGCGGACCTTCCTGGGGTCCTCGCCCGCCTTGGCCAGCGCGCGCCGGTTCTCGATGACGTGCTCCGGCGCCATGACGACGACCTCGCCGAGCGTGTCGAAGCCGGCCCGGCCCGCGCGGCCGGAGATCTGGTGGAACTCGCGCGCCGTGAGGTGGCGCATGCGCTCGCCGTCGTACTTGACGAGGGACGTCAGCACCACGGTGCGGATCGGCACGTTGATGCCGACGCCGAGGGTGTCGGTGCCGCACACCACGGGCAGCAGGCCGCGCTGCGTGAGCCGCTCCACCACGCGCCGGTAGCGCGGCAGCATGCCGGCGTGGTGCACGCCCACGCCGAGTCGCAGCAGGCGCGACAGCGTCCGGCCGAAGCCCGGGCCGAACCGGAAGTCGCCCAGCTCGGCGGCGATGGCGTCGCGCTGCGCGCGACCGGCGACGGTGGTGCTCGCGAGGGCCTGCGCGCGCTCGACGGCCTCGCGCTGCGTGAAGTGCACCACGTAGACAGGCGCGCGGTGGGTCTGCACCAGCTCGTCGAGCAGCTCGTGCAACGGCTCGACGCTGTACGCGTACTCCAGCGGCACCGGCCGCTGCGTGCCGGTGATGGTGGCGACGTCGACGCCGGTGCGGCGGGCCAGGTCGTCGGCGAAGAACGTGACGTCGCCGAGCGTGGCGGACATGAGCACGAACTGCGTGCGCGGCAGCTCCAGCAGCGGCACCTGCCACGCCCAGCCACGCTGCGGGTCGGCGTAGAAGTGGAACTCGTCCATCACCACCTGCGCGGCGTCGGCGTCCGGCCCGTCCCGCAGCGCGAGGTTGGCGAGGATCTCGGCGGTGCAGCACAGGATGGGGGCGTCCGGGTTGACCGACGAGTCACCGGTCATCATGCCGACGTTGGCCGACCCGAACGCGTGGACCAGCGCGAAGAACTTCTCGCTGACCAGGGCCTTGAGCGGGGCCGTGTAGACCGTGCGGCGCCCCTGGGCGAAGGCGACGAAGTGGGCGGCCTCGGCGACGAGCGACTTGCCCGAGCCGGTGGGCGTGGTGATGATGACGTGCTCGCCCGTGACCAGGGCGAGCAGCGCCTCCTCCTGGTGCGGGTACAGGCTCAGGCCGCGGTCGGCCGCCCACCCGGTGAAGGCCGCGAAGAGGGCGTCGGGGTCGTGGGGGTCCGCCGGGACGCGGTCGGCGAGGCTGGCGGGCATGTCCGCGATCCTCCCACCCGGCGGAGGACCGCCGCCGACTCGGCACTGCCGCTCCGGCTCGGCAGGTGCGAGTGCCGAGCTGGTGCAGCACTGCCGAGGCGGGGCAGAACTGCCGAGTTGGAGCAGGAGCGCCCAGGCGGGCCAGGAGTGCCGAGCCGGTGCGCTCGTGCTGAGCTCGGAGACGCGCCGGGACGGCGGGCGGTCGCCGCCCGCGTCTCGACATTCGAGCCACGGTGTCCCGGCATGTGGGAACAGTGCCTAGCATGGCGTGTGAGCTCCGGACCCTCCGACGTCTACGTGCACGGCCACCACGAGTCAGTGCTGCGGTCGCACCGCTGGCGCTCGGCGGCGAACTCCGCCGCCCACCTGCTGCCCCACCTGCGGCCCGGCATGAGCCTGCTCGACATCGGGTGCGGCCCGGGCACCGTGACGGTCGACCTCGCGCAGGCGGTGGCGCCCGGCCCGGTGGTCGGCGTCGACGCCGCGGCCGGCGTGCTCGACGAGGCCCGCGCGCACGCCGCCGAGCGCGGCGTCGAGACGGTCCGGTTCGAGACCGGCGACGCCTACCGGCTGGCCTTCGACGACTCGTCGTTCGACGTGGTGCACGCCCACCAGCTGCTGCAGCACCTCACCGACCCCGTCGCCGCGCTGCGGGAGATGCGCCGCGTCGCCAAGCCCGGCGGCCTGGTCTCGGTGCGCGAGTCCGACTACGGCGCCTTCGCCTGGTTCCCGCTGAGCGACGGGCTCGACGAATGGCGCGAGCTGTACCGGGAGGTCGCGGCCGCCCTCGGCGCGCAGGCCGACGCCGGCCGCCGGCTGTCGGCGTGGGTCCGGGCCGCGGGCTTCGACCCCGACGGCATCGTCGCGGGCGCCGGCACGTGGTGCTACGCCACGCCCGACGAGCGCACCTGGTGGTCGCAGCTGTGGGCGGACCGGTGCGTCTCGTCGGGCTTCGCCACCGCGGCGCTCGAGCACCACCTGGCCGACGAGGTGGCGCTCGAGCAGCTCGCCGACGAGTGGCGCGCGTGGGGCGAGCAGCCGGACGGGTGGTTCGTCGTGGTGCACGGCGAGGCGCTCGCCCGGGCGTAGGCAAGGACCGTAGGCACGGATCGTAGGCAAGGAGATGGCCACGCGCCGCGTGGCCCTAGGGTGGCGCCGTGCGCATCGCCAGGTTCACCACCGGGACAGACCCCCGCTTCGCGCTCGTCGAGGGCGAAGCCGGGGACGAGGAGCTCGTCGTCGTCAGCGGCGACCCGCTGTACCAGCCCACGCAGCCCACGGGCGAGCGGATCCGGCTCGCCGAGGACGGCGTGCGGCTGCTGGCGCCGGTGATCCCGCGCTCGAAGGTCGTCGGCATCGGTCGGAACTACGCCGAGCACGCCGCCGAGCTCGGCAACGCCGTGCCGGCGGCCCCGCTGCTGTTCCTCAAGCCCAACACGTCGGTGATCGGTCCGGACGACCCGATCGTGCTGCCCGACTGGTCGGAGCAGGTGGAGCACGAGGCCGAGCTGGCCGTGGTCATCGGCAAGGTGACGCGCAACGTCTCGCCCGACGAGGCGCTGAGCAAGGTGTTCGGGTTCACGGTCGCCAACGACGTGACGGCGCGCGACATCCAGCGCACGGACGCGCAGTGGACCCGGGCCAAGGGCTTCGACTCCTCGTGCCCGCTCGGGCCGTGGATCGTCCCCGGGCTCGACGTCGACGACCTGGCCGTGCGCGCGCGCGTGAACGGCGAGACGCGCCAGGACGGCCGCACGTCGCAGATGGTGTTCGACGTCGCCTACCTCGTCTCGTACGTCTCCGAGGTGTTCACGCTCCTGCCCGGCGACGTCATCCTCACCGGCACGCCGGCGGGCGTCGGGCCGCTCGTCGAGCGCGACGTCGTCGAGGTCGAGGTCGAGGACATCGGCGTGCTGCGCAACCCGGTGATCCGGCGGTGAGCGACACCGCCGGCGCGACCGACGGCACGGTGGACATCTGGACGGACGGCGCCTGCAAGGGCAACCCCGGTCCGGGCGGCTGGGGCGCGTGGCTGCGGTGGGGTGAGGCCGAGCGCGAGCTGTGGGGCGGCGAGAAGGTCACCACGAACAACCGCATGGAGCTCACCGCGGTCATCGAGGCGCTGCGGGCGCTCACCCGGCCGGTACCGGTGACGCTGCACGTCGACTCGCAGTACGTCATGCAGGGCGTCACCTCGTGGATGGCCGGCTGGAAGCGCAACGGCTGGCAGACCAGGGACAAGAAGCCCGTGAAGAACCAGGAGCTGTGGCAGGCGCTCGACGCCGAGCTCGCGCGGCACGAGGTGCGCTGGGTGTGGGTCAAGGGCCACGCCGGCGACCCGGGCAACGAGAAGGCCGACGATCTGGCGAACCGCGGCGTGCCGCGCGGCTGACCGCTCGCGCCAGCGCGGGCGCCCCGGCCGGGCTCGTCGTGCGCCCAACTAGGCTGTACCCCCGTGACCCACACCTCCCCGATCCGGGTCCGCTTCTGCCCGTCCCCGACCGGGACGCCGCACGTGGGCCTCATCCGCACCGCGCTGTTCAACTGGGCGTACGCCCGGCACGTCGGCGGCACGTTCGTCTTCCGCATCGAGGACACCGACCCGGCGCGCGACTCTGAGGAGAGCTACCAGCAGCTGCTGGACGCGCTGCACTGGCTGGGCCTGGACTGGGACGAGGGCGTCGAGGTGGGTGGGCCGTACGCCCCCTACCGGCAGAGCCAGCGCATGGCGATCTACAAGGACGTCGCGCGGCGGCTCGTCGAGGGCGGGTTCGCCTACGAGTCGTTCTCCACGCCCGAGGAGATCGAGGCGCGGCACGTCGCCGCGGGCCGCGACCCCAAGCTGGGCTACGACGGGTTCGACCGCGACCTCACCGAGGAGCAGAAGGCCGCGTACCGGGCGCAGGGGCGCGAGCCGGTGATCCGGGTGCGGATGCCCGACGAGGACGTGACGTTCACCGACCTCATCCGCGGCGACGTGACGTTCAAGGCCGGCTCGGTGCCGGACTACGTCATCGTGCGCTCCACCGGGCACCCCCTGTACACGCTGGTCAACCCCGTGGACGACGCGCTCATGGGCATCACGCACGTGCTGCGTGGCGAGGACCTGCTGAGCTCCACGCCGCGCCAGGTGGTGCTCTACCAGGCGCTGCTGGAGCTGGGCGTCGCCTCGGTGATGCCCCTGTTCGGCCACCTGCCGTACGTCATGGGGGAGGGGAACCGGAAGCTGTCGAAGCGCGACCCGGAGTCCAACCTCTTCCTGCACCGCCAGCGCGGCTTCACCCCCGAAGGGCTGCTGAACTACCTCGCGCTGCTCGGCTGGGGCATCGCCCCGGACCACGACGTGTTCACGCTCGACGAGATGGTGGCCGCGTTCGACATCGCGGACGTCAACCCCAACCCGGCGCGGTTCGACCTCAAGAAGGCCGAGGCCATCAACGCCGCCCACGTGCGGCTGCTGGCGGCCGACGACTTCCGCGACCGCATGGTGCCCTACCTGGCCGCGGCCGGCCTGCTGTCGGCCTCGTCGTACGACGAGCTCGCGGACGACGAGCGGCGGCGCCTGGCGGCCGGCGCGCCCCTGGTGCAGGAGCGCATGACCCTGCTCGGCGAGGCCGTGGGCATGCTCGGCTTCCTCTTCGTCGGCGACGAGGACCTCGCGTGGGAGGACGACGCGCGCGCCGCGCTGCGCGAGGACGCCGCCGCCGTGCTCGATGCCGCGGCCGCCGCGCTGGCCGGCCTGCCGGCGTTCACCGCCGCCGCGACGCAGGAGGCGCTGACCGCGGCGCTCGTCGACGGGCTGGGGATCAAGCCTCGGTTCGCCTACACGCCGCTGCGCGTGGCCGTCACGGGCCGGCGGGTGTCGCCGCCGCTGTTCGAGTCGATGGAGATCCTCGGCCGGGACTCGACCCTCGCCCGCATCGCCCGGCTGCGCGCGACGCTGTGACCACCCTCGCCGAACACGGCAGTTCGCGTCGAGCACGGCAGTCCTGCCTGCCGTGCTCGACGCGAACTGCCGTGTTCGCGGGGAGGTGAGCGTGGGGGTCCCGCCGGTCGACGGGGTGCTGTTCGACATCGACGACACGCTCGTCGACACGCGCGGGGCCTTCGTGCACGCGCTGACGGCGGTCGCGCGGGCCTACCTGCCGGCCGACGCGGTGGATCGCGTCGACGAGATGCTCGCAGTGTGGCGTGCCGACTCCGGCGGCCACTACCGCGCCTACACGCGCGGCGAGCTGGGCTTCGTCGAGCAGCGGCTGCTGCGCGCGAACCAGCTGCACGAGCTCTTCGGCGGCCCCGCGCTCGCCGCGGCCGACTTCGCCGCGTGGGACGAGGTGTTCGACGCGGGGTTCGTCTCGGGCTGGCGCGCGCACGACGACGCGACGGCGCTGGTCGACCTGCTGCAGGCGGCCGGCCTGCCGATGGGCGCGCTGTCCAACGCGGGCGTCGCCTACCAGGAGGACAAGCTGGCCCGCACCGGGTTCGGCGGGCGCGTGCCGATGCTCGTCGGGGTCGACACGCTCGGCGTCGGCAAGCCCGACCCGGCGGTGTTCCTCGAGGGCGCCCGGCGCCTGGGCACCGACCCCGCCCGCACCGTCTACGTGGGCGACGAGCTCGACATCGACGCGGCGGCCGCGGCCGCCGCCGGCCTGGTCGGCGTGTGGCTGGACCGGCCGGGTGGTCGGCGCGTGCCCGTGGCGGACGACGAGGTGACGGCCGCCGGCGTACCGGTGATCACCACGCTGGCGCAGCTGCCACCCCTCCTCGGCCTGTCCTGACCGGACGGGCGCCAGGACTGACGGCGCTCTCGCCGCTCGTCAGGGAGGCGTACGAGCCTCAGCGGGGGAGCGGGTCCAGGATCTCGAGCACCTCGTCGTGCAGCAGGCCGTTGGTCACCAGGGCCGAGCCGCCGAGCGGACCCGGCACGCCGCGGATCGACGTGAACCGGCCGCCCGCCTCGGTGACCACCGGCACGAGCGCCGCCATGTCGTGCAGCGCCAGCTGCGGCTCGGCCGAGACGTCCACGGCGCCCTCGGCCACCAGCACGTGCGACCAGAAGTCCCCGTACGCGCGGGTGCGCCACACCCGCTGGGACAGCTCGAGGAACCCGCCGAGCCGCCCCGCGTCCTCCCACTCACCGATCTCCGAGTAGGAGAACGACGCGTCCTCCAGCCGGTCCACGGCAGACACGTGGATCCGCTCGGCCGACGACAGGGACCGGCCCGTCCAGGCCCCGGAGCCCGAGGCGGCCCACCAGCGGCGGTGCAGCGCGGGCGCGGACACGAGCCCGACGACGACGTCGTCGCCGTCCATGAGCGCGAGCAGCGTGGCCCACACGGGCACGCCGCGGACGAAGTTCTTGGTCCCGTCGATGGGGTCGACGATCCAACGGCGCGGCCCGTGGCCGGTGTCGGCCATCTCCTCGCCGTGCACGGCGTCGCGCGGGCGCGTCCGGGCCAGCTGGGACCGCACGATCTCCTCGGCCGCGCGGTCGGCGTCCGTGACGGGCGTCAGGTCGGGCTTCGTCTCCACGCGTAGGTCCTGGGCGTGGAACCGCTCGAGGGTGAGCGCGTCCACCTGGTCGGCGATGACGTGAGCCAACCGCAGGTCGTCGTCGTACCGCTGGGGCATGGCGACACGGTAGCGGCTCAGGCGCGCTGGACCGGCTCCTCGGGTTCCGCCGCTCCGGTGCGGGCCACCAGGAGGCGGCGGAACGAGTCGACCCGGGCGGCGCGCGCGGCCTGCGTGGGCTCGTCGGGCGCCCCCGCCACCCAAGCGTCCAGCTCGCAGTCGGGCGCGTCCGAGGCATGCGTGCAGCCCCGCGGGCAGCGGTCGGCGACCTCGGCGAGGTCGGTGAACGCGGCGAGCAGGTGCTCCACGGTGACGTGCGCCAGGCCGAACGACCGGACGCCGGGGGTGTCGATGACCCACGTGGCGGGCCCGTCCCCGGGGACGCGCAGCGCCACAGCGGAGGTCGACGTGTGCCGGCCGCGGCCGGTGACGTCGTTGACGCCCCCGGTGGCGCGGCCGGCGCCGGGGACCAGCGCGTTGACCAGGGTCGACTTGCCCACGCCCGAGTGGCCGACGAGCACCGACACCTTGCCCGCGAGCGCGGCCGCAAGGCGGTCCAGCCCGTCGATCGTCACGCCGTCGCGCGACGTGACGACCACCGACACCCCCAGGGGCTCGTACAGGCGCGTCAGCGGCTCCGGGTCGGCGAGGTCCGCCTTGGTGAGGGCCAGGAGCACCGACATCCCGGCGTCGTAGGCGGCGACGACGCAGCGGTCGATCATGCGCGTGCGCGGCTCCGGCTCGGCGAGCGCCGTGACGACGACGAGCTGGTCGGCGTTCGCGACGATGACGCGCTCCACGGGGTCGGTGTCGTCGGCGGTGCGGCGCAGCACGGTGCGCCGGTCGCCGATGCGGACGATGCGCGCGAGCGTGCCCGCCGCGCCGGACGCGTCCCCGACGACGTCGACCCGGTCGCCCGGCACCACGCGCTCGCGGCCGAGCTCGCGCGCCTTCATCGCGACGACGGCGCGTTCCGGCTCGTCGTCCGCGGGCGCGACGAGCACGGCGTAGCGGCCCCGGTCGACCCCCGTGACCAGCCCGGTGCGGGCGTCGGCGTGCTCGGGGCGCTGCTTGGAGCGCGGACGAGAACCCCGCCCGGGACGCACCCGGACGTCGGACTCGTCGTACCGCCGCTGCGCCATCAGGCGGGCGCCCCCAGCATCCCGGCCCACAGCCCGACGAAGCCGGGCAGCGTCTTGGCGGTGCAGTCCACGTCGTCCACCGCCACGCCCGGCACGGCGAGGCCGACGAGCGCGCCGGCGGTGGCCATCCGGTGGTCCGCGTAGGCGTGCCACAGGCCGGGCTGCAGCGGCCGCGGCGTGATGACCAGGCCGTCGCTCGTCTGCTGCGCCCAGCCGCCGCGCGCGGTGATCTCGGTGGCCAGCGCGGCCAGCCGGTCCGTCTCGTGGCCGCGCATGTGGGCGATGCCGCGCAGCCGCGTGGGGGAGTCGGCGAGCACGGCGAGCGCCGCCAGGGTGGGGACGAGCTCGGAGGCCGCCCGCAGGTCCGCGTCGATGCCGTGGATCGCGCCCGTGCCGGTGACCGAGAGCACGTCGCCAGCTAGCGCGGCGCGCCCGCCCATGCGCTCCAGCAGGTCCGGGAGCAGCGCACCCGGCTGGGTGGTGGCCGCCGGCCAGCCCGGCACGCGGACTGTGCCACCTGCGATGAGGGCCGCGGCGAGGAAGGGCGCCGCGTTGGACAGGTCGGGCTCCACGCGCACGTCCCGCCCCGCGATGGCGCCCGGGACGACGCGCCAGATGCCGGGCCGGGAGTCGTCCACGTCGACGCCGGCGGCCCGCAGCACGTCCACCGTCATGGCGATGTGGGGCAGCGACGGCAGCGTGGGGCCGATGTGCCGCACCGTCAGGCCCTGGCCGTACCGGGCCGCCGCCAGCAGCAGGCCGGAGACGAACTGGCTGGAGCCGGACGCGTCCACGTCCACCGAGCCGCCGGCCATGGTGGCGCGCCCGTGCACGGTGAACGGCAGCCGCCCCGGCTCGCCGTGGTCGTCGACCCGCACGCCGAGCGCGCGCAGCGCCTCCAGCACCGGTCCCATGGGGCGGGCGTACGCCTGCGCGTCGCCGTCGAACCGCACGGGGCCGTCGGCCAGCGCCGCGACCGGCGGCAGGAACCGCATGACCGTGCCGGCCAGGCCGCAGTCGATCGTCGCGGCGCCGCGCAGCGGCGCCGGCGAGACCAGCCAGTCCCCGCCGGACTCCGTGACGGACGTGCCCATGGCGCGCAGCGCGCCGGCCATGAGGCGCGTGTCGCGCGAGTCCAGCACGCCGCGCAGCCGCGACGGTCCCGTGGCCAGGGCGGCGAGCACCAGGTAGCGGTTCGACAGCGACTTGGACCCGGGGACCTCGACGAGGGCGTCGAGCGGCCGGGAAGGGGTCGGCGCCGCCCACGTGCTCGTCATGCGCAGAGGGTACGGCCCTTTCAGCCCTCGACCGCGGCGGCCCTCGCCTCGCGGGCGGCCTGGACCCGCCAGGCCATGCCGGGCCGGCCCGCCAGGTCGGCCGCCGCCAGGAGCGCACCGCCGAGCGCGGTCAGCGCGGTGGTGAACCTGCGCCGCCGGGCCAGCTCGGCCTCGTCGTGCGCCCGGCCGGCCGGCAGCGACGCCACGACCACGGGGACCGCGAGGGCGGCGAGCGCCACGCCCGCGGCCCGCGGCGCCTTGCCGGCCGCGAGCGCGCCTGCGGCCACGACGGTCGCGGCGCCGTGCACGCGGACGAGGACCTCCAGCTGCCCCTCCGTCACGGACGTCAGCGCCCGGTCCAGCGGCGCGGACGCGACGGGGACGCGCCGCAGGCAGGAGCGCAGTGCCGCGACCCCCTCGCGGCCGGCCATCGCGTGGGCCGCCGGGTGACGCAGGGCGTCCACCCCCTCGGCGACGAACCACGACGCGAACAGCGGTCGGGCGATCCTGCGCAGCAGCACGGTGTCCCTCCTCGGCGGGCGGTGGGCAGCGACTCCACGCTAGACCGCGGGGAATGGCCGCGCCGCGCGAGGTGTTGTGCCACGCGTGTCCTGTGCCCTGGCTGAGCGTCCGGCGGCGGTCGCGGCGGCCCTGCCGTCGCACGCGATCCCGGGTGACGCACAGCCGCGGCGACTAGGCTCGGGCGCGATGAGCGACGAGAACGTGGACACGACGCGGGTGCCCGCCGGTGAGGACGAGGCGGCGCGCAGCCGCCGGTTCGAGGCGGAGGCGCTGGTCTACGTGGACCAGCTGTACGGCGCCGCCCTGCGCATGACGCGCAACGCGGCCGACGCCGAGGACCTCGTGCAGGAGACGTTCACCAAGGCGTTCGCGGCGTTCCACCAGTACCGTCCGGGCACCAACCTCAAGGCCTGGCTGTACCGGATCCTCACGAACACCTACATCAACTCCTACCGCCGCAAGCAGCGCGAGCCCATCCAGTCCCACACCGACCAGGTGGAGGACTGGCAGCTCGCCAAGGCGGAGTCGCACTCCTCGACCGGCCTGCGCTCGGCCGAGGCCGAGGCCCTGGACCACCTGCCGGACTCCGACGTCAAGGCCGCGCTGCAGCGGATCCCGGACGACTTCCGGATGGCCGTCTACCTGGCCGACGTCGAGGGCTTCGCCTACAAGGAGATCGCGGAGATCATGGGCACCCCCATCGGGACGGTGATGTCCCGGCTGCACCGGGGGCGCGCCCAGCTGCGCGAGCTGTTGCACGACTACGCCCGGGAGCGCGGCCTCGTCGCGGCCGGCCCGGGCGGCCCGGAGGGACGCTCATGACCGACGACGACCGCGCGCTGGACGACGAGGTCCACGCGCCGACCACCGACGAGGACGCCTGCTCCGCCGCGCTGCGGCAGCTGTGGAGCTACCTCGACAAGGAGCTGACCCCGGACGACGAGGACGAGCTGCGCGACCACCTCGCGGGCTGCCCGCCGTGCCTGGCGGAGTACAGCATCGACGTGGTGCTCAAGGACCTGGTGCGGCGCTCGTGCCACGAGGAGGCCCCGGCAGGCCTGCGGGTGCGGATCCGCGAGACGCTGCTGCAGGTCCGCGTCGAGGGCGCGTAGCGCCCCGGGCGTCAGCGCCCGGTGCGGGTGACGAGCCCCGAGAACGACGAAGGCCCCGACCGCGCGGTCGGGGCCTTCCGTGTCTCAGCGCTCAGGCGTTGGGGCGCTTGCCGTGGTTGGCGGCGCTCCCGGCACGGCCCTTGCGCTTGCGGCCACGCTTGCTCATCGGTCGTCTCCTCGGATGCTGGTGCGCGCACCCACGGGGCGCGACGTCGTCGTCCATGGTCCCACACGCCC
The DNA here is from genome assembly GCA_021793115.1 of Actinomycetes bacterium. Next base: position 2,159 of record JAJYTJ010000055.1, on the reverse strand, counting down.
GCCGGTGCGCCGAACCGGCCCGGTTCGTCCGGAATCGGCGTTCAAGTCCGGCGGGACGCCGCCCGATACACCTGGGGTGAGTGCGCCGGCGGGCCAGCAGGTCTCCATCGTTCCGTTCCTCCACGCCCTCGCCAGCACGGGGGGCTCCGACCTGCACGTCAAGGTCGGGTCGCCGCCGCGCGTGCGTGTGGACGGCCGCCTGCGCAAGCTGCAGGCACCGGACCTGCGGCCGGTGGACACCGAGCGGATGCTCGAGGAGGTGCTGCCGGACGAGCTCGTCGAGTCCTTCCGCACCACGCACGAGGCCGACTTCGCGTACTCGCTGGCCGGGGTGGGCCGGTTCCGGGTGAACGCGTACCAGGCGCGCGGCACGTTCGGCCTCGTCTTCCGGCGGGTCTCCATCGGGGCGCAGTCGCTGAGCGAGCTTGGCCTGCCGGAGGTGGTCGGCGAGCTGTCGCTCGAGCCACGCGGCCTCGTGCTCGTCACGGGCCCGACGGGGTCCGGCAAGACGACGACGCTGGCGTCGATGGTCGACCTGGTCAACTCGTACCGCGAGGTGAACATCGTCACCATCGAGGACCCGATCGAGATCCTCCACTCGGACAAGAAGGCGATCGTCTCGCAGCGCGAGGTGCGCCAGGACACCGCCGACTTCGCCGTGGCGCTGCGCGCCGCGATGCGCCAGGACCCGGACGTCATCCTCGTCGGCGAGATGCGCGACACCGAGACCGTGCGCGCGGCGCTGTCCGCCGCGGAGACCGGGCACCTCGTCTTCTCCACGCTGCACACCATCGACGCGGCCGAGACCATCAACCGCGTCGTGGACTTCTTCCCACCGCACGAGCAGAAGCAGATCCGCATCGCGCTGTCGCAGGCGCTGCGCGGCGTCGTCTCGCAGCGCCTGGTGCGCCGCGCGGACGGCTCCGGCCGGGTGCCCGCGGTGGAGGTCATGGTCACCACGGGCCGCATCGCCGAGGCGATCGTCGAGCCGCTGGAGAACCCGCCCATCGCGGACCTCATCCGCGAGGGCGACTTCTACAAGATGCAGACGTTCGACCAGCACCTGTTCCGGCTGGTCCGCGACGACGTCGTGACGTACGACGAGGCCATGGCGGCGTCGTCCAACCCGCACGACCTCACGGTGGAGCTCAAGGCCGCCGGCATCGTCGTCTGACACGCCCGCCCCGTCCGACCCCGGACGGGGTTGCCGCCCGCCAAGACGCGATATAACGTATGTTGACACAAGATATATCGCGTTGATGGAGGGGCATCATGGCAACGGACTCCTGGGTCGTCGACGGGCCGCAGGTCATCGAGGTCGACGACGTCGCGCGGCTGCGCGTCGGCCTGGTCGGGGGGCGTGCCGACGTCGTCGTGCACGACGAGCCGGTGGTGCGCGTCGAGGTCCACGCCGTGCGGGGTCGCCCGCTCGAGGTGGCCTACCACGAGGGCGAGCTCCGGCTCGGGTACCAGTTCACGCTGGGGGGCTGGGAGCAGTTCGTCGACAACCTCGCCCACTTCCGGGGCAACGACGCGGTGGACGTCACCATCGCCGTGCCCGCGCGCACCGCGGTCCGCCTCGGCACCGTGAGCGGCGAGGGCCTGTTGGCGGGCGTGCAGGAGGACTCGTCCGTCTCGACCGTGTCCGGCTCGGTCGTCGTCGACGGCACGCGCGGCGCCCTGACGGCCCGCACGGTCTCGGGCGACGTCGCGGTGCGCGGCCACGCCGGTGCGCTCGGCCTCACCACGGTCTCGGGCGAGCTGGCCGCGTCCGGCGAGCTCACCGTGGTGTCGGCCAAGTCGGTGTCGGGGCGCGTCACGCTCGACGTGTCGTCGCAGACCTCGTCGGTCAGCGCGACCGCCGTCTCCGGCGACGTCACGCTGCGGCTGCCCGCCGGCATGGGCGTGCGGGTCACGGGCCAGTCGGTCTCGGGCCGCGTGGTGGTGGACGACCAGGAGTACGGCGGCCGGCCGGGCTCGCGCCACGTGGACGTCGCCAGCGGTGACGGCACGTGCCACGTGCAGGTCTCCACGGTCTCCGGCAACCTCACCGTGCTGCGCCAGGCGGCCTGATGCCCTCGGTGTTCGCGCACGGGCAGCTCCGGCTGTACCTGCTCGCGCTGCTGGAGACCGGGCCCCGGCACGGGTACGAGCTGATC
>JAJYTJ010000251.1 GCA_021793115.1 Actinomycetes bacterium | reverse complement strand
CGGCGGCATGGCCACGGTCTACCTCGCCATCGACCGGCGGCTCGACCGGGAGGTCGCGCTCAAGGTGATGCACCCGCACCTGGCCGAGGGCGCGTCCGGGTCGGACTTCGTCGCGCGCTTCCGCCGGGAGGCGCGCACCGCCGCCCGCCTGGCGCACCCCGGCCTCGTCAGCGTGTTCGACCAGGGCGTCGACGGCGAGACCAGCTACCTGACGATGGAGTACGTCGACGGCACCACGCTGCGCCGCCGGCTGTCCGAGCAGGGCGCGCTGACGGTCGCCGAAGCGCTGCGCATCGTCGAGCACGTGCTCGACGCGCTCGCCGCCGCGCACCGCGCCGGCCTGGTGCACCGGGACATCAAGCCCGAGAACGTGCTGCTCGACGGCGACGACCGGGTCAAGCTCGGCGACTTCGGGCTCGCGCGCGCGGTCACCGAGGTGACCTCCACGACCACCGGGACGGTGTTCGGCACGGTGGCCTACCTGGCGCCCGAGCTCGTCGCGCGCGGGGTCGCCGACGCCCGCACCGACGTGTACGCGTGCGGCATCCTCCTGTTCGAGACGCTCACCGGGCGCCAGCCGTTCACGGGCGAGACCCCGCTGCAGGTGGCGTTCCAGCACGTCAACTCCGACGTCCCGGCCCCCTCCACGCTGGAGCACTGGCTGCCCAGCGAGGTCGACGAGCTCGTGGGAGCCCTCGCCGCGCGTGACCCCGCGGACCGGCCCGTGGACGCCGCCGCTGCGCTGTCGCTGCTGCGCCGCACGCGCTCCGCGCTGGACGACGAGACGCTCGCGCGTCGTGCCGACGTCGCGCCGACCGTCGTCCTGCCGGCCGCGACCGCGGCTGACGACGACCCGGCCGACGACGACCCGCTGGCCCCGGCCGACGAGGACCTCGACGCCGACCACCGGCCCACCACGCGGCTCGACGGGCTGCACGGCACCACGGTGGCGCTCCCCATCGGCACGGGGCTGCAGCCGTCCCCCGCGAGCGCCGCCCCGCCGCGCCGCCGGCACCGGCTGCTCGCCGCGATCGTGGCGATCGTGCTGGTCGCGGCCGCCGGCGCCGGCGCATGGTGGTACGTCAACGCCGGCCCCGGCTCGTACACGACGGTGCCCGCGATGACGGTGGGGGTCACCACGGAGCAGCAGGAGCAGCAGCTGCTCAGCAAGCAGGGGCTGCAGGGGTCGCCGGAGACGGCGTTCGACGACACCGCGCCGAAGGGCACGATCGTCAAGCTCGACCCCGCCCCCGGAAAGCGCGTGCCGAAGGGCAGCCTGGTGACCTACACGGTGTCCAAGGGCGTGGACCTCGTGCCGGTGCCCTCCGGGGTCGTCGGGCAGCTGCAGGAGCAGGCCGCCACCGCGCTCAAGGCCGCCGGCCTCACCCCGGTCTACGGTGACCCGAAGTTCGACGACACCGCGCCGCTCGGCCAGGTGATCTCCGCCACCGTCAAGGCGACCGGCGCCGACGCCACCCCCGGCCTGCAGGTGAAGCGCGGCTCGGACATCGTGCTCGTCTACTCCAAGGGTGCGACGCCGGTCACCGTGACGTCCGTTGTCGGCGCCACCGTGGATGCCGCGACCGCCCAGCTCGCGGCCGACAAGCTCACGCTCAACGTCGCCGACCAGCAGTTCAACGACACGGTGCCAGCAGGCCAGATCATCTCCCAGGACCCGGCGTCCGGGGCAACCGCCCACCACGGCGACACGATCAACGTCATCGTGAGCAAGGGCCCGGAGCCGATCCCGCTGAAGAACTACATCGGCTCGAGGGTGGACAAGGCACAGAAGGAGCTCGAGGGTCTCGGCTTCACCGTGAACGTCGTCCAGCAGTCCGTGATGTTCGGCCACTACCTCGGGCTCGTCAACGGCCAGAGCCCGGGCGGTGGCAACGGGCAGACCGCGCCACACGGTTCGACCATCACGCTGTACGCGATCTGAGCCGGCGGCGTTCCCGGCCTCACGACCGGCGGAGCAGCTCCACCACCTGGAACGCCATCTCGAGCGACTGCTGGTGGTTCAGGCGCGGGTCCACGCGCGTCTCGTACCGCCGCGCGAGCCCCTCGTCGTCGATCTCCTCGGTGCCGCCGAGCACCTCGGTGACGTCGTCGCCGGTGAGCTCGATGTGCAGGCCGCCCGGCACCGTGCCGAGCTCGCGGTGCACCTCGAAGAAGCCGGCCACCTCGTCCATGACGTCCGAGAACCGGCGCGTCTTGTACCCGGAGGCCGACACGATGCCGTTGCCGTGCATGGGGTCGCACACCCAGGTCACCGGGCGGCCGTCGGCCGTCACCTTCTCGACCAGGGCCGGCAGGCGGTCGCGCACCTGCCCGGCGCCCATGCGGGTGACGAACGTCAGCCGCCCGGGCTCACCGTCGGGGTTGAGCCGGTCGATGAGCGCCACGGCCTCGTCGCCCGTGGCGGTCGGCCCCAGCTTGACGCCCAGGGGGTTGTGCACGCGCGAGAAGAAGTCGATGTGCGCGCCGTCCAGCCGCCGCGTCCGCTCCCCGATCCACAGGAAGTGGGCCGAGCAGTCGTACGGCGTGCCGGTGCGCGAGTCGATGCGGGTCAGTGGCCGCTCGTAGTCGAGCAGCAGGCCCTCGTGGCTCGCGTAGAAGTCGACGTGGCGCAGGGCCTCGAAGTCGGCCCCGCAGGCCACCATGAACCGGATGGCGCGGTCGATCTCGGTCGCGATCTCCTCGTACCGGGAGTACGCGGGGTTGTTCGTCATGAACCCGCGGTTCCACCGGTGGGCCTCCAGGAGCGACGCGAAGCCGCCCGTGGTGAAGGCCCGGATGAGGTTCAGCGTCGAGGCGGACGTGTGGTACGCCTCGAGCAGCCGCGCCGGGTCCGGTGTGCGGGCCTCGGGCGTGAACTCCCAGCCGTTGACGATGTCGCCGCGGAACGCCGGAAGCGTCACGCCGTCGCGCGTCTCCGTGTTCGACGAGCGGGGCTTGGCGTACTGACCCGCCATGCGGCCCATCTTGATGACGGGCAGGCTCGCGCCGTACGTGAGGATCAGCGCCATCTGCAGCACCGTCATCACCTTCTGGCGGATGCGGTCGGCCGTGGCCTCCTCGAAGATCTCCGCGCAGTCGCCGCCCTGCAGCAGGAACGCCTCGCCGCGGCCGGCCGCCGCGAGGCGCGCCTTCAGCTCGTCGGCCTCACCCGCGAAGACGAGCGGCGGCAGGGACGCCAGGCGCTCCCGCGCCCGACGCACCGCGTCCCCGTCCGGCCAGGCCGGCTGCTGGTCCACCTGCAGCCCCTGCCACACGTCGAGGCCCTCGAGCACGCCGGGCTCGGGCTCGACGCTCATGCGTTCGCACCCTCGGCGACCGGCTGCCCGATGTCCTCCAGCAGGGCGCGGAACCAGGCCTGGGTGGTGTCGAACGGCTTGCCCCCCGCGATGCGCGGGAACTCGATGGCGCGCAGGCGGTCGCCGGCCTCCTCGTCGTGCCCGATGACGCCGGACTCGCCGCGCAGCGCGCACTCGACCGCCAGGTCGGTCATCGACTTGATGAGGCGCAGGTCCTCGGCGTTCGCAGCCGCGGAGCGCGCGAAGTACCCGGACTTCTGGACCATGACCTTCTCCGCGCCGAGCTTCTTCGCGAACTGCTTGGCGAACCACTGGCCGGGGTTGATCGTGTCGAGCCGCACGTGACCGAACGCGTCGCGCTGGACCTCCTGGCCCGCGGCCTCCATCTGCGCGACGATCTCCGGCAGCCCGGCGCCCTCGGACAGGAAGATGTTGACGTTGCCGATCTCGTCCATGACCGCGCGGAGGCGGGCGGCCTCGGCGTCCAGGTCGATCGACAGCTCGGGGACGAGCACCGCGTGGATGTCCCAGCGCTCGCGCGACAGGCCGATCTCCGGCACCCACTCCTGGGTGTCGAGCCAGCGGCGGTACTCGGCCGCGGACGCGGCGGTGAGCCAGCCGCAGTTGCGGCCCATGACCTCGTGGACGATGAGCATGCGCGGCCCGGAGCGGTGCTCCCCGATGACGTTCTGGGCGAACCGCGCGGTCTGCTCGGCCGCGGTCCACGCGCCCAGCGACTGCCGGATGGGCACCACGTCGTTGTCGATCGTCTTGGGCAGCCCGACGACCGTGAGCTCGTAGCCG
>JAJYTJ010000054.1 GCA_021793115.1 Actinomycetes bacterium | reverse complement strand
CGATCGACCCGGCGGGCGCATTCGGGCTGAGCTTTCCCAATGGACGGCTGGATGTACGGGCAGAGGCGGCGCGCTTCAATGGAAGGGCGCTGGAAGACCTGTCCGTGCAATCGGCGTGGAGCCCGGACGCGGTGGTGTTCGAGACGGTGGAACTGGGTGCCTATGGCGGGATCGGCTTTTCGGGGACGGGCACCGTATCGGGGACGGTGGCCGAACCGGTGATCGTTGCCGATGGCGTGGTCACGGCTGCGCCGGGTGCTCCGGCCCTCGATCTGCTGTTTGGCGCTGCCGCCAGCGGCAATCCGGTGCGGCGGGCGGTGCTGGGCAGCTTGCCCGCGCGGTTGGCGCTCTCGCTCGATCCGCCGGGCGGAGATGGCTCGCAGGCGCTGACTCTTACCGGCATGGCCGGGGAGGCGGACATTTCCCTGGGCCTGGAAATGGCAGGCGGGCTGGCCGGGCTGGGCGGCGCGCTCGTGCCCCTGTCGCTCATGCCCCACGCTGCTCGAACCCTGGCCCCCCTGTCCCCCGGCTACTGGGGCGTCACCGGGCTGCTCGGTGCGCTGGAGGGGGACCGTGGCGCGGTCGCGCGCAGCGTGCTCGTGCTCGTCGCGATCGCCCTGGCCGCGTGGGTCGTGGCGGTCCGCCGCGTGCGCCGCGGGTGGTCGCGGCGGGACCTGGTGTGACCACTGCCATGTCGCTTTCTCGCTAGCCACCGCCCGCCCCGCGGGCGCAGGATCGATGCCGTGCCCACCTCGATGCCCGACGAGAACGCCTGCCGGACCGCCGTCCGCTCGCGGGACGCGCGGTTCGACGGCTGGTTCGTCCTCGCGGTGACCAGCACCGGGATCTACTGCCGCCCGTCGTGCCCGGCCCGCACGCCACGCGAGGACCGGATGCGCTTCTACCCCACGGCGGCCGCCGCCCAGGCCGCCGGGTTCCGCGCCTGCCTGCGCTGCCGGCCCGACGCCAGCCCCGGCTCGCCGGCCTGGGACGTGCGCGGCGACGTGGTGGCGCGGGCGATGCGCCTCATCGACGACGGCCTCGTCGACCGCGCGGGCGTGCCCGGGCTGGCCGGCGCGCTGGGCTACAGCACGCGCCAGCTCGAGCGCCTCCTCACGGACGAGCTCGGCGCGGGTCCCCTCGCGCTGGCGCGGGCGCGGCGCGCGCAGACCGCCCGCACGCTCGTCGAGCGCACCACGCTGCCCATGACGGAGGTCGCGTACGCCGCCGGCTACGCGTCGATCCGCGCGTTCAACGACGCCGTCGCCGCGACCTACGCCCTGTCCCCCACGGAGCTGCGGCGCCGCGCCGCGCGGCACGACGAGCCGCGCGCGGGCGTCGTCGCGCTGCGCCTGGCCTACCGGGCCCCGCTGGAGCCCTCCAACCTCCTGGGCCACCTCGTGGCCACCGCCGTGCCGGGCGTCGAGGAGTACCGCGACGGCGCCTACCGCACCACGGTCCGGCTGCCGCGCGCGTGGGGGGTCGTCACGGTCCACCGGCCGAGCGGCGACGCCTTCCCCGTGACGCTGCGGCTCGCGGACGTGCGCGACCTGCCCGCGGCGGTCAGCCGCACCCGGCGCATGCTCGACCTCGACGCGGACCCCGTGGCCGTCGACACGGCGCTCGCCGCCGACGAACGGCTGCGACCGCTGGTCGCGCGCACCCCCGGCCGCCGCGTCCCTCGCACCGCCGACCCGCAGGCCATGGCCCTGCGCGCGGTCATCGGCCAGCAGGTGTCGACGCTCGCCGCCCGGACGCACGCCGGCCGCCTCGTCGCGGCGCTCGGCACCCCGGTCGACGACCCCGACGGCGGCCTCACGCACCTGTTCCCCCGCGCGGCGGACCTGCTGGCCGACGAGGCCACCACCGCCGCCGCGCTCGCCATGCCGGCGAGCCGGCGAGCCACCCTGCTCGCGCTCGCCACCGCGATGGCGGACGGGCGCGTCGTGCTCGACGCGGGCGCCGGCCGCGACGAGGCCCGCGCCGCACTGGCGGCTCTGCCCGGCATCGGGCCCTGGACGGTGGGCACCATCGCCATGCGGGCGCTGGGCGACCCGGACGCCTTCGTCGCGAGCGACCTGGGCGTGCGTGAGGCGGCCCGGCGGCTCGGCCTGCCCACCGCCCCGCGGGCGCTCGAGCGCGCGTCGCTCGCCTGGGCGCCCTGGCGCGCCTACGCGGTGCAGCACCTGTGGGCCACCGGCACCCACCCCGTCAACTCCCTGCCCGACGAGAACGCCGGGCTCTCCCAGCAGGAGGCCATCGCATGAGGCACGTCACCATCGACTCGCCACTCGGCCCGCTGACGCTCGTCGCCGAGGGCGACGCGCTCGTCGGCCTCTACATGGCCGGCCAGGCGCACCGGCCGCCGGACCAGCGTCTGGGCGAGGCGGCGGGCGACGTCGACGCCACGCTGGCCGCGGTCGCGGCCGAGCTGCGCGAGTACTTCGCCGGCGAGCGCACCGGGTTCACCGTGCCGCTGCGCCCCGTCGGCACCGCGTTCCAGCACGCCGTGTGGGACGCCGTCGCCGCCATCCCCTACGGCGAGACCGCCAGCTACGCGGAGCTCGCGCAGCAGATCGGCCGCCCGCTGGCCGTCCGCGCGGTCGGCGCTGCGGTGGGCCGCAACCCGGTGACCGTCGTGGTGCCGTGCCACCGCGTGATCGGCAGCGCGGGCGCCCTCACGGGCTATGCCGGCGGGCTCGACCGCAAGCGCACGCTGCTCGCGCTCGAGCGCGCGGAGCGGGTGACGCCGTAGGCGGCACGCCGAGACCCGTTCGCCCGCGGCTACCGTCCCGATCGTTCGGATGGTGAGATTCCCCCGATCGGAGTGCGAGAGCGAGACCGCATCGTGACCAGACGGTTACTCAGCAGTACACCGCGGGTGGTCTGCTGTGATGGCGCGTCCCGTCGTGGCCGCGCCCGCCGCCCGGCGCGCACCCGCTGCGTGCCTCGCGCGGCACCACCGAACGACTGACGGAATGAGGTGGCGGATGTTCTCCGCGACAAGCCGGCGCACGCTGGCGATCACCGCGGGCCTGGCGGCGAGCGCACTGCTCGTCGCCGCCTGCAGCAACGGCGGCTCGAGTGCGAGCCCGACCGGGGGCAGCTCCGGCGGCACCAACGGCGGTGCCACGGCCGACACCCTGATCATCGGGACCACCGACAAGATCACGACGATCGACCCCGCGGGCGAGTACGACAACGGGTCGTTCGCCGTCATCAACCAGGTGTACCCGTTCCTGCTCAACACCCCGTACGGCAGCCCGGACGTCAAGCCGGACATCGCCGCGTCGGCGTCGTTCACCGACCCGAACACCTACACCGTCAAGCTCAAGCCGGGCCTGAAGTTCGCGAACGGTGACGACCTGACGTCGAAGGACGTCAAGTTCTCGTTCGACCGGGTCCAGACCATCGGCGCCAACGGCGCGGACGCCGGGAACGGCCCGTCGTCGCTGCTGTCCAACCTCGCCTCGACGGACGCGCCCGACCCGACGACGGTCGTGTTCCACCTCAAGGCCGCGAACGACCAGACGTTCCCGCAGGTGCTGTCCAGCCCCGCCGGCCCGATCGTCGACTCGAAGGTGTTCCCGGCCGACAAGCTGCTGCCGGACGCCGACATCGTCAAGGCGGACCCGTTCGCCGGGCCGTACACCATCGCCGACTACACGGTGAACCAGCTCATCTCGTACAAGGCGAACCCCAGCTACCAGGGCATCTACGGCGCGCCGAAGACCCCGAACATCAACGTCACGTACTACGCGGACGCCTCGAACCTCAAGCTCGCCGTGCAGCAGGGTGAGGTCGACGTGGCGTACCGCTCGCTGTCCGCGACCGACATCGCCGACCTGCGCAACGACAAGAACCTCCAGGTGGTCAACGGCCCCGGCGGCGAGATCCGGTACATCGTCTTCAACTTCGACACGCAGCCCTACGGCGCGAAGACGCCCAACGCCGACCCGGCCAAGGCCCTCGCGGTCCGCCAGGCGGTCGCGGACCTCATCGACCGCAAGGCCCTCGCGTCGCAGGTCTACAAGGACACCTACACGCCGCTGTACTCGTACGTCCCCGCCGGCCTGACCGGCGCGAACAACGCGCTCAAGGGCCTGTACGGCGACGGCAACGGCGGTCCCAGCACCGACAAGGCGAAGGCCGCGCTCCAGGCCGCCGGCGTGACCACCCCGGTGACGCTCAACCTGCAGTACGCGACCGAGCACTACGGCCCGTCGTCCGCCGACGAGTACGCGCTCATCAAGGACCAGCTCGAGTCCAGCGGCCTGTTCAAGGTCAACCTGCAGACCACCGAGTGGACGCAGTACTCCAAGGACCGCACGTCCGACGTCTACCCCGCGTACCAGCTCGGCTGGTTCCCGGACTACTCCGACGCCGACAACTACCTGACGCCGTTCTTCCTGTCGAAGACGTCGTTCCTGCACAACCACTACTCGAACCCGCAGGTCGACGCGCTCATCCAGAAGGAGGCCACGACCACCGACCCGACCATCCGGGCCCAGGTCATCGGCCAGGTGCAGGACGCGGTCGCCAAGGACCTGTCCACCATCCCGTACCTCCAGGGTGCGCAGGTGGCGGTCGTCGGCAAGAACGTCCAGGGCACGCAGCAGACGCTCGACGCGTCCTTCAAGTTCCGCTACGGCGCCCTCTCCAAGCAGGGCTGACCAGCAGCTGCCACGAGGGCGGCCTCCCCTCACGGGGAGGCCGCCCTTAGGCTTGCGCACGCATCACCACGAGCGAGGTAACCCGTGACCATCACCCATGACCTGGCCGCCGGCGACGCGGTCGCCCCCGCCCCCGCCGCCGAGCAGCGCGGTCGCAGGACGGGTGGCGCTCTCGGTCGCTACCTCCTGGTCCGCTTCCTGCTCATCTTCCCGACGGTGTTCATCCTGGTCACGGTCGTCTTCCTCCTCATGCGGGCCACCGGCGACCCGATCACCGCCGCCCTCGGCGGCCGGCTCCCGCCCGAGCAGCTGGCGGAGCGGATCCACCAGGCGGGCTACGACCGGCCGATCTTCGTGCAGTACTTCGACTACCTCGGCCACATCGTCCGGGGGGACTTCGGCACCACGCTGTCCGACCACCTGCCCGTGACGCAGGTGCTCATGACCTACGGCGCCGCGACGCTCGAGCTGGCGGTCTACGCGCTCATCGTCGCCTTCGCGGTCGGCATCCCGCTGGGCCGGGTCGCCGCCGCCCGGCGCGACCGCCTCCCCGACGCCGGGTTGCGCGTCGGCGCGATCCTCGCGTACGCGACGCCCGTCTTCTTCGCCGGCCTGGTGCTCAAGCTCATCTTCGCGGTGTGGCTCGACTGGCTGCCGCCCAACGGGCGGGCGTCCACGCCCGACCTGCTGAAGATGAAGCTGCACGGCGCGAAGACCGGCATCTACCTCATCGACGCCATCAGCACGGGCCAGTGGTCGGTGGTCGGGGACGTGCTGCAGCACGCGATCCTGCCCGCGCTGGCGCTCGGGCTGCTCACCGCCGGCGTGTTCCTGCGGCTGGTGCGCACCAACATGATCAGCACGCTGCAGACGGGCTACGTCGAGGCGGCCCGCTCGCGCGGCGTCTCCGAGCGGCGCCTGGTGCGCGCGCACGCGTGGCGCCCGGCGCTGGTGCCGATCATCACCGTCATCGGGCTGCAGATCGCGATGCTGCTGGGCGGCGCGGTGCTCACCGAGACCACCTTCGAGTGGAAGGGTCTCGGGTTCCAGCTGGTGCAGTACCTCAACGCCCGGGACTTCGTGGCCGTGCAGGGCATGGTGGCCCTGCTCGCCGTCATCGTGGCCGTGACGAACTTCATCGTCGACGTCATCGCCGCGCTCGTCGACCCGAGGATCCGGTACTGATGACCGCCGACATCGCGAACCTCGCCACCCCACCCTCGCCCGAGGAGCTGGAGCCCGTCGTCACGCCCGACCACGGCCCGCGCTGGCGGCGCCTGCCCATCGTGCGCCAGGTGCGCACGAGCGTCGGGCTGCAGCGCGCCATGCTCGTCGCCGGCCTGGTGCTCACCGGGATCTTCATCGTCGGCGCGATCTTCGCGCCGCTCATCGCCCCGTACTCCTGGGCACAGCTGCGCGACGGCTCCGGGCTCTTCGGCTCGCAGCAGGCCCCCTCGTCGGCGCACCTGCTGGGCACCACCGTCGGTGGCTACGACGTGCTGTCCCGCGTCGTGTGGGGCAGCCGCACGGCGCTACTGACGATCGTCACCGCCGTGGTGCTCTCACTGTTCATCGGCGTGTTCCTCGGCCTGGTCTCCGGCTACTTCGGCGGCTGGCTCGACCGGGTGCTCGTCGTCGTCGCGGACGCGATCTACGCGTTCCCGTCCCTGCTGCTGGCGATAGTCGCCGCGATCGTCATCAGCGGCGGCCAGTCGTCGATGTGGAACGGCATCTTCGCCGCGGCGATCTCGATCACCGTGATCTTCGTGCCGCAGTACTTCCGCGTGGTGCGCTCGGAGGTGGTGCGGGTCAAGTCCGAGGCGTTCGTCGAGTCCGCCCGCGTCATCGGCTCGTCGAGCGCGCGGATCATGACCCGCCACGTGCTGCGCAACTCGGTGCGCACGCTGCCGCTGATCATGACCCTCAACTGCTCCGAGGCGATCCTCACGCTCGCCGGGCTCGGCTTCCTCGGGTTCGGCATCGAGCCCTCGTCGGCCGCCGAGTGGGGCTACGACCTCAACAAGTCGATCGCCGACGTGACGTCCGGCATCTGGTGGACGTCGATCTTCCCGGGCGTCGCGATCGTGCTCACGGTGCTCGGCATCACGCTCGTCGGCGAGTCGCTCAACGACCTCGCCGACCCGCGGCTGCGGACCCGCCGCGCGGCCGGTGGCGGCCGCAAGGGCGCCCGCAGGGCCCAGCGCACGACGACCGAGCCGGAGGAGGCCCGATGACCGCCGAGGACCCCGTGGTCGACGTCCACGACCTGCACGTCACGTTCGCCACCGACGGCGGCGACGTCGCGGCCGTGCGCGGCGTCTCGCTGCGCGTCGAGCCGGGCGAGGTGCTCGCGATCGTCGGCGAGTCCGGCTCGGGCAAGACCGTCACGGCGCGCTCCATCCTCGGGCTCCTGCCCGAGACCGCCACGACGTCCGGCGCCGTGGTGCTGCGGCGCAACACCGACACGGGCGCCTCCGACGTGCTGTCGCTGTCCCCCTCGGCGCTGCGCCAGGTGCGCGGCCGCGACGCGGCGATGGTGTTCCAGGAGCCGTCCACCGCGCTCAACCCCGTGTTCCCGGTGGGCTGGCAGATCGCCGAGGGCCTGCGCGCCCACACGTCGCTGAGCCGATCCGAGGCCCACAAGGCCGCCGTCGACGTGCTGCGCCGCGTCGGCATCCCGGACCCCGAGGCGCGGGCCAAGTACTACCCGCACCAGTTCTCCGGCGGCCAGAAGCAGCGCATCGTCATCGCGCAGGCGCTCGTGCTCGACCCGGGCCTGGTCATCGCGGACGAGCCGACCACGGCGCTCGACGTCACGGTGCAGGCGGAGATCCTCGAGCTGCTGCGCCGGCTGCCCACCGAGTTCGGCACGTCCGTGGTGCTCATCACGCACAACATGGGCGTGGTGGCCGACCTGGCGGACACCGTCGCGGTCATGTACGCCGGCGAGATCGTCGAGCAGGCGGACGTCCGCACGCTGTTCTCGGCGCCGCGGCACCCGTACACGCGCGCGCTGCTCGACGCCGTGCCGCGCGTGGGCGCCTCGCGGCGCAGTGCGCCCGCCACGGCCACGCCGCGGGCCGCCGCGCCCGCCGAGCCGGCGGCCCCCGTGGTCGACGCGAAGAGCCTGACCATCACCTACCCCGGGCGGCTGCGCCAGCCCGGATTCACCGCGGTCGACCACGTCGACCTCACCATCGAGCCCGGCCAGGTGCTCGGCCTCGTCGGCGAGTCCGGCAGCGGCAAGACGACCATCGGGCGCGCCATCGCCGGCCTCACGCCCGTGACGAGCGGCTCGCTGACCGTGCTCGGCACGCAGGTGCGCGGCATCTCCGAGCGCCGGATGCGCCCGCTGCGGCGGCGCATCGGCTTCGTCTTCCAGGACCCGGCGACGAGCTTCAACCCCCTGCTCACCATCGCCCAGTGCGTCGCCGAGCCGCTCGTGGTCCACGGCATGGCGGGCGACCCGCGCGAGGCGCGCCCGCGTGTGGACGAGCTGCTCGAGGCGGTGCAGCTGGACCGGAGCTACGGCGACCGGTTCCCGCACGAGCTGTCCGGCGGCCAGCGCCAACGGGCCAGCCTCGCGCGGGCGCTCGCGCTCGACCCCGAGCTCATCATCGCCGACGAGCCCACGAGCGCCCTCGACGTCTCGGTCCAGGCCAAGGTGCTCGAGCTGTTCGTGCGGATGCAGGCCGAGCTGGGCTTCGCGAGCCTGTTCATCAGCCACGACCTGGCGGTGGTCGACCTCGTCGCCGACCGCATCGCGGTGCTGCACCACGGCACGCTCGTCGAGGAGGGCGACCCTGCCCAGGTGCTGGACTCCCCGCGCGACCCGTACACGCAGCGACTCCTCGCGTCGCTGCCGGTGCCGGACCCGGACGAGCAGGCCGAGCGCCGGGAGGCGTGGCGCGCGCTGACGGGGGTCTCGGCCAACGCCTCCTGAGGGCCGTCCGATAGGGTCACACGCTGTGACGTGGCTCGTGACGGGTGGGGCGGGGTACATCGGGTCGCACGTGGTGCGCGCGTTCGGGCAGGTGGGCCTCGGCGTCGTCGTGCTCGACGACCTGTCGAGCGGGCACCGCGAGTTCGTCCCCGCGGACGTGCCGCTCGTCGTCGGCTCGGTGCTCGACGTCGACCTGGTGCGCGGCGCGATCGCCGAGCACGGCGTGGACGGCGTGGTGCACCTGGCCGGCTTCAAGTACGCGGGCGTGTCGGTGAGCCGGCCTCTGCACACCTACGAGCAGAACGTCACGGGCACGGCGCGACTGCTGTCGGCGATGGCGGCCGAGGGCCTCGACCGGATCGTGTTCTCGTCGTCGGCCGGCGTGTACGGCACGCCCGACGTCGAGCGTGTGACCGAGGCCACCGCCACCACGCCGCAGTCCCCCTACGGCGAGTCCAAGCTCGTCGGCGAGTGGCTGCTGGCCGACCAGGGTCGCGCCACCGGGCTGCACCACACGTCGCTGCGGTACTTCAACGTCGTCGGCTCCGGCACGCCGGACCTGTACGACACGAGCCCGCACAACCTCTTCCCGCTGATCTTCGAGGCCCTGCTCGCGGGCCGCACGCCGCGCATCAACGGCGACGACTACGCCACGCCCGACGGCACGTGCGTGCGCGACTACGTGCACGTCGCCGACCTCGCGGACGCGCACGTCGCCGCGGCCCGGGCGCTGGCCGCCGGTCGGGACCTGGAGCCGGTCTACAACCTCGGCTCGGGCGACGGCGTCTCGGTGCGCCAGATCATGACGGCGGTGGCCGAGGTCACGGGCCTCGCGTTCGCACCCGAGATCGGGCCGCGGCGGCCCGGCGACCCGGCGCGCATCGTCGCCTCGGGCGAGCTCGCGGCCCGCGACCTCGGCTGGGCCATGCGGCACTCGCTGGAGGACATGGTGCGCTCGGCGTGGGAGGCGCGCTCAGCCCACTGAGCGCAGCGCGGCCAGCCGGTCGCCGAGCGCCGCGTACGCCGCCAGCGAGCCCGCGTAGACCCCCGCCGTGCGCGGGCGGTGGACCACCACCTCGTCGAAGCCGAGCGCCGCGGCCCGCTCGATGCCCTCGACCGCGGTCTCGACGGAGACGAGCGAGAACACCGGCGCCCCGTCGAGCGACAGCCACCGCGTGACGCGGTCCGGGCGCCCCGAGGCGGCGACCGCCTCGTCGAACCGCGCGACCATCGCGGCCAGCCCCTGCCACCACCGCTCCTGGTCGGCGGCCGTGGCGGCGCCCCCGAGCTCCAGCGACGGGCCGTACGTGGCCCAGCCCTGGCCGTAGCGGGCCGCGAGCGCCATCGCCTTCGGCCCGTTGGCGGCGACGACGAAGGGCGTGCGGGGGCGGGCCAGCGTGCCCGGGATCATCCGGGCCTGGTGCGCGGTGTACGTCTCGCCGACGACGTCGGTCACCGGGTGCGTGAGCAGCTGGTCCAGCAGGGCCAGGAACTCGGCGAACCGGCGGTGCCGCTCGCCGCGCGACGGCGGCGGCCCCAGCACCGCCGCGTCCCCGACCTCGCCGCCCTCGCCGACGCCGAGCACGAACCGGCCACCGGACACGTCGTCGAGCCCCATGACGTCCTTGGCGAACGGCACGGGGTGCCGGAAGTTGGGCGAGGCCACCCACGTGCCGAGGCGGATGCGGCTCGTCACCGCGGCCGCGGCGGCCAGCAGCGGCACCGTGGCGAACCACGGCTCGTCGGCCAGCGAGCGCCACGCCAGGTGGTCGTAGGTCCAGGCGTGGTCGAAGCCCATGGCCTCGGCCTCGAGCCACCGCTCGCGCTGCAGCGCCCACCGCTCCTGCGGCAGGATGACGACCCCGACCCCGACCATGCGTGCCCCCTACCGGTGCGTCGCGGACTCGTGCGCGGCGTGCGCCGCGGGCTCGATCTGGAACGTGCAGTGCGCCACGTCGAAGTGACCGGACAGGCACTCGCCCAGCGCGTCCAGCACCCCGCCGGCGCCCCCGCCCGCCAGCACGTCGTCGTGCACCACCACGTGGGCGGACAGCACCGGCACACCGGACGTGATGGTCCACGCGTGCAGGTCGTGCACCTCGGCGACGCCCGGCACGCCGGCCATGTGCGTCCGCACGG
Organism: Actinomycetes bacterium; assembly: GCA_021793115.1. The sequence goes on along the minus strand of JAJYTJ010000054.1, from coordinate 11,831 downwards.
CGGCGAGGTCCACGCCGTCCGGCGCCGCCTCCAGCAGCACGGCCCCCACCTGGCGCAGCAGCGCCGCGGCCCGCGGCAGGATGACGAGGCCGACGAGCACGGACGCCAGGCCGTCGGCGCGCGTGAAGCCGGTGGTGAGCACGACGAGCGCGGCCACGACCACCGCGACGGACCCGAGCAGGTCGCCGAGCACCTCGAGGTAGGCCCCGCGGACGGTGATGGACTCGCCCTGGCCGCGGTGGAGCAGCGCGATCCCGGCGGCGTTCGCCGCCAGCCCCACGAGCGCCACCCCGAGCATGAGGCCGGCGTCGATGGGCCGCGGGTGCAGCGCGCGGCTGACGCCCTCGACGAGCACGACGACACCGACGCCGGCGACCACCATGCCGTTGACCATGGCGGCCAGCACCTCGGCCCGCTGCCAGCCGAACGTGCGCCGCAGCGTGGCCGGCCGTGCCGCCAGGCGGGTCGCCACGAGCGCCAGGAGCAGTCCCACGGCATCGGTGAGCATGTGGCCGGCGTCCGCCAGCAGCGCGAACGACCCCGACACGAGGCCGCCGACCGCCTGCGCCACCAGCACCACGCTGGTGATGGTCAGCACCCACGCCAGCCGCCCCCGGTGGGCCTGTGCCGCGGTCACGTGCCCGTGGTCGTGGTCGCGGTCGTCGGATGTCACCCCCCGATCATCCCCGACCCTCCACTGGAACGGACACACCCGGACACGCCGGCGGTGCCGAGAGGAACGTTCCACCGGCACGCGGTGGTCCACCCCGGGTGGAACGGACACGCCCCGACACGCGGTCGCGACAGCCCCGTTCGTTCCACTGGAGCGAGACGGGCGACAGGAACGAAAGGGGCGGGCTGGTACGAGGGGGCGGGCTGGTACGAGGGGGCGGGCTGGTACGAGGGGGCGGGCTGGTACGAGGGGGCGGGCTGGTACGAGGGGGTCGGTTGGAGCGAGGGGGTCGGTTGGAGCGAGGGGGTCAGTCCCAGCCGAGCTCGGCGAGGCGCTTGTCGTCGATGCCGAAGTGGTGCGCCATCTCGTGGATCACGGTGACTGCGACCTCGTCGACCACCTCGTCCCGGTCGGTGCACACGGCCAGCGTCGGATTGCGGAAGATCGTGATGCGGTCCGGCAGCGAGCCGGCGGCCCACCAGCTCGTCCGCTCGGTGCGCGGCGTGCCCTCGTAGAGCCCCAGCAGGTCCGGGTCGTCCTCGGGCGGGTCGTCCTCGACGAGCACGACGACGTCGTCGACGAGGGCAGCGAGCTCGTCCGGGATCTCGTCGAGCGCGTCCCGGACCGCGTCCTCGAAGTCCTCGCGGCTCATGTCCACCACGTGCTCATCATCCCGCTTTGGAGGTTCGGGGCCCGACCCGTATGATCGTCACCGGTCTTCGGACGCCTCGACGTTCAAGGGGCGCTCGCCCCCATCGTCTAGCGGCCTAGGACTCCGCCCTTTCACGGCGGCAGCACGGGTTCGAATCCCGTTGGGGGTACGGACCACCAGCAGTAGAGGCTTCATCACGAGGCCCCGTAGCGCAGTTGGTTAGCGCGCCGCCCTGTCACGGCGGAGGTCGCGGGTTCAAGTCCCGTCGGGGTCGCTCGAGGCGCCGGTCTTCGGACCGGCGTCGTCGTATCAAGGCTCTGTAGCTCAGTTGGTAGAGCGCACGACTGAAAATCGTGAGGTCACCGGATCGACGCCGGTCGGAGCCACTGCCGAGAACCCCCTGGTGACCAGGGGGTTCTTCTGTTCAGAGGTTGCCCCTCGCCCCGCCCCGTTGAGGCCGGGCCATTCTTGGGCCATATCGGTGGCCGGAACTGCCCCTGCGCGTGGTCTCGGCACGCTCGCCTGCGGCCCCGCTGAGCGCCTGGTCGAGCACGGCGCCGGCCCGCAGCGCGACGCCTTCTCTGGCGCGGGAGTAGCGCTCGGTGACCTGGAGGCTGGAGTGGCCGAGGGTCGCCTGGACGTCCGGCGCGCTGGCGCCGGCGTCGAACAGCAGGGTGGCGAAGGTGTGTCGAAGGTCGTGCATCCGGAGGTCACTTCGACCGATCGCCAAGCGGAGCGCCTCCCAGCGGACGGCCCGACGCACGTTGTGGTTGGTGAGCCGCCCGCCACCCGGCCCGGCGAACAGCAGCTCGTCGAGCGTCTTTCCGCGCGCAGCTTGCTCGGCGTAGGGACGCAGCGCCGCGATCAGGGGCACCTCCCGGGACTTGTGGCTCTTCGGCGACTGCTCGACCAGCTCGCCGTGCTTCCCGGGGCTCAGCGACCTGCTGACACGGATGATGCCGCGCTCGAAGTCGACGTCGCCGACACGCAGCGCGGTCGCCTCCCCCGCCCGCATGCCCGTGTAGACGAGCGCGGCGACATAGCGGCGGTAGACGCCCTCGGGGGTTCGCTCGAGCAGCATCGCCACTTGATCGACGGTCAAGGCGCGTGAGACCGGCGAGCCCGACTCACGGGTGCCCGGCCGCCTGATCTCCCGCGCCGGGTTGTGGTCGATGAACCGGGAGCGGCGTGCACCGTCCAGCAGCCGGGACAGCACCGCGAGCGCGTCGTTCTTGGCTGACGACCCACCGGGCCAGCCGACCATCGCCGACTCGATCATCGGGGACGTGATGTCATCCAGCCGGAACCGGCCGAGGCTCGGCTTCACCCGCAGCCGCCAGCCGACGTCGTAGCACCGCGCCGTCGCGGGACGCACGGAGGACTCGATGGCCGCCCAGTAGCGCTCGTGCCACTGCTCGAGGGTCATCGACCCGTTCGGGTTGCGACCGGCGACCACCTTCGCCAGCTCACGCTTGGCCTCGGCCAGCGTGAGGAACATCCGTGAGCGCTCGACCGCACCCCCGTCGACGCTCGGGCCGACGACGCGGATCTGGTAGCGCTGCCTGTCGGCCCGCCAGCGAATCCCGTCCGGCAGCGGACGGCCCGTGCGCGGGTCGATCCGCGCCGGGGAGTCCTTGCCGGGTCGGCCGGCCATCAGGCCTCCGTGCCCCCGCGAGCGAGGAGCTCGTCGATCGTGTCGGCACGCCACAGCAGGTGCTTGCCCATGTGGGCGTCAGGCTCGGGAACGAGCCCGTCCCGGCGGAGCTTGTCGAAGGTCGAAACCGGCACGCGGCAACGCTGTGCGGCCTCGGCACGGTTGAGGTACTCGAGCCGTACGGCGGTGTCGACCATCTCGTCCTCCCCAGGCGGGACGTGCTGGCACTTGCGCGCGGGCATTTGCAGGTATCTGAGACTAACCATCGAACGCGGGTTTTGGCAACCATCGGAGTTGGACGCTCGGGATCGCTAGACTCGGCGCGTGCCCGCCCCTGCTCACCGCCCTGGCGACCAGTCCTACGACGGATTGCTCATCCAGGACGACCTTCCGCCGGGCTGGTACCTGCCGAGCCGGTTCCCCGGTGAGCGGCCCGACGATGCGAGCCACGACATCGACGCCGCCCTCGGCTACGACGACCAGGCCGATACCGACGAGGATCGACGCGCACAGCTCGACTCCGAGGAGAACGAGGCGATCGACGGCCGCTGGCGCTACATCGAGCACACCGCCACCGGCACCCGGGTGTTCATCCGACTCCAGCGACAGGTCCTCGCACTCCCCGAGGAGGTCCGCATCACCGGCGTCGCCTATCTGCCCCGCGTACCCGGCGACCCGATCACCAGCCACCTCCTCCGAGAGCTACCGACCGCCAGGATCGAGGCAGCGATCAACAACCGGCTGTTCGCGATGAAGCGGACCAGCACCATCAGCGGCGGCAAGATCGAGCTGCCGTCGGGCCGCAAGATCGCCGAGCGAGACCTGCTCAAGCCTCTCGGCGATCCGAAGCAGACACCGGACTTCTACGAGCTCGTTGCGCTCCAGCACGGCCGACTCGCGGCGCAGGGCGACGCGAATCCCTCGGCGACGATGGCGGCAATCAGTAGCGTCGCTTTGAGTACCGCCCAGGGCTGGATCACCAAGACTCGCGCGCGCGGCCTCCTACCGCCCGGACGACGCGGCCGCGCGGGCTAGAACCAGCCAAGCCCGCCTACTCCTCGGCCTCATAGATCAGGGCAGACAGCGGCGGTTCAGGTCAAGCGCCGGGGCGTGGTGTAGCGCGTTGGCGTGATCTTCGTGCTGGTCAGGCTGTTGGTGCGAGCGCCTGGTCGGTGTCCTGCTGGATGGTGTGCAAGGTGAGGCGGGAGCGGGTCAGCACGCCCAGGGCGAACCGGGTCCGGGCCGCGGACCACCGCGACCGACCGCCGCGCCACCCTGCATCGGGCGGTCCGGGGACCGGGCGTACGCTCGTCGCGACACCGGGAGGCCGTCATCAGGGTCGCCGTGCTCGCATCGATCGCCCATCGGACCCCGCCGCGCTCGTACGGGCCCTGGGAGCAGGTCGCCTCGACGATCGCCGAAGGTCTCGTCGCCCGCGGGCACGACGTCACGCTGTTCGCGACGGCGGACTCCGCGACCTCGGGGCGGTTGCATGCCGAGGCGCCGGCGGGGTACGAGGAGGACCCCTCCGTCGACGCCAAGGTCTACGAGGCACTCCACATCGCCGCCGTGTTCGAGCGCGCGCGCGAGTTCGACGTCATCAGCAACCAGTTCGACTTCCTGCCGCTCGTCTTCAGCCGGCTGACGCCGACCCCCGTCGTCACGACGATCCACGGGTTCTCCTCCGACCGGATCCTGCCCGTCTACCGCGCGTACGACGACGTCGTGGAGTACGTCGCCATCAGCGAGGCCGACCGCCACCCGGACCTGACCTACGCCGCGACCATCCACCACGGCATCGACACCGCGTCCTTCCACCTCGGGGCAGGGGACGGTGGATACCTGCTGTTCCTCGGTCGGATCCATCCGGACAAGGGCACCGCGGCCGCGATCGACGTCGCGCGCCGCGCGGGCATGCCGCTGGTGATCGCCGGTGTGGTCCAGGACGCCGAGTACCACCGGCGCGAGGTGGAGCCGCACGTCGACGGCACGAACGTGCGCTTCGTCGGGTCGGTCGGCCCTGCCGAGCGCGACCGGCTGCTCGGTGGGGCACGCGCACTGCTGCACCTGATCGAGTTCGACGAGCCCTTCGGGCTCTCGGTGGTCGAGGCGATGGCGGCCGGGACGCCCGTGATCGCCTACCCGCGAGGGTCCATGCCGGAGATCGTGCGGCACGGTGTCTCGGGGTTCCTCGTGCCTGACGTCGCCGGCGCCGTCGCGGCCGTCGCCCAGCTCGGGACCCTCGACCGCGCCGTGTGCCGGACCGACGCCGTCACCCGGTTCTCCTCCGAGCGGATGGTCGACGACTACGAGCGTCTGTTCCGGCGCGTGGTCGCCGAGCACCGCTCGGCGGGCGACCGACGCTGAGCGCGAGGCCGTCGAGCAGCACGTGCCGGCCCGGCGGGTCCGATCCGCTCGGTAGCCTGGGCGCGTACGGAGGAACGGCACGTCCGGACCGCACCTGGTCGAAGAGGCGCGGCGACGCGGGAAGGCAACCGGTGGAGACCGCTCAGCGGAGCAGGGACGGCAGCGTTCACGTCACCGACGAGCGGTTCAACACCGTCTCGCACCTGTTCGCCGCCTGCTTCGCCGTCGCGGGTGCCGCGCTGCTCATCGTGCAGGCGGCCGAGCAGCACGATGCCTGGAAGGTCGTCGGGTTCAGCCTGTACGGCCTGTCGGTGGTGACGCTCTTCGTCTCGAGCACGCTGCACCACGGCATCGACGGCGGACCGCGGGTGAACGAGGTGCTGCGCACCCTGGACTACGACTCGGTGTTCCTGCTGATCGCCGGCTCGACCACACCGATGGTGCTGGTCCTGTTCCGCACCACCTACGGCTGGACGGTCCTGGCCGTGGTCTGGGTGATCGCCGCGGCGGGCATCGTGCTGCGCTCGATCCTGCGCCAGCTGCCGAAGTACGTCACCAACACCCTGTACATCGCTCTCGGCTGGATGCCGGTCCTGCTGGTGGGCTCGGGTGCGTCGGTGCCCGGGGGTGCGCTGGTGCTGATGGCCGCGGGCGGCCTGCTGTACAGCGCAGGCTTCGTGGTGTTCGTCGTCGAGCGCCCCAACCCGTGGCCGGGCGTGTTCGGCTTCCACGAGATCTGGCACGCGATGGTCGTCGTCGCCGCGGTCCTGCACTACCTGCTCATGTACTTCTACGTCCTGCCCGCCTAGGGACGCCCCGAGGGGCGGTGCGGTCAGCAGGCTGCCCTCGCGTCGCGGCTGACGCGGCGCCGCTCGTCAGCCGAACTGGATCTGCGCCGCCTCGCGCGCGACGGCGTCCGCGCGCTCCCGTTCCTCGAGCTGGCGCTGGCTGGCTGCGTCCTCACGAGCGGACTGCTCGGCGTCCAGCTGGACGTCGAGCTCACGCAACGCCGCCGACAGCGCCGCTGCCAGCCCGTCGCGCAGCTCCGCCAGCGAGGTGTTCAGCACCAGGAGGCGCCGGTCGGAGACGACCAGCTCGATCTGCGCGCCCAGGCTCTCGCTGAGTCGGTGGGCCAGCGCCGGGTCCTCGATGCGGGCACGTTCCGCGGGGGTGACCTGCCGCGAGAAGACGACCGGCACGGTGTAGCGCTCGGGCGCCGCGGGGGTGCCCAGCTCGAGGGGCAGCGCGGAGAGCAGCACAGACGTGAGCTGGAGCGGCTCCTGCGCCGAGGAGCTGGTGTCGGCCGCGTTCACCGTCGACCGGCTTCGCGGATCCGACCCTCGACGCCGAGGCGGTGCCGCAGCTGTCCGATGCGGATGCTGCCGACGACGAGCGCCACGATCCCGACGCCGATGCCGGCGATCAGGAGCGTCAGGGCCAACGGGGCCGTCCCTCGCATGCCGAGGAAGACGACCTCGACCGGTGCGGTGTTCTGCAGCATGAACACGATCAGCGCCACGAGGACGAGCGCGCCGACGACGAGGCCGACCCACGCGGCTCCCATCCGACTGCGCCGACGGGCTGCGGGCGCACCGGCCGGGGCGGGGCTGGGACGGGACGTGGAGCGACGATCGTCCGGGAGGGAGGCCGAGGGGCCCGGGGCTGCGTTCTGGGTGGGCATGGTGCCCTCTTCCGCGGTGCCGGATGGCGGACCCTCACGACGGGGGTCCGGGGTCCCGGGACTGGTTCGATCCTAGGTCCGTCGGGACGCCTTCTCCACGGCAGCGGGGCCCGTCCGCGCACGCCCTGGACCTGCGAGCTCACCGAGCAGCGCGTCCAGGTCGACGGTCGCGATCCGCGTCCGGGTGTCGCTGCACCCGTACGGCAGCACCAGCCTGCGCGCGTGGAGCATCGCGCCGCAGGAGTACACGACGTTCGGCACGTAGCCCGAGCGCTCTGCCTCGTACGCGGTGAGGAGCGGACGGTCCAGCACCCCGCGCACCACCGTCGGGTCGTCGAGGTCCAGCAGCAGGGCCCCGATGCTGTAGCGCCGCATGGGCCCGACGCCGTGCGTGAGCACCAGCCACCCCGCCTCGGTCTCGATCGGCGACCCGCAGTTGCCCAGCTGGACGACCTCCCACGGACGGCGCGGCACCTGGACCTGGACCGGTGCCTCCCAGTGCAGCAGGTCGGACGAGCGGCACACGCCGTTGCTCTCCCGGTCCGAGCGGGAGAGCGCGACGTAGCTGCCGTCGATCCGTCGGGGGAACACCGCCAGGCCCTTGTCCTGGGCGCCCGGGCCGCTCGTCGGTGAGATCGAGAAGGTGGTGAGGTCCTCGGTCCGCAGCAGCCGCACGCGCACGTGGCGGCCGTCGTAACCCGTGTAGGTCCCCACGTACTGCGGGCCGGATCCGTCACCCGCGTCGAGCTGCACCAGGCGGACGTCCTCCATGCCGCGGCTCTCGGCGGCCGCCCGGGGCATGAGCACCCGCTCCTGCAGCGCCGAGTCGAGGGGGAACCGCACGGTGTAGCTCGACGCGGCGATGGCCTCGAAACGCTCAACGGTGCGGGAGGTGGTCGCGCGGGTCAGCCGTTCGGCACGCAGTCGGCCGAGCGCACCGTCGAGCTCGGCGCGGGTGAACCGCTGCGACAGGGCGTCGAGCACGAAATCGGAGTCGGTACGGTCACCGCCCAGCTCGTCGAGGGCGTGCTCGAACGCCGTTCTGGCGTACCCGGTGGCCAGCTCGGTGGGCAGCACCGCCACCGCCGGAGCGACGTCGACCCGGACCGTGCCGTGCGCATCCACCACACCGGTGCGCAGCTCGATGCTCGACAGGTGCCCCTCACCGACCGCCCGCACGCTCATGACGAAGCGGAGCGCACCGGGCGGCAGGCCGGTCTGGTCGGGGTGCGGCACCATCGACGGGTTCATCAGGGCGGCGCCCTCGATGGAGAGCTCCTGCGTGAAGGTCGCGCCGAGCAGGCGCCGACGGGCCGTGGACAGCAGGCCGCCACGGGGCACGCGGTGGCGGACGAGCTCGAAGTGCCGTTCCCACGTGACGTGCAGGTCCCGGTGGCGGCTCGAGAACAGCGTCTCCAGCTCCGCCAGCTGCGTGTCCACCTGCTCGTCGGTCAGGGCGAGGACCCGCTCGACGACGCCTCCGGAACGCGATCCGCCGGACGCCGCCTGCTCCTGACCCGGCAGGAACAGCGTGGCGACCACCCGTCCGGGGTCCGGCGTCAGCTCGACGTCCGTGCGGTGCACCCAGGGCGGGTCCTCGGACGCGCTCAACGGACAGTGGCCGACCGGGACGCCTCGGCCACCTGGGCTGTCGCGAGCCAGGCCAGGGTCGACTCGGCACCCTGGTTGAGGTTCACCGACCCGCGCTCGAGACCGTCGTACCCGGCGCCCGTCGCCGAGTCCCGCACCGGCACGCAGCTGTCGTTGTCGCCCTCGAACCACGCGACGCAGCGCGCGAGCACCCGCACCCAACGCGCATCTCCCGTCAGGTCCCACGCGGTCGCGCTCGCCTCGGCCAGGGCCGACACCTCGATCGGCTGCTGGTCGAACTCCGGCCGGCGCACGTCACCCGCCGACCGGCCGCGAACCGCCACGGGGGACAGGTGCGTCCCCAGGGTCTGCTGCTCGACAAGCCAGCGCAGCAGCGTCAGCCCGTCCTGCTGCAGCTCGGGGTCGCTGAGGGCGGCACCGATGGCGAGCATCGCCTCGGGCACCACGGCACTGGCATAGGTGAGACGACCGTAGGGCCACGGCCAGGACGGGTCGGTGCGGATCGGGAGCAGGGCCCGCCTCGCGTCGAGGAGCAGGGCGTACGCGGCGAGGTCCTCGGGCGCGACCGTCAGGAGGTGAGCAGCGCCGAGAGCGGCGTACGCCACGGCCCGGGGGTGGACTGACCGTGCCCGGAGCGCCATCTCCGCGCCTCGTCGAGCCTCCCCGGCGAGCGCTTCGTCCGTCGGCTGGGACGCCGCGACGCCGAACGCCCACAGCGCGCGGCCCCAGTGGTCGCCCGTCGAGGGCGCGTCGAGCCAGGTGCCGGCGTCGTCCCGTCGGTTGTGCATGCCCCCGTCGTCCCGTTGCGCCGCGCGCAGGAAGCGCAGGGCCGTCCACGCCAGAGAGCGGACCTCGGGGCCCGGGCAGGGCTCACGCGCCGTCACGACGAGCGCCCGTGCCACGTCGTCGACGCACATCCCGTGCTCGGTGCGTGGCACGGGACCGCGGGCGTGCTCGTACACCCCGAGGGGTGTGCTCAGGCGCAGCAAGTGGTCGAACGGCGCCGTCGCCATCACACTGCCGTCGGCACGGCGGCCGTGAGTAGGCTCCGGCCCAGCTCGAGGTACCGGGCCGCCACAGCCGGCCAGAGCAGGGACGACGCGAGCCGTCGCGACGTCGCGGCCATCCTGCCTGCGGCGCCGGGCGTGGTCAGGAGCTCAGTCAGGGCCGCAGCGATCGCCACCGGGTCGCGCTGCGGGACGAGGATGCCGGCCCCGCCGGACAACAGCTCGACCGCGTGCGGGAAGCTGGTGGAGATGACCGGCTTGCCCGCGACCACGGCTTCCGTCAGGACGCCCGACGTCACCTGGTCGCGCGAGTCGTAGGGGAGCAGGACGACGTCGGCCTCCCGCACCACCTCCCGCAGCGCCGGCCCGGACAGGTACCGCCCGTCGAAGGTGACCGAGCCGTCCAGGTCGAGGTCGTGCGTCAACCTCACCAGGCTCTCCCGGTAGGCCTCGCCGTCGCGTTCCAGGACGCGCGGGTGGGTCTCGCCGACGATCCGGTAGGCCGGCAGCGGCGTGGTCTCGCGCAGGACCGACAGCCCACGCAGCGCCCATTCGATGCCTTTGCCCTCGGACAGCAGGCCCCAGGTGAGCACCGTCGGCCGCGCGGGAAGCACGTGCTGCATCGCGGACCGGTTGTCCGTGGCCCCGTGCGGGATCACCACGACGCGGGACGGCTCCACGCCCCACCCGGCGATGAGCCGGTCCCGGGCCGTCTGCGTCATGGTCACCAGCACCGTGGAGAACTCGACCAGCCACTCGAGCACCCGGCGCTGGTTCGCGCTCGGCTCCGTCAGCACGGTGTGCAGGATGCTCACCACGGGCACCGTCAGCAGCGGGAGCACCTGGAGCAGCGCCTCGCCGTCGGGCCCGGGGAAGATGCCGTACTCGTGCTGGATGACCGCGACGTCGTAGGTGTTCAGCGCGTCGGCGACACCGGTGGGGGCCCCGGCTTCCCCGGCCGCCCACTGGTGGACCACCGGCGGCAGCTGCGCCTGCCGGTGGTCGACCAGCCGCACCACGCCGACGTCCGCTCCGGTCGCCTGCAGGTGGGTGACGAGCGCCTCGCAGAACGTCGCGATGCCGCACTGGGTGGACGGATAGGTGGACAGGAAACCGAGCCGAACGGCCACGAGGCCCTCACACTTGCGTCACTTGCCGCAGCAGATGCGCTGCCGTACGCGGAGAGAACGAGGCCGCATCCTTAGCGACTGGCGGACGACGTCGCGGCAGGTCACCGAACTCGTCACGCTGCGCTCATGACCGGAGCGCGTGCCGGTCGTAGAACCCTGAGGCTACCAGTCCGCGCTGGCACGGCCGTCCCCAGACGGGGACGCTAGTTCTACCCGGGCGCCCCGCACGTGCTCATCGGCCGACGTCTGCCCCCTCCCTCACCGGAGGGCCCATACCCTGGATAATTCCGCGGCAGCCAATTGCCCTACGAGCGACCTCGGGCTGCTGAGCTACCGCACCGGCATCGCGAAGGAAGTGGCCGCCCGCTAGAGGAGCCGGGGCTCAACACTCCGTAGACCCTTGATGGCACCAAAGGCGGAGGGGTCGGCTGGCCGACGGAATCGACGCATTCCCGGCCGTGACCCGAGTAGCGGCGACGGGCGTGACGACGACGCCGCTCGCGCAGCACAGACGGCTCGCGCTCCACTGGTTCACGCTCGCTGGTCTCGTCGCCGCCTTCGTCTTTGGTGGCTACGCACTCTCCGCCTGGCATGCACCCGTGTGGAGCTCGGGCGGCTACTGCGGCCGAGCCATCACCTTCCACCCGGGCGCGGGCAGAGTGTCCGGTGGTGAACTCACCGACGCAGACCGCGAGGCGTTGACGGCACAGTGCCGGGCGGCGGGAGCGGCCGCGCGGAACACCGGCCGTGGCGGCGCGGCAGGCGCCGTTCTCGGAGCGGTCATCGCCGGCGCTGCCATGACCCTTCAGCGGCGGGATTCGGCACGGTCAGTCCGCAGCGACCAGCGACCAACTGCGGCGTAGGTCGGCGCGCCTTCTCCCGCGCCGTCCGCCTGCGAGCTGGGTCAGCCCCGCGCTGTGTCAGTCCTCTTCCTCCAGCCACCCACTCCCCAGGCCCTTTCCCCTCTTCCCCTCACCTTCTCTCCCTTCTCCCCCCCCCGCCCCCCTCCCCCCCCCCCCCCCTCCCCCCCCCCCCCCCCCCCCCCCCCCCCCCCCC
>JAJYTJ010000250.1:1578-4136 GCA_021793115.1 Actinomycetes bacterium | reverse complement strand
ACTACGACGACGACGCGCTGGTGGGGATCGGGTACACCGAACCGGCCGCGGCCCTCCTCTCCGGCGCGTCCACGGTGGCGGGCGCGTGATGGCGCGGCGCCGCCGCCTGCTGGCCGGTGCGCTGGGCGCGCTCGTCGTGGTCCTCGCGGGCTGCTCGACGAGCCCCGCCACCCCGTCCGCGACGAGCACGACCGCGGGCTACACGTCCGCCGACGGGTCGACGAAGACGTGGCCCGTGGGCGCCCGCACGGGCCCCGTGATGCTGTCGGGGACCGACGCCGACGGCACGGTCCGGAACGTCGCGGCCTGGCGGGGCGACGTGGTGCTCATCAACACCTGGTACGCGGGGTGCCCGCCGTGCCGGGCGGAGGCGCCGGACCTCGTCGCGATCGCGAACGCGGACGCGCCGCGCGGCCTGCGCGTGCTCGGCATCAACTCCACCGACGCCGCCGGCACCGCGGCCGCGTTCGCCCGGCAGTTCTCGCTGCCCTACCCGTCGATCATCGACACCGACGGCTCGGCGATCGCGGCGCTCCAGGGCGTCATCCCGCTCAACGCGGTGCCGACCACCGTGCTGCTCGACCGGCAGGGCCGTGTCGCGGCCCGCATCCTCGGCCGGATCGACCCCTCGACGGTCCGCGCGCTCGTCGACCAGCTGCTCGCCGAGGGCGGCCCGACCCCGACCCCGAGCGCGAGCGCCGGGTGAGCGCGGTGCTGCCGCTGGGCGTCGGGGACGCCTTCGGCCAGGCGATCGCGAGCGGCTCGCTCCTGCTCGCGGTGCCGGTGGCGCTGCTGGCGGGCGTGGTGTCGTTCGCCTCGCCCTGCGTGCTGCCGCTGGTGCCTGGGTACGTCGGCTTCGTCGGCGGCTCGCTCGGCGCACAGTCCGGCGCGGCCCGCCGCGGCCGCGTGCTGGCGGGCGTCGGGCTGTTCGTCCTCGGCTTCGCGGTGGTGTTCGTGACGTTCGGTGCGGTGGCCGGCGGCGTCGGCGCGTGGCTCGCGCGCTGGCAGGACCCGGTGTCGCGCGTGCTCGGCGTCGTCGTCGTCGTGCTGGGCCTGGCCTTCGCCGGGCTGGTGCCGTTCCTCCAGAACGAGCGCAAGGTGCACGTGGCGCCCCGCGCCGGGCTCTGGGGGGCGCCGGTGCTCGGGCTCACGTTCGGCCTCGGCTGGACGCCGTGCATCGGCCCGACGCTCGCCGCGATCCTCACGCTCTCGCTGGGCGGTGGCTCCGCCGGCCGGGGCGCGCTCCTGGCGGCGGTGTTCTGCCTCGGGCTGGGCCTGCCGTTCCTCCTCGTCGCGCTCGGTCTCGAGCGGTCCCGGCACGTCACGCGCTGGCTGACGCGGCACCGCGTCGGCGTGCTGCGCGTGGGCGGTGGCCTCCTCGTGGTGCTCGGGCTGGCCCTGGTCACCGGTGTGTGGGGGCACTGGGCCGCGTGGCTGCAGGGCCTGCTCACGGGCGCCGACCCCTTCGTCCCGGTGGTGTGACATGAGTGGATACCGGCCCGAGGGCCTCGACGACGCGTTCAGCGGCACCGTCCCCGGCGTGGCCCCGGCACCGGCGGGCGGCCGCGGGGCCGCCACGCCGCCGGCGATCGGCGCCACCGGGTGGGCACGCTGGGTGTGGCGGCAGCTGACGTCCATGCGGGTCGCGCTGCTGCTGCTGGTGCTGCTGGCGGTGGCCGCGGTGCCGGGCACGATGTTCCCGCAGAACGGGCAGGACCCGGCCAAGGTGAGCGCGTACATCACCGCGCACGGCGCGCTGGGCACGTGGCTGGGCCGGCTCGGGTTCTACGACGTCTACACGTCGGCCTGGTTCAGCGCGATCTACCTGCTGCTGTTCGTCTCGCTCGTCGGCTGCATCCTGCCGCGCACCAAGCACCACTGGACGGCCATGCGGGCGCGCCCCCCGCGCACGCCGCGCCGGTTCGGGCGCTTCCCCGCGCAGGCGCAGGCGCTGTCCGACGAGGACCCGGCCGTGCTCGTCCGGCGGGCCGCCGCCCTGCTGGGCCGGGGCCGTCGCTACCGGGTCGACGTGCACGAGGAGGCCGACGGCGCGTGGTCGGTCTCGGCCGAGCGCGGCTACCTGCGCGAGACCGGCAACCTCCTGTTCCACCTCGCGCTGGTGGGGCTGCTCATCTCGGTGGCGTACGGCCAGCTGCTGCACTACCGGGCCCAGGTGATCGTCGTCGCGGGGCACGGCTTCGCGAACGCGGAGACCGCGTTCGACACGTTCGAGCACGGGCGGGCGTTCAGCGCCGCGTCGCTCGAGCCGTTCACGCTGCGGCTCGACGACTTCGAGTCCCGGTTCGACGCCGCGAGCCTGGCGGCCCGCGACTTCACCGCGCACGTGACCCTCACCGAGCCGGGCAAGGCGCCGGCGGCCCGCACCATCAAGGTCAACCACCCGCTGGACGTCGGCGGCACCGAGGTCTACCTGATGGGCAACGGCTACGCGCCCCACGTCACGGTGCGCGACGCCTCGGGTGTCGTCGCCCTGTCCGGGCCGGTGCCGTTCCTGCCGCAGGACCAGGTGTACACGTCGCGCGGCGTCGTCAAGGTGC
>JAJYTJ010000250.1:0-1568 GCA_021793115.1 Actinomycetes bacterium | reverse complement strand
CGGGGGCCAGCCCCAGATCGGCCTGCTCGGCTTCCTGCTGCCCACCGCGGCGCAGCTGAGCACGGACCAGTGGGTGTCGACCAACCCGGAGCCCACCGCGCCGATGCTCGTCCTGTCGGTGTGGTCCGGGAACCTCGGGCTCGACACCGGTGTGCCGCAGAACGTCTACCAGCTCGACGAGAAGGGGCTGACCGAGGCCAAGGACTCCTCGGGCACGCCGGTCACGCTCAACCTGCGACCCGGGCAGACCATGGCGCTGCCGGGCGGCCTGGGCACCGTGACCTTCGACGGGATCCAGCGCTTCGCGGCGTTCGACCTGCGCAAGGACCCGGCGCTGGGCTGGCTGCTGGCCTTCGCGCTCACCGCACTCGCCGGGCTGGCGGCGTCGCTGTTCGTGCCCCGCCGTCGGCTGTGGCTCCGCGCCGTGCCGGCCGGCTCTGCCCCGACCGGCGATCGGGACCAAGGTCCTACTACAGTGGTGACCGCCGCGGGGCTCGCCCGAGGCGATGACGTCGGGCTCGCCCCCGAGCTCGGCCGGGTGCTGGAGGCGCTGCTCGCCTCGCCGGTCCCGGTCACGGGTCGCGAGGGCGTCGAGGACGACCCAGGAGGGGACTGACCATGCCGGTGGGCGACGTCTCGACACTGCTCGTGTGGGCCGCGGCGACGGCCTTCACCATCGCGCTCGTCGCCTACTCGGTCGACCTCGCCCGGATCGCCGACAGGGCAGCCCGGCCACGCCAGGCGGCCCGCGCCGCCCGGGTGAGGGCCGGCGCCCAGGGCGGTGACCAGGCCGCTGGCGAGGTCGAGGCGCAGGTCGGCGCCGAGGTCGCCACGGAGGCCGGCTCGCGCGCCAAGGTCAACGCCAACCGGCGGATCCCCGCGCTCGCCGGGGCGAGCACCGGCGGGTCGTCGTACACGCTGCCCGCGGCCGCCCCGGACCGCGACGTGGCCAAGGCCGCACCCGCGGTCGCCGCCGCTCCCGCCGGGACCGCGCCCGCCTCCCGCGGCGACGGACGCAGCGCCAAGGCCGAGGGCATCGCGCGCTCCACGCACTGGCTGGGCATCGCGCTGCTGTTCGTGGCCATCGTGCTGCGCGGGGTCGCGGCGGGGCGCTGGCCCACCGCGAACATGTACGAGTTCTCGCTCGTCGGCGTGTTCGTGGCCACGTCGGTGCTGGCGATCGTGCAGCGCCGGCGGATCATCGCGTTCCTCGGCGTGGTCGTCATGGCGATCGCGGTCCTCGATCTCGTGCTGGCGCTCAACGCGTTCTTCGTCCGGGCGGACGCGCTGCCGCCCGCGCTGCAGAGCTACTGGCTCGTCATCCACGTCGGGGTGGCGATCACGGCCACCGGGATCTTCACGGTGGCCGTCGGCACGAGCGCAACCCAGGTCCTCTCGGCCGCCCGCGCGGAGCAGCACTCGCACCTCGAGCGGCCGTGGCGCCACGGTGACGGCGTGCGGCGCTCGCTGTCCGGCTGGCGCGTGACCGGCCCGCGGTTCGCGTGGCTCAAGCAGCTCCCGGACGCCCTGCACCTCGAGGCGCTGAGCTTCCGGCTCAATGCGGTCGG
>JAJYTJ010000053.1 GCA_021793115.1 Actinomycetes bacterium | reverse complement strand
GGCGAAGCCCAGCCGGTCGCGCAGCTGCATGATCTGCTCGAGGATCTGGCGCTGCATGACGACGTCGAGCGCGGTGGTCGGCTCGTCCATGATGAGCACCCGCGGCTCGAGCGCCAGGGCCATCGCGATCATCACGCGCTGGCGCATGCCGCCGGACAGCTGGTGCGGGAACGAGCGCAACCGCTCCGGCGAGATGCCGACCATCGTCAGCAGCTCGCGCGCGCGGTCCTCGCGCTCCGCGCGCGTGGACCGGGGGCGGTGCGCCGCGATGGTGTCCGTCAGCTGGCGCCCCACGCGGTACACGGGGTTGAGCGAGTTCATGGCGCCCTGGAACACGAGCGCGGTGTCCTCCCAGCGCGACGCCCGCAGCTCGTCGTCGGACTGACGCAGGACGTCCACGGGCTCGCCGACCTCGGGGTGGTACAGCACCTCTCCGGAGACGATGAGGCCCGGGGGCGCAAGCAGCCGCGTCGCGGCGTACACGAGCGTCGACTTGCCGCAGCCGGACTCGCCGGCCAGGCCGAGCACCTCGCCCTCGTGCAGCGTGAGGTCGACGCCACGCAGGGCGTGGACGCGGTGCTCGCCGTAGCCGTAGTCGACGGCCAGGCCCTTGATCTCGAGCACCGGGCGGGCGTCGGGCCGCCGGCGCCGGGCGTCCGGGGCGTAGCGGGCGATCTCGTCGGCGAAGCTCATCGGGTGGCCTCCGGGCGGCGCGGCAGGTCGCGGACCGTGGCGGTGAAGCCGATCCGGGGTCGGATGCCGCGCCGGCGCATCTCGCGGGGCTTGAGCCCCGCGAGCCGCAGCCGCGGGTTGACGAACTCGTCGATGCCGAAGTTCACCAGCGAGAGCGCCATGCCGAGCACCGCGATGAGCAGGCCCGCCGGCACGAACCACCACCAGGCCCCCCGGGCGAGGGCCTGGTTGCCCTGCGCCCAGTAGAGGACGGTGCCCCAGCTCCAGTCGTTGACGTTGGCGACGCCGATGAAGGCCAGCGTCGTCTGCGACAGCACCGCGAAGGTCATCGTCGAGATGAACGACGAGGCGATGATCGCCGTGAGGTTCGGCAGGGTCTCGAACCAGACGATGCGCCACGTCCGCTCGCCCGACGCGCGGGCCGCCTCGACGAAGTCGCGCCGTCGCAGCGAGAGGGTCTGCGCCCGCAGCAGGCGCGCGCCCCACGCCCACCCGGTCGCGGCGAGCACGAGCGCGATGGTGAGGTTGCTGGTGCTCCGGATCGCCGCCGCCACCAGGATGATCAGCGGCAGCGCCGGGATGACCAGGAAGATGTTCGAGAGCGCTGAGAGCAGCTCGTCGCCCGCCCCGCCGACGAAGCCCGCGGTGACGCCCACGGCGATCGCCAGGAGTGTCGCGATCACCGCGGCGAGGACGCCGACCACCATGACGCCGCGCGTGCCGACCAGCAGCTGGCTGAAGACGTCGCGGCCGATGTGGTCGGTACCGAGCAGGTGCTTGGCGCTGGGGTGCTCCAGGAGCTTGCCCACGCCCACCTTGGAGGGGTCGTAGGGCGCGATCCACGGCCCGATCACCGCGAGCACCGTGAACGCCGCGAGGATGACGAGCCCGGTGACGGACTTGCCGTTCCGGACGAAGACGAACCGGCGCCGCGGCCGGGCCCCGGGCCGGACGACGATCGGCGCGGCCGCCGGCGTGACCTCCAGCGCGGTGTCGACGGGGACGTTGGACATCTCAGGCCTCCTGCCGGGTCCGGGGGTCGAGCAGCACGTAGACGAGGTCGGCCAGGACGTTCGCGACGAGCACCGACAGGGTGATGACCAGGAAGATCCCCTGCATCAGGGGGTAGTCCTTGCCGCCGATGGCCTGGAACAGCCGGAACCCGATGCCGGGGTAGCTGAACACCATCTCCATGACGAGGGTCCCGGAGACGACGAATCCCAGCGAGAGGGCGAATCCCGACACCTGCGGCAGGATCGCGTTGCGCGCGGCGTAGCCGAACATCACGCGCCGCTCCGACAGGCCCTTGGCCTGGGCCACCGTGACGTAGTCCTCGCTCGTGACGGTCACCATCATGTTGCGCATGCCGAGGATCCAGCCGGCGACCGACGAGAGCACGATCGTCAGGCCGGGCAGCAGCGCGTGCTGCAGCACCGAGCCGATGAAGGCCCCGCTCCACGAGGGCAGCAGGTTCCCGTCGTAGCCGCCGCCCGTGGGCAGCACCTTCCAGGTCACGGCGAAGGCCGCGATCGCGATGATGCCGAGCCAGAAGTAGGGGACCGACGAGAAGAACGTGGTGATCGGGACGATCGCGTCCGCCTTCGTGCCGCGGCGCCAGCCCAGGTACACGCCGACGAGCGAGCCGCCGACCACCGAGATGATCGTGGCGACACCGACCAGGCCGACCGTCCAGGGCAGCGAGGACCGCAGCACCTGGGAGACCGGCGTCGGGAAGTAGGAGAACGAGATCCCCAGGTCGCCCCGGAACAGCTGGCCCCAGTACTGCCAGTACTGGTCCCAGAGGCTCACCTTCTTGTCGAGCCCGAACAGGACGTACAGCGCCTGGATCGCGTGGCTGTCGAGCTGCCCCTGGTACCGGTTGATGAGCGCCTGCACCGGGTCGCCGGGGATCATGCGCGGGATGAAGAAGTTGATGGTCACCGCGGCCCAGGCCGTGACGGCGTAGAAGACCACCCGGCGGACGAGGAACCTCATCGGGCCACCTCCTGGCTCACCTTGGCGGTGCCGAGGTCGGGCGCCCCGGGCTCGTCGGGCGCGTAGCCCCAGCACGCGACCTCACGGCCGGCGCCGATCGGCAGCAGCTCCGGCGCGCGCGTGCGGCACAGCTCGGCGGCGAACGGGCAGCGCGGGTGGAACCGGCAGCCTGCCGGTGGGTCCACCATGTTGGGCGGCTCCCCGGTAGCCCCCGTGCGCAGCGGGTCCCCGAGGTGCTCCGGGTCGGGCGCCGAGCGGACCAGCAGCTGGGTGTACGGGTGCGCGGGCGCCTGCGTCACCGACTCGCTGTCGCCGGTCTCGACGGTCTGCCCGGCGTACATGACGTGGGTGCGGTCGGCGAAGTAGCGCGCCGAGGCGATGTCGTGGGTGATGTAGAGGATCGCGATGCCGAGCCGGTCGCGCAGGTCGCGCAGCAGGTTGAGCACGCCGAGCCGGATCGAGACGTCGAGCATCGAGATCGGCTCGTCGGCCAGCAGCACCTCGGGCTCCGCCGCGAGCGCCCGCGCGATCGCGACGCGTTGCCGCTGGCCGCCGGACAGCTCGTGCGGGAACTTGTCGACGTACGCGTCGGGCGCCAGCTGGACGCGCTCGAGCAGGCCGCGCAGCGCGTCCTGCAGCGCGTCCCCGCGGAGCCCGGGGTGGTGGATCCGCAGCGCGCGCGTGAGCACGTAGCGCACGGTGTGCACCGGGTTCAGCGACGCGAACGGGTCCTGGAAGATCATCTGGACGCGCCGGCAGTACGCGCGGAAGCCGCGCCCGGTCAGGGCGGTCACGGGCGCGCCGTGCAGCAGCACCTGGCCCGAGGTCTGGGGGTGCAGCCGCGCGAGCAGCCGCGCCACCGTCGACTTGCCGGAGCCGGACTCGCCGACGAGGGCGAGCACCTGGCCGGCCCGCAGCTGCAGGTCGACGCCGTCGACCGCGTGCACGACGCCGCGCGCGGACAGGCCCCGCACCGGGAAGTGCTTGGTCAGTGCGACCGCCTCGAGGACGACGTCGTCGGGCGGGGCGGGAGTGTCGCTCATCGGTCACCTGGTGCTCGGAGGGACGGGACGGAGCGGTCCCCGCCGGCGACGGACGGTGCCGGCGGGGACCGCGACGATCGGTCAGGAGGCGGGCTTCAGCTTCGTGAGGATCCACCCCGCGTTGGCGACCGTCGGCTGCGGGTTGGCGTACGCGTTGCCGTCGTCCGGCCACCCGACGTAGTACTTCGTCGAGTACTCGGCGGCGGCCGGGCGGGCGTCCACCGCGATGGCCGGCACCTGGTCGACGAAGATCTGCTCGATCGTGTCGAGCGCCGCCTTCCGGCCGGCCTCGTCCGTGGCGTCCGTGTACGCCTTGAACGCCGCCGCGGCGGTGGCGTCCTGGAACCGGCCGAGGTTCCAGTTGGCCTGCTGCCCGACGGGCAGGTAGTACGCGGGGTCGAACATGTCCGAGTACATCTCGAACGGCGTCATGCCGGTGTTCGTCCAGTGCAGGGCGGCGTCGAAGTCGCCCTTGTTGTTGGCGGCGAACCACGCGTCGGCGGTCGGGGTGTCGGTCGTCGCGTTCATGCCGATCGACTGCGCGGCCTGGGCGATGAGCTGCTGGCTGGTGACGTAGTCGTTCCAGCCGGCGGGGACCCACAACTTGAAGGACACCTGCTGGCCGTCCTTGCCGATGAGCTTGTCACCGTCGTACCGGTACCCGGCGTCGGTGAGCACCTTCTTGGCGCCCGCGACGTCTACCGAGAAGTTCTTGCCCTTGTACTGGTCGGCGATGAAGGAGTCACCGGCGGGCGTGGGGATGCCCGTGATGTTCGTCAGCTCGGGGAACAGCCCGGACTCGGCCACCTGGGAAGCCTGCTTGCGGTCGACGACCATGTTGAGCGCCCTGCGGACCGCGACGTCGTTGAACGGCGGCTTGGTCACGTTGAGCATGAGCTGGTCGATGCCGAGGCCGGCGGGCATGAAGACCTTGTTGTGCGCCGGGTCCTTGGCCACGTAGACGTTCTGGTAGTCCGCGATGAACGTCCAGCCCCACTGGCACTCGCCGGTGGCCAGCGCCGTGGTCTCCGTGTCGTTGCCGGAGTAGGACGTGTAGCGCAGCTGGGGCACGGCGAGCTTGCCGCCCCAGTAGTGCGGGTTGGCGTCGAGGATGACGGCCTGGTCGGTCCACGACGTGAGCGTGTAGGGGCCGGTGCCCACCGGCTTCTGGTTGGGGTCCGTCACCGGGTTGGCGATGGCCGACCAGATGTGCTTCGGCACCACGAAGAGCTGCAGGATCTTGATCTGGTTGATGAACTGGCCGGACGTGAAGCCCACGGTCACGGTGTCGCCCGAGACGGAGATGTCCCCGTAGGGGATGCCCTCGGTGTTGAGCTCCTTGTGGTCCTTGCGCAGCTGGAGCGAGAACGCGATGTCCTCGGCCGTGAAGGGCTGGCCGTCCGACCACGTGACGCCGTCGCGGGCCGTGAGGGTCAGCTGCGTGTAGTCCGCGTTCCACTGCCAGGCCTTGGCGAGCCACGGCTCCGGCTTGTTCGCCGGCCGCGTGTCGTTGACCTGCGCCAGCGGCTCGTAGATGGCCCACCGGTAGCCGAGCGAGTTGCCGGACGCGGTGTTGAGGAACGGGTTGGAGTTGTTCGTCTGCGGACCGTTCGGCATGCAGATCGTCAGCGTCTGGCCGGTGCCGGCCCCGCCGGTTCCGCCACCGGAAGCCCCGGCGGTGGGTGAGGTGCCGCCGCCGCCGCTGCAGGCGGTGGCGAGCATCGCGACGGCCGCCAGGGTGGCGACCGTCGCGGCGAGCTTGCGCGTGGTCACGAGTGCCTCCTTGCACTGTGGGCGACGGACATCCTCCGCCGCCGTCGTTGCGTGGACTACTGCTCGAACTGCTGTGGGACGTCGACGTCCGTGGTCAGGCGCAGGTCGCGCGACGAACGACCCACGCGCAGCCGGTAGGTGCCGGGTGGCGTCGCCCACCCGGCACCTCTGTCCCAGGTCCGCAGCGCGTGCGGGTGCAGCCGGACCTGGACGGTCGTGGTGGCGCCCGGATCGGCGTCCACGACGGCGAACCCGCCGAGCCAGCGCACCGGACGCTCCCCCGCGGGGGTTCCGGCGGGCGGCTCGACGTAGACCTGGACCACCTCGCGGCCGACGCGGCGGCCGGTGTTGGTGAGCGTGACGACGACCGTGACGCCGTCGTCGTCGCGCGCGGCCTCGGCCGCGACGTACCGCCACGTGGTCCACCCGAGGCCGTGGCCGAACGGCGCCGCCGGCACGCGGCCGAGCCGGTCCCAGCCGCGGTGACCCACGTGGACGCCCTCGGCGTAGTCGACGATCCCGGCCACGGGTACCGCGTCGGGCACGGGGACGTCCGCCGCGCGGGCCGGCAGGGTCCACGGCAGCCTGCCGGAGGGCTCCACCACGCCGGACAGCGCGTCGGCCAGGCCGTCGGCCCACTCCTGCCCGCCCAGCCAGCCCCACACGACGCACGGCGCCTGGGTCAGCCACGGCAGCAGCACCGGCGCGCCGGCGTCGACCACGACGACCGTGCGCGGCTGCACCGCCAGCACGGCGCGCACCAGCTCGTCCTGGTCGCCGGGAAGCTCGAGGCCGGTCCGGTCCCAGCCCTCGGACTCCACCTCCTCGGTGGTCCCGACGACGACCACGGCGACGTCGGCCGCCGCGGCCGCGGCCACCGCGTGCGCACGCCGTTCCTCGGGGGACGGGCCCGGCTCGCCGTGCCGCAGGCGCAACCGCAGGAAGGTGTCGTACCCCACCGGGTGCACCACCTGCACGGTCGCGTCGATCTCCACCTCGCCGGGGCCGGCCACCGGCACCATGACCGCCGCGGGGTGGTTGTACGTCGAGTCGAGCACCACGTCCTCGCCCACCACCCGGTCGCTGCGCGACACCTCCCGGCCGTCGACGAGCACCCGGTGACGCCCGATCGTCGCGACGCCGACGGCGTGGACGCCGGGCGCGGCCAGGGGCACCCGGGTCCGCAGCCGGAGCGCCACGGCATCGTCGGGCAGCCCTGGGACGTCCTCGTCCCAGCCGGCCGCGACCCAGGCCCGCAGCACGCGGCCCGCGGCGTCGAGCAGCTCCACGTGCACGCCGGGGTCGCCTCCGGGCGTGCTTGCGGCGGCCAGGTCCAGCGCCGGCGCCGTGAAGCGCGAGACCGCGCCCGCGGCGAGCTCCACCGTGGCACCGGGGAACGCGCGCGCCAGCGCCGCGTCGAGCGCGACGTGACGCTCCGGCCGCACGGCGGACGAGCCGCCCCCGGCGAGGAACGGGGTCACCGCGTTGGGGCCGACGAGCGCGATCCGGGCGGGCCGGTCGAGCGGCAGCAGCCCGTCGTCGTCCTTGAGCACGACGAGCGAGCGGGCCACGAGCTCGCGCAGCACGCCCGGCACGTCGACACCCGCGGGTGGCGCCACCGGCGGGCCGAACGCGCCGACGCGCGCGGCGAGCCGCAGCACGCGCAGCACCTTGTCGTCGAGCTCGTCCTCCGTGACCTGGCCCTCGGCCACGGCCGCCGCGAGCCCGTCTCCCCAGGGCCCGTCCGGGCCGGGCATCTGCAGGTCCATGCCCGCGCGCACCGGGCCTACCACGGACTTCGTGGCCACCCAGTCCGAGACGAGCACACCGT
This sequence comes from Actinomycetes bacterium, assembly GCA_021793115.1. The sequence continues at coordinate 15,367 of JAJYTJ010000053.1, read as the reverse complement.
CGAAGCCCCACTCGCGCTTGAGGACGTCGGTGAGGAGGTGGCGGTGCTCGAGGACGGGTGCGGACTCGACCCCGTCGTCGACCCCGTTGTAGGCGCCCATGACGGACCAGGCACCGGCCTCGACCAGCGCCTCGAACGGCGCGAGGTAGACCTCGCGCAGCGTGCGCTCGTCGAGCCGGGAGACGTAGCGCGTGCGCTCGGTCTCGGAGTCGTTGGCGACGTAGTGCTTGACGCACATACCGACGCCACGCGCCTGCGCGGCCCCGACGAGCGGAACCGCGAGCGCGGCCGTGAGCACGGGGTCCTCGCTGAAGCACTCGAAGTGGCGGCCCCCCACGGGCGTGCGCTGGAGGTTGACCTGAGGCGCCAGCACCACGTCGACCCCGTGCCGGCGTGCCTCGGCGGCGAACGCCGCGCCGACGCGCGCCGCCAGGGCCACGTCCCACGTCGCGCCCAGCGCCGAGGGCGCCGGGAACGCCGCCGACGACTCGTCGGAGTCGCCGCGCACGCCCGCCGGCCCGTCGGACATGACCACCGAACGCAGGTTGAGGCGCGGCACCGCGGCCGTCCGCCACATGTCGACGCCCACCAGGAGCGCCACCTTCTCGTCGCGCGTGAGCGCGGCCAGCACCGACGCGGGGTCTGCGGCGGGGGTGCTGGTGCGGACCGTGTCGAGAGCCACTGCGGCGGGGCCTTCCTGCGGGACGTCGTCGTCGTTCGGGACATGCAACCACGTTGCTTACTTACCTGTCAGTAAGTCCAAGGTCACAGTATGGTATCGGCCCATGGGAGCGGAACCAGCCCGCCCCGCGGACCGCCCCCGGCGCGGTCCGCGCCAAGGGACGGCAGCCAGGCGCGAGGAGATCCTGCGCGCGGCCGCGGCGACCTTCGGCCAGAAGGGCTACAAGACCGGGTCGCTGGCCGACGTCGCCGAGCAGGTGGGCATGACGCACGCGGGCGTGCTCCACCACTTCAAGTCCAAGGAGCAGCTGCTCACCGCGGTCCTCGACTTCCGCGACGCCGAGCAGGTCGCCGAGCTCGAGGGCAAGCACATCCCGGGCGGGCTCGAGCTGTTCCGCCACCTGCTGCTCACGGCCCGCATGAACGCCGAGCGGCCCGGCATGGTGCAGACCTACGCCGTCATCACCGGCGAGGCCGTCACGGACGACCACCCCGCCCGCCCCTGGGCCACCGCCCGCTTCGCCTCCCTGCGCGACGAGGTGGCCGACGCCCTCGTCGCCTGGCACCCGGAGGTCGACCGCGACCTCGCCTACCAGGCCGCGGCCGCCATCCTCGGCGTCATGGACGGGCTGCAGATCCAGTGGCTGCTGGACCCCGACGCGGTCGACCTGACGCAGGCCACGGCCTTCGCGATCGAGGCGATCGTCGCCGCGGCCGTCGCGGGGGCGACCCGCCCGCAGCCCGTGCCCCCGCCCTCCACCTGAGCAGGCTCAGCAACTTCACAGGAACGCTCCAGGGGCACCACAGGTGGCCCCTCGATCCTCGTGCCCATGACGACGACCACCGCCCGCCGGCCCGACGTCCTGACGCGCGCCGACGGCTCCCCCATCCGGGCCCTCGTCGTGGACGACGAGCCCAACCTCGCCGAGCTCCTCGCCACCGCGCTGCGGTACGAGGGCTGGCAGGTGGAGCACGCGCTCACCGGCCACGCCGCGATCCGCCGGGCGCGCGAGCTCGAACCCGACGTCGTGGTGCTCGACGTCATGCTCCCCGACCTCACCGGTCTCGAGGTGCTCGGCCGCATGCGGTCGACGCACCCCAACGTCCCGGTGCTGTTCCTCACGGCGAAGGACGCCGTCGAGGACCGCATCGCCGGGCTCACCGCCGGCGGCGACGACTACGTCACCAAGCCGTTCTCGCTCGAGGAGGTCGTCGCGCGGCTACGGGCCCTGCTGCGCCGCACCGGTGCCACCACCGGGCACCAGGAGGCCCAGCTCGTCGTCGGCGACCTGCGGATGGACGAGGACAGCCACGAGGTGTGGCGCGGCACCGACGACATCCACCTCACGGCGACGGAGTTCGAGCTGCTGCGCTACTTCATGCGCAACCCGCGCCGCGTGCTGAGCAAGGCCCAGATCCTCGACCGGGTGTGGCAGTACGACTTCGGCGGCCAGGCCAACATCGTCGAGCTCTACGTCTCCTACCTGCGCCGCAAGATCGACAAGGGCCGCACGCCGATGCTGCACACGCTGCGGGGCGTCGGGTACGTGCTCCGCCCGGCGTGACGCGCCGCCGCCGGCGCCCGGTGCGGCCCACGCTGCGCCGGCGCCTGACGCTGACCGCGGTCGGCCTGCTCGCCGTCGTCGTCACCGTCATCGGAGTCACGTCCACGCTGGCGCTGCGCGCGTCCCTGCTGCAGCAGGTCGACGACCGTCTCGTCGCCGCCGCCGCCCGCGCGGGCAGCGCCACCCAGACGCAGCCCACCGACCCGGTGGACACGCCGGCGACCAGCGACCACGACGCGGATAACCGCCCGCCGTGGTTCGAAGGCCCGGGCCAGGACGTGGGCACGGTCAACGTCGTCACGTCCGGGCAGGTGCGCAGCGGCTACATCGCCTCGGACGGCACCTACCAGCCACTGACGAGCACGCAGCTGGCCACGCTGCTCACGGTGCCCACCGACGGCACCATCGTCCCGGTCTCGCTCGGCACGCTCGGCTCGTACCGCGCCGTGGCCGGCACGTCCGACGAAGGCACCGTCATCACCGCGATCCCCACCGCGAGCGCGGAGTCCACCGTGCGCCGGTACATCGCCGTCGAGCTGGTCGTGGCCTTCGTCGGGCTGGCGCTCGCGGCCGCCGCGGCCAACATCCTCGTGCGCCGTGGCCTGCGCCCCCTCACCGAGGTCGCGGCCACCGCGACGCGCGTCTCCGAGCTGCCGCTGGACAAGGGCGAGGTCTCGCTCGACGAGCGCGTGCCCGACGCCGACCCCGCCACCGAGGTGGGCCAGGTGGGGGCGGCGCTCAACCGGATGCTGGGCCACGTCGAGCGCGCGCTCACCGCGCGGGAGGAGTCGGAGCAGCACGTGCGCCGCTTCGTCGCGGACGCGTCGCACGAGCTGCGCACGCCGCTGGCCTCGATCCGCGGCTACACCGAGCTCGTCCGCCGGTCCGAGGAGCCGCTGCCGGACGGCGTCGGCCAGGCACTGGCCCGGGTCGAGGCGGAGGCGGTGCGCATGACCGCCCTCGTCGAGGACATGCTGCTGCTCGCGCGGCTGGACGCGGGCCGAGACCTGGAGCACGACACCGTGGACCTCGCCCAGCTCGCGGTCGACGCGGTCGCGGACGCCCACGCCGCGGGGCCGGACCACGTGTGGCAGCTGGACCTCGAGGCGGCCGACGAGGCGGCCGACGAGCCGGCGACGCTCGTCGTCGGCGACGACCACCGCCTGCGCCAGGTGCTGGCCAACCTGCTGGCGAACGCGCGCGTCCACACCCCCGCCGGCTCACGCATCGAGGTCGGCGTACGGCGCGAGGGTGACGACGTCGTCGTGCACGTGCGCGACGACGGGCCCGGCGTCCCGCCGGACCTGCGCGAGCGGCTGTTCGAGCGGTTCGCGCGAGGGGACGCCTCTCGCAACCACGCGTCGGGCTCGACGGGCCTCGGGCTCGCGATCGCCAACGCGGTGGTGCATGCCCACCATGGCACGCTGACGTGCGCCTCCCGGCCCGGGCGCACGGTGTTCACCGTGACGCTGCCGGCGGCCGACCCGGACGCCTGACCAGGCCGCGCCGTGGGGCCGCTCAGAGCGGGTAGGCCCCATAGGCGTTGACCACGTCGGCCAGCGGTGCCACCAGGCGGAACACGCCCGTGCCGTTGCTCCACACCGCGATGCCGGTGCCGTTGCCGCCGTCCACGATCGTGTAGCTGCCGGTCACCGTGCCGCCGGCCGACACCTGGCCCGTCTTCGGCAGCGTCGGCGTGCCGGCCGCGCCGGTCGCTGCGGTGGCGGCGGGGCTCGGCGCGGCCGTCGGCAGGGCGGCCGTGAGCGTGGCGGCGAACGCCTTCGCCGCGTCGGCGGTGGGGAACTGGCCGGCCTGCACCGTGAGCTTGCCCGTGCCGCCGTCGGAGTAGGTGTCGGTCCATGCCTCGAGCGCACCGGCCGCGAGCCAGTCGGTGGCGGGCGTGCTCGACACGTACGCGTACTGGAGCACGCTGGCCGGCAGCGCCGCGGTGAACGCGCTCCCGGTGGCCCGCGCGCTCGGCTGCACGGTGGGGGTGGGCACCGGCGCCGTGACCGTCGTCACCACCGGCGCGGGCTGCGAGGCCGTCGCGGTCCCGCCGTGCTGCCGGGACACGACGATGCCGACGACGATCGCGGCGACCACGAGCACCCCGACGCCGAGGGCCAGCGGCAGCAGCCAGCCCGACCGGCCACGCCCGCCCCGCCCGTGCTGCGGGCCTACGCCGTCCGCCATCGTCGCCTCCGTCAGTGCCGCCGTCGCGTCCCCGGCAGCGTACCGATGTCGGTCCGGGCCGCTAGCGTGCCGCGCGTGACGACGACCCCGGCCCGCCCCCGCACCCGCACCCAGCCACGCGGGTACCGCTGCACGGAGTGCGGGTGGACCACGGCCAAGTGGGTCGGGCGCTGCGGCGAGTGCCAGGCGTGGGGCTCGGTCGCGGAGGAGGTGGGGCCCGGCGGCGGTGCCCCGCGCACGGTCGCCGCGCGGCCCGCGGGGTCGCCGGCCCGGCCCATCGCGGAGATCGACGTCGAGACCGCGCGGGCCCGCCCCACCGGGGTCGACGAGCTGGACCGCGTGCTCGGCGGCGGCCTGGTCCCGGGCGCGGTGGTGCTCCTGGCCGGCGAGCCGGGCGTCGGCAAGTCGACCCTGCTGCTGGACGTCGCCGCCCGGGCGGCCCGGGGTGGCCGGCGCGTGCTGTACGTCACCGGCGAGGAGTCGTCGGGCCAGGTCCGGCTGCGGGCCGGGCGCATCGGCGCGCTCGAGCCGGGCCTGCTGCTGGCCGACGAGACCGACCTTGCCACCGTGCTGGGCCACGTGGAGCAGGTCGGGCCGGACCTCCTCGTCGTGGACTCGGTGCAGACCGTCGCATCGAACCAGGTCGAGGGCGCCGCGGGCGGCGTCACGCAGGTGCGGGAGGTCGCCGCCGCCCTCATCGCGGCCGCCAAGTCGCGCGGCATGCCGGTGGTCATCGTCGGGCACGTCACCAAGGACGGCTCGGTCGCCGGGCCACGCACGCTCGAGCACCTCGTCGACGTCGTGTGCCAGTTCGAGGGCGACCGGCACTCCCGGCTGCGCCTGCTGCGGGCCACGAAGAACCGGTTCGGCCCCACGGACGAGGTCGGCTGCTTCGACCTGTCGGAGAAGGGGATCGTCGGCCTGGCCGACCCGAGCGGGCTGTTCGTCCTCGCGGCGCTGCACCCGACGCCCGGCACGTGCCTCACCGTGACGCTCGAGGGGCGCCGTCCCATGGCGTGCGAGGTGCAGGCGCTCGTGGCCCCCACGGGGGCGCCCAACCCCCGCCGGACCACGTCCGGCGTGGACGCCTCTCGGCTGGCGATGGTGCTCGCCGTGCTGCAGCGGCGCTTCCGCCTGCCGTTGGCCGGCCAGGACGTGTACGTGTCGACCGTCGGCGGCTCACGCGTCGTCGAGCCGGCGTCCGACCTGGCGGTCACGCTCGCCGTCGTCTCGTCGCACCTCGACCGGCCGCCGGCACGCGGGCTCGTCGCGATCGGGGAGGTGGGCCTGGCGGGCGAGATCCGGCCGGTCGCGGGCACCAGCCGGCGGCTCGCCGAGGCCGCGCGGCTCGGGTTCCGGCGGGCGCTCGTCCCGGCGTCGACCGACGAGCTCGTCGTTCCGGAGGGGATGCACGTGACGCGCGTGGCGGACCTGCCCGCCGCGGTGCGCGCCGCGGACCTGGCCGAGGACGGCCCGCACGAGCGTCACGACCGGTCCGCCGCCGCCGAGCGCGACCTGCCGGACGGCGTCGCACGGTTGCCGGTCCGCTGAGCCCGTGGGTCAGGACGAGGGAGCGCCGACGCCGGGATCGTTGCACGATCGTGCCCCAGGGCGTGCGCTGACCAGGAACCGCGCCGACACCGCCCAGTACGATCGGCACGTGGCCCATCCGTCGCAGGACGAGCTCCTGCGCTCCACGCTCGCCGCCGCCGCCCCCGGCGGCGAGCTGCGTGACGGGCTGGAGCGCATCCTGCGCGGGCGCACCGGCGCCCTCATCGTGCTCGGCATGGACGACGCCGTCGCCGCGCTGTGCTCGGGCGGCTTCGTCATGGACGTCGAGTTCTCCGGGACGCGGCTGCGCGAGCTGTGCAAGATGGACGGCGCGGTGGTCATCGACACGGCGACCAACCGCATCGTCCGCGCGGGCGTGCAGCTGCTGCCGGACCCGTCCATCGAGACCAGCGAGTCGGGCACGCGCCACCGCACGGCCGAGCGCGTCGCGAAGCAGACCGGCCACCCCGTCATCTCGGTCTCCGCGTCGATGCGGATCATCGCGGTGTGGGTGGGCGACGGCCGGCACCAGCTCGAGGACTCCACCACCATCCTGTCGCGCGCCAACCAGGCGCTCGCGACGCTCGAGCGCTACAAGGCCCGGCTCGACGAGGTGACGGGCACCCTCTCGGCGCTGGAGATCGAGGACCTCGTCACGGTGCGTGACGTGTCGACCGTCGTCCAGCGCCTGGAGATGGTGCGGCGCATCTCGGAGGAGATCGGCGGCTACGTCGTCGAGCTCGGCACCGACGGGCGCCTGCTCGCGCTCCAGCTCGACGAGCTCATCGCGGGTTCGGAGGCGGACCGGGAGCTCGTCATCCGCGACTACGTCGACACCGGCCGGCGCGAGGTGGACCAGGTGCAGGCGGCGCTCGCGGAGCTGACGAGCACCGAGCTGCTCGACCTCGGGCACATCGCCCGCGTGCTGGGCCTGCCCGGTGGGGACACGCTCGACGCCGCCGTCGCACCGCGGGGCTACCGGCTGCTCTCGCGCGTGCCGCGGCTGCCCGCGCCGGTCGTCGAGCGCCTGGTGCTGCACTTCGGCGCCCTCCAGAAGCTCTTGGCAGCGGGCGTCGAGGAGCTCATGGCCGTCGACGGCGTCGGCGAGCTGCGCGCCCGCAACGTCCGCGAGGGCCTGAGCCGGCTCGCCGAGTCGAGCATCCTCGAGCGGTACGTGTAGCCCTAGCCGAGCTGGAACACGGCCGGGCCGCTCGAGGTGCCCGCGAGCGCGACCGTCACCTGGTAGGTCCCCGGGCGGGGCGCGGGCAGGTTCGCCGGGCACCCCGGGGCCGAGCGGACCCGGTTCCACGCGACGTGCGACGTGTCCGTCATGCCGGGCGCCAGCAGCAGCGTGCGATTCGGTGAGTTGGCCGGGGCGCAGTCCTTCGACGACCACACCCGGTCGGTGCCGGACACGACGACGACCTCGCGCTGCAGCTCGCCGGCGTCGACGAGGCACGGCGTGTTCCCCACGTTGTTGATCGTCACGGTGAACGTCGGCGTGGCACCCGCCGGCACCGACGCCTGGTCGGGTGCGATCCCCACGGTGAGCGCCGGGGCGACGCAGTTGGCGACGCCACCGTTGGCCGGCGGCGCGCTCTTCGTCGGCGTCGCCGTCGGCGTCGGCGTGGGCGCGTGGCTGGCCGCGGGGCTCGTCGTCCCGCCCGACGCGGCCGTGCTCGTCCCGCCGCCACGGTTGGCGAACCACAGCACGAGCGCGACGACGAGGAGCACGGGGATCCCGAGCACGACGAAGCGACGTCTCCAGTAGACGCTCGCCGGGAGTCGCTGCTCCGTCACCGCACACCTCCGCGGCCGACGGTAGCGAGCGTGTCTGGGCGCGCCGCCGCCGACGCGCCGCGCTACAGCTCGAGGCGGACGATCGCGCGGCCGGGGCACGGCCGCGCGACGACCTCGAAGCCGGCGGCCCGGAACATCGCGAGGGTGCCGCGGTGGCGCTCGCCCGAGGACGCCGCCCGCGCCGCCTGCTCGACCGGGTACGCCTCGAGCCAGCCCGCCCCGCCGGACCGCGCGTGCTCGACCGCGCCGGCGAGCAGCGCGGGTGCCACGCCGTGGTGGCCGTATCCCGGCCGCACCACGAAGCACGTCGCCGACCAGACGCCCGGGTCGTCGGCCGCCGTGTCCGGCGCCCTCGTCGCCGCGCAGCCGCGCAGCCGGCCGAACCGCGATCGCGGCGCCACGGAGCACCATCCCACCCGCTCGTCGCCGAGCCGGGCGACGATGCCCGGCACGGGCAGCTCGTGGAGCTCCCGCGCCAGCAGGCCGCGCCGCTCCTCGTCGTCGAGGGCATCGAACCGGGCGAGCGGCATCCGGTCGACCTGGCACCAGCAGTGCGACGCCGGGTCGCGGGGGTCGAACACCACGTCGAGCTCGGCGACGTCACGGCAGGGCGCCGTGTGGACGGTCGGTTGCGCGGGCGGGCCCGGCTCGGTGCGTGGCCGCACACGACCACGGGCGCCCGGCGACGCCGGGCGCGGCGGCAGCGTGCCCACCGGATGGTGTCCGGTCGAGCCCCCGTCGACCATGCCTCGAGGGTAGGTCCGCGGGCGCGAGGCTTCACCCGGGAGAGGATGTCCCGTGCCCACCGACCCGTTGCTCGCCTGGTTCGACGCGCACGCGCGCGTGCTGCCGTGGCGCGCGGCCGACCGGACGCCCTGGGGGGTCCTCGTCAGCGAGGTGATGCTGCAGCAGACGCCGGTGTCGCGCGTGGAACCCGCGTGGCGCGCCTGGCTGGCCCGATGGCCCTCGCCGGCGAGCCTGGCGGCGGCGGCACCCGGCGACGCGGTGCGCGCGTGGGACCGGCTCGGCTACCCGCGGCGCGCCCTGCGGCTGCACGCCTGCGCGGTCGCGATCGTCGAGCGCCACGGCGGCCAGGTGCCGCAGGACGAGGCGGCGCTGCTGGCCCTGCCCGGCGTCGGCGCGTACACCGCGGCGGCCGTGCGCGCGTTCGCGTTCGGCCGGCGGGCCGTGGTGCTGGACACGAACGTGCGCCGCGTCCTGGGCCGCCACGCGGACGGCGTGGCGCTGCCGCCGCCGACCCAGACCGTCGCCGAGGCCGCCCGTGCCGCCGCGCTGACGCCGCCCGACGACGCCACGGCCGCGCGGTGGGCGCTCGCGACGATGGAGCTCGGCGCGCTCGTCTGCACGGCTCGCGCGCCGCGCTGCGACGCCTGCCCGCTCGCCCCCTCGTGCGTGTGGCTGGCTGCCGGCCGTCCGCCCGACGAGCACCGGCACGTCCGGCGCCGGCAGCCGTGGCACGGCACGGACCGTCAGGTGCGCGGGCGCGTCATGGCGCTGCTGCGCGACGGCCTCGGGCCGGTGCCGGCGGACGCGGTGGCGGCGGTGTGGCCCGACGCCCGCCAGCTCGGCCGCTGCGTGGAGGGGCTGGTCGCGGACGGGCTCGTCGTGCCACTCACGGCCGCCGGCACGCCGGCCGCACCGGACGAGGACCCCGCCTCCTACCGGCTCCCCTGACCCCACCCCAGCACCCACTCCCCGCCTCGCCCCGCGTGCCCCGTCCCAGGGTGGAGCCCTCTGACCCGGGGTGGAACGAACCGAACCACAGGTGGAGCCCTCTGACCCCGGGTGGAACGAACCAAACCACGGGTGGAGCCATCGGACCCCGGGTGGAACGAACCAAACCACGGGTGGAGCCATCGGACCCCGGGTGGAACGAACCGGCCGCTCCCGGCCGCGAGTCGCGGTGAGTCCGTTCCAGTGTGTTGTGAAGGGGGGCGGGGGCGAGGGCGGGGTCAGACCCGGGCGGGGTCAGGCCCGGGCGGGGTCAGGCGAGGTCGAGCAGCATGCGCGTGTTGCCGAGCGTGTTCGGCTTCACGCGCGCCAGGTCGAGGAACTCCGCCACGCCGTCGTCGTGCGAGCGCAGCAGCTCGGCGTAGACGTCCGGCGCCACCGGCGTGCCCGCGATGACGCGGAAGCCGTGCGAGGCGAAGAAGTCGACCTCGAACGTCAGGCAGAACACGCGCCGCAGCCCGAAGGCACGGGCCCGCTCGAGCAGCGCCTCGATGAGCGCATGGCCCACGCCGTGGCGCCGCCGCGACGGGTCGACCGCCAGCGTGCGGATCTCGGCGAGGTCGGACCACATGACGTGCAGCGCACCGCAGCCGATGACCTCGTCGCCGACCACCGCGACAACGAACTCCTGCACGGCCTCGTAGTAGCCGACCCACTCCTTGGCCAGGAGGATGCGCTCGGTGGCGTAGGGCTCGACGAGGTCGTGGATGGCGTGCACGTCGGCGGGCGTCGCGGGGCGCACCCGCAGCTCGGGGATCACGCCCCCACGGTAGCCACCGGCGACGTGCGCCCCGGTCAGCTGCCCAGCCGCGCGCGGGCCCGGCGCTGCAGCGGGACCGGCTCCACCGCGTCCAGCAGCCCCGTCGCCGTGATCTCGTCGACGACGAGGTCGGTCACCACCCCGGCACGCAGCGCGGCCAGCAGGGGGGTCACCTTCGCGTCGCCGGCGACGATGCACACGCGCCGCGGGATCCGCTGCAGCTGGACCGGCGTCGGACCCGTCGCACGTTCGTTCAGCGAGATGTCCTCCCACGAGCCGTCGGCCCGCAGGAACACCGTGCACACGTCGCCGACCACCCCCTCGTCGTGCAGCACGCGCACGTCGTCCTCGTCGAGGTAGCCGGCGGAGTACACGTGCGACGGCACGGCGCCCGCGAGCGCGCCCACGGAGAACACGGCGATGTCGGCCCGGCGCTGCATATCGAGCACGCGCTTGACCGAGCGTTCGCGCCACATCGCGGCCTTGGTGTCCGGGTAGTCGAAGAACGCGGGCACCGAGAAGTGGTGCACGGCGGCGCCGAACGCGGTGCCGAAGCTGGAGATGAGGTCCGACGCGTACTCGATGCCGCTGGTGCGCATGTTCGCGGCGCCGTTGAGCTGGACCACGGCCGCGCTGCGCGTGGGCTTGGGCACCAGGTACCGCGACACCGACGCGAGCGTGGTGCCCCAGGCCACGCCGAGCACCATGTCGGAGTCGAACCACGACGAGACGAGCTTGGCCCCCGTCATGGACGCCTGCTCGAGCCGTTCGAGGTCGCTCGCGGAGTCCGGCACCGGCACCACGTAGGACTCGACGCCGAAGATCGACGTGATCGAGCGCCCCAGCCCGGGTGCACGGGTGCTCGCCGGGCGCAGCGTGATCTCGACCAGCCCGGACTGCCGCGCACGTTTGATCAGGCGCGACACGGTGGACCGCGACGTGCCGAGATGCCGGGCGATGACCTCCATCTTGAGGTCCTGCAGGTAGTACATCGAGGCAGCCCGCAGCACGTCCTGCTGGTCCTTGCTGACGTACATGCCCACCCCCAAGGTCCCTCCCAGGGTGCACGTTTGTGCACTCGTGTTGCGCATGCGTTCAGTTGGCGATGACGATAACTCAGCCGCCCCCGACGGGCGAGCGTGCCTAGTGCAGGAGAAGTTCACATGAGGACCGCGCCGCTGACGCCCCAGGCCCGTTCCGCCGCTCTCGAGGCCCTTCGTTCCAGCACGGAGCCGGGCCACGAGATCGACATCCTGGTCATCGGAGGCGGCGTCACCGGCGCCGGCATCGCACTCGATGCGGTCTCCCGTGGCCTGTCGACCGCCGTCGTCGAGGCCCAGGACTGGGCGTCCGGCACCTCGAGCCGGTCGACGAAGATGGCCCACGGCGGCCTGCGCTACCTGCAGATGCTCGACTTCCACCTGGTCCACGAGGCGCTGACCGAGCGCAACCTGCTCCGGTCGCGCATCGCGCCGCACCTGGTGAAGCCGACGCCGTTCCTCTACCCGCTGCAGCACCACGTGTGGGAGCGGGCGTACGTGGGCGCGGGCATCGCGCTCTACGACGCGCTGGCGACCTCGACCGGCACGCGCCACGCGATCCCGTTCCACAAGCACGTGTCGCACACGCGGATGATGGAGATGTTCCCGGACTTCCGCCCCGACGTCGCCGTCGGCGCGATCCAGTACTGGGACACGATGCTCGACGACGCCCGCCTCGTGGAGACCCTCATCCGGACCGCGGTCTCGTACGGCGCGCACGCCGCCAGCCGCACCGAGGTGGTCGGCATCCGCAAGGACGCGTCCGGCCGCGTCAACGGCGCGCAGCTGGTCGACGTGGAGACCGGCGACCGGTTCGACGTCGCGGCGAAGAACGTCATCAACGCCACGGGCGTGTGGACCGAGCAGACCGAGGCGCTCACCGGCTCGACCGGCGGTCTCAAGGTGCTCGCCTCCAAGGGCATCCACCTGACCGTGCCGCGCAGCCGGATCCGCGGGGACGTCGGCCTGATCCTCCAGACCGAGAAGTCCGTGCTGTTCCTCATCCCGTGGCCGCGCTACTGGGTCATCGGCACCACCGACACCCCGTGGGTGCAGGAGCTGCGCCACCCGGTGGCCACGGGCGCCGACATCGACTACGTCATCGAGCACGCCAACACCGTCCTCAAGGACCCGCTGACGCGCGACGACGTCATCGGCGTCTACGCCGGCCTGCGGCCGCTGCTGCAGCCGGAGGTCAAGGAGGGCACCCAGTCGACCAAGGTGTCCCGCGAGCACACGGTCGCCTCCCCCGCGCCGGGCTTCACGGTCATCGCGGGCGGCAAGCTCACCACCTACCGCGTCATGGCCAAGGACGCCGTGGACTTCGCGCTCGGCGCGCGCGCCAAGGCGATGCCGTCCCCGACGGCGAACCTGCCGCTCGCCGGCGCCGACGGCCTGCCGGTGATCGAGGCGCAGGCCAAGGGCTGGGCCAAGACGTACGGCTGGGACGAAGGGCGCGTCGCGCACCTGCTGGAGCGGTACGGCTCGCTGCTGCAGGAGCTCGTCGAGCTCATCGAGGAGCGCCCGGACCTGGCCAAGCCCCTCACCGGCGCCCCGGCCTACACGCGCGTCGAGGCGCTCTACGCGGCGACGCACGAGGGCGTGCTGCACCTGGACGACATCCTCATGCACCGCACGCGCCTCAACTACGAGCAGGCGGACAAGGGCGTGGCGGCGCTCGAGGAGATCGCGGACCTCGTCGGGCCCGTGCTCGGGTGGGACGAGAAGACCCGCGCCAAGGAGATCCAGGCCTATCGTGAGCGCGTCGAGGCGGAGGACGCCGCGGCGCAGGAGAGCGACGACGCCTCCGCGGAGGCGGTCCGCCTCAAGGCCACAGACCTCACCCCGATGTACGCCGTCGGGAAGGGAGCCGGTTCCCCGGACACCGGCCGCTAGACCCCCCGCGGCCTGGCCGCGAGGGTGCACGTGACAACGAAGTCCCGTCACAACGAAAGTGGGTAGACCGTGAGTCAAGCTTTTGTCTCCGAGATCGTCGGAACGGCGATCCTGGTCCTCCTCGGTACCGGCGTCGTGGCGAACGTCATCCTCCCGAAGAACAAGGGGTTCAGCTCCGGCTGGGTCGTCATCACCTTCGGGTGGGGCTTTGCGGTCATGGCCGGCGTCTACGCCTCGTTCAAGTCGGGTGCGCACATCAACCCGGCCGTCACGCTCGGGCTCTATGCCGACCGCGCCAAGGAGTTCGCTCCCGGAGTTCCGGCAACCTTCAGCAACATGCTGCTGTACTGGCTGGCGCAGCTCATCGGCGGCATCATCGGCGCCATCCTCTGCTGGCTGGCCTACAAGAAGCACTTCGACGAGGACGCCGACCCGGCGACGAAGCTGGGCGTGTTCTCCACCGGCCCGGCGATCCGTTCCTACGCATGGAACTTCATCACTGAGCTCATCGGCACCTTCATCCTGGTCTTCATCGTCATCGCCTTCGGCAAGACCCCGAGCGGCCTCGGCCCCGTCGCCGTGTCGTTCCTCGTCGTCGGCATCGGCATGAGCCTCGGTGGTCCGACCGGGTACGCCATCAACCCCGCCCGTGACCTCGGCCCGCGCATCGCGCACGCCTTCCTCCCGATCCCGGGCAAGGGCAAGAGCGACTGGGCCTACTCCTGGGTCCCGGTGTTCGGCCCGCTCGTCGGCGGCGCGCTCGCCGGCCTCGCGGCGCACGCGTACATCGTCTGAGCAAGGTTCCTCCGCACCACCCTGAGGTCACGCCGGCCACCCACGAGGGACCACGGACCGGCATCCCCCCAGACTCCCGGCGGCGCGCTCCGCGCACCGCGACCCACGCGCCGCCGGGACGTCTCTCCTCATCACCTCGTCAAGGAGTTTCGTCATGCCCGACACCAAGTACGTGCTCGCCATCGACCAGGGCACCACCAGCTCGCGCGCCATCATCTTCGACCACTCCGGCCGCATCGTCTCCGTCGGCCAGAAGGAGCACGAGCAGATCTTCCCCAAGCCCGGCTGGGTGGAGCACAACCCCGCCGAGATCTGGGACAACGTCCGCGAGGTCGTCGGCCTGGCCCTCACGCGGGCGAACCTCACCGGCAACGACATCGCGGCGGTCGGCATCACCAACCAGCGCGAGACCACCGTGGTGTGGGACCGCACCACCGGCGAGCCCGTCTACAACGCGATCGTCTGGCAGGACACCCGCACGGCCAAGATCATCGAGGACCTCGGCGCCCTCGGCGGCGGCCAGGACCGCTACAAGTCCCGCGTCGGCCTCCCGCTCGCGACCTACTTCTCCGGCCCCAAGGTCCGCTGGATCCTCGAGAACGTCCCCGGCGCCCGCGAGAAGGCCGAGGCCGGCCAGCTCGCGTTCGGCAACACGGACACCTGGGTCATCTGGAACATGACCGGCGGCCCCGACGGCGGCGTGCACGTCACCGACGTCACCAACGCCTCGCGCACCATGCTCATGGACCTGGCGACCCTGTCGTGGGACGAGGACATCGCCAAGGACATGGGCATCCCGATGTCGATGCTCCCGACGATCAAGTCCTCGTCCGAGGTCTACGGCTACGACCGCGCCGGTGGCCTGCTGCCGGGCGTGCCGATCGCGGGCGACCTGGGCGACCAGCAGGCGGCGACGTTCGGCCAGGCGTGCTTCGAGGTCGGCACCGCCAAGAACACGTACGGCACCGGCAACTTCATGCTCCTCAACACGGGCACGTCCCCGGTCCCGTCGAAGAACGGCCTGCTCACCACCCTCTGCTACAAGATCGGTGACAGCCCGGCCGTGTACGCGCTCGAGGGCTCGATCGCCGTGACGGGCTCGCTGGTGCAGTGGCTGCGCGACAACCTGGGCATCATCACGTCCGCCCCGGAGATCGAGCAGCTCGCCGACACCGTCGAGGACAACGGCGGCGCGTACTTCGTGCCGGCGTTCTCCGGCCTGTTCGCGCCGTACTGGAAGGCGGACGCGCGCGGCGCGCTCGTCGGCCTGACGCGGTACGTCAACAAGGGCCACATCGCGCGCGCCGTGCTGGAGGCCACCGCCTTCCAGACGC
>JAJYTJ010000052.1 GCA_021793115.1 Actinomycetes bacterium | reverse complement strand
TCCGAGACGCTCGAGCTGCTGGGCCGCGGCCGGCCGGCGCTGTTCGCGATCGATGAGGCGCACTGCGTCTCGCAGTGGGGCCACGACTTCCGGCCCGAGTACCTGCGGCTGGCCGTGCTCCACGAGCGATGGCCGGACGTGCCGCGCGTCGCGCTCACCGCGACCGCGACGGCCGCGACGCACGCGGAGATCCGGGCCCGCCTGGGCATGCCGGCCGCGCGTGACTTCGTCGCGAGCTTCGACCGGCCCAACATCCAGTACCGCATCGTCCCGAAGGACAACCCGCGGGCCCAGCTGCTCACGCTGCTGCGCGACGAGCACGCGGGCGACGCCGGGATCGTCTACTGCCTGACCCGCGCCTCGGTCGACGAGACCGCGGCGTGGCTCGCCTCCCAAGGGGTCGATGCGCTGCCGTACCACGCGGGGCTCGACCGGTCCGTGCGGGCGCGCAACCAGGCGCGCTTCGCCCGCGAGGACGGCGTGGTCATGGTGGCGACCATCGCGTTCGGCATGGGCATCGACAAGCCGGACGTGCGCTTCGTCGCGCACCTCGACCTGCCCAAGTCGGTGGAGGGGTACTACCAGGAGACGGGACGCGCCGGGCGCGACGGGCTGCCCGCGACGGCCTGGCTCGCGTACGGCCTGGCCGACGTGGTGCAGCAGCGCCGGCTCATCGAGACCTCCGAGGGTGACGACGCCCACAAGCGCCGGCTCGGGCAGCACCTGGACGCGATGCTCGCCCTCTGCGAGACCGTCGGCTGCCGGCGCCAGCAGCTCCTGTCGTACTTCGGCGAACAGTCGCAGCCGTGCGGCAACTGCGACACGTGCCTGGTGCCGCCGTCGTCGTACGACGGCACGGTGGCGGCCCAGAAGCTGCTGTCGACCGTGGTGCGGCTCGACCAGCGTGGCCAGCGCTACGGCGCCGGCCACGTGGTGGACATCCTGCGTGGCAAGACGACCGAGCGGGTGCGGGCCCTGGGCCACGGTGAACTGTCGACCTTCGGCATCGGCGCCGACCTGGCGGACGGCGAGTGGCGGGCCGTGGTGCGCCAGCTCGTCGCCGCGCGGCTGCTCGGCGTGGAGCCGGCGCACTCGACGCTGCACCTGACACCCGACTCGGCCGCGGTGCTGCGCGGCGAGCGCGAGGTGCGGCTGCGCCGGGACGTGGCGGCCGCCGGCCGGTCCCGTCGGGCCGCGGGGCCCAGGCCGGCCAGGGCGGCGACGGACCTCACACCGGCGGACGCGGACCTCTTCGAGCGGCTGCGCGCGTGGCGCGCCGGCGTCGCCCGGGAGGCCGGCCTCCCGGCGTACGTGGTGTTCCACGACGCGACCTTGCGCGACGTGGCGACGCGCCGCCCGACGACGCTCGACGAGCTGGCGGGCATCCCCGGCGTCGGCGCCGCCAAGCTCGAGCGCTACGGCGCGGGGGTGCTCGCAACCGTGGCCACCAGCGACGACGAGCCCACCTCGCCCGTCACCACGAACGACGAGCCCACCTCGCCCGGCACCACGGACGACGACCCACCCGCGTAGTCCGGGTTCCGTCTCGCGTTCCTCGGGGGCGACCCACCATCGGCGCGACGTCGTGGCACCCTGTCGTCATGCTCCGGCCAGCGGACGACGTCTCGGGCGGCGCGTGGATCGCCCCTCGCCTCGGCCCGTTCGGCGGCTGGGTCGGCTCCGTCGTGCCGCGCGGGTTCGCGGCGTATGCCCGGGTGCTGCATCGCGTGGGCGACCGGCGGGGCACGCCGGTGCGCTGGGCGGGGGTCGCGGCCGCCACTGGCGCCGTGCTGCACCCGACCGCGCAGTGGTGGAAGCTCGCGCGCCGAACCCATCCCTGGGCGAACCAGCCGAACCTGGGGTACGACGAGCCGGGACCGGACGACCGCTTGGCCGAGGGCACGCACGGCACGCGCCGCGGCGAGCCCCGCGAGTGGCCCGGGGGCGACCCCAATCAGGGCCACCTTGACCTGGAGCAGCTGGCCGCGCTCGTCGCCGTGCTGCGGGCGGTCACCGGGGACGACACCATCACCGCCGGCTTCTGGGAGGGCGAGGACTGGGTGGGCGTGCCCCTGACGGTGGCGCGACGACGGGTCCCGGTCGCCCCTCGACAGCGACGGCTCCGGGCCGTCCCACGGCAGCTCCCGAGCCGCGCCCACACCGGCCCGGACCTGCTCGACGCGCCCGTGCTCGAGCTGCCGGGACGTCGCCACCTCCTTCTGACCGGCACCCTCGACGACGTGGTGGCGCTGGCCGGCGCCACCACCATCAGCGGTCGGCCGGTCCCCGGCGGTCGCACGCCGTCGCTGCTGTGGTCCGACAACCGCAGCTGGTACGTCGCCACGGAGGTGGACTTCGACTCCACGCTCGTCGGCGGCCCGCACCGGCTCATCGAGGCCCTGCTGGCCGACGACACCCTCGAGGCCTTCGAGGTGTCCGAGACGGACTCCCTCATGATCGACGGCGACCAGGTCAACCCCTAGCTCGGCGGCCAGCCAGCGCGCGTCCGGCCCGGCGAGAGCGTTTCCTTCGTGCGCGTGCGCCTGCCAGACGCACAACAGGCGGACGCGCGAGAGGAGAACTCCTCCGAGGTGCCGCCTCGGGCGCCGGCGCACACCGTGCGCCCTCCCGGCGTCGGCGCACACCGTGCGCCCTCGGGGCGTCAGCGCACACCGTGCGCCCTCCCGGCGGCGGCGTCCCGCACGCGGCGCCGCCGCCCGACCGCCAGGCGACGGCGGTCAGCGCGCGCCGGTGCCGTCGACCGCCCACTGCTCGAGCGTGGCGATCTCGTCGGGCGTCAGCGGCGGCGCCGCGAGCGCGGCGACGTTGTCCTCGAGCTGGGCGACCGAGGACGCCCCGATCAGGGCGGACGTCACCCGCTCGTCGCGCAGCACCCAGGTCAGCGCCAGCTGGGCGAGCGTCTGGCCGCGACCGCGCGCGAACTCGTCGAGCGCCCGGGCGCGCGCGTAGTACTCCGGCGTGAGGTTGCGCTCGGTGAGGAACCGGCCCTGCGCCACGCGGGAGCCGGCGGGCACCGATCCCGAGAGGTAGCGGTCGGTCAGGAGGCCCTGGGCGAGGGGTGAGAAGACGATGGTGCCGATGCCGAGGTCGCCGACGGCGGCCAGCAGCGACTCGGTCTCGCCCGGCCCGACGAGCTCGACGTGCCGGTTGACCATCGAGTAGCTCGGCTGGTGGATGAGCAGCCGCACGCCCATCTCGGACAGGATCCGGTACGCCTCGCGGGTGCGCGCCGGCCCGTAGTTGGAGATGCCGACGTAGAGCGCCTTGCCCGAGTGGACCGCCTGGGCGAGGGCACCCATCGTCTCCTCGAGCGGCGTCTGGGGGTCCGGCCGGTGGTGGTAGAAGATGTCGACGTAGTCCAGGCCCATGCGGCGCAGCGACGCGTCCAGCGAGCTGAGCAGGTACTTGCGGGAGCCCCACTCCTGGTACGGACCGATCGGCCCCGGCCCCATGTCGTAGCCGGCCTTCGTCGAGATGATCAGCTGGTCGCGGTAGGGGCGGAAGTCGGCAGCGAGGTGCCGACCGAAGTTCTCCTCCGCCGCGCCCGGCTTGGGGCCGTAGTTGTTCGCCAGGTCGACGTGCGTGATCCCCAGGTCGAACGCGCGGCGCAGGATGGCGCGCTGGGTGCCGAAGAGGTGCTCGTCGCCGAAGTTGTGCCACAGCCCGAGCGACAGGGCGGGGAGCTTGAGGCCGGAGCGGCCCACCCGGCGGTAGGGCATGGCCTCGTAACGGTCGGGGGCGGCCTGGTACGGCTCGAGCGTCGACATCGACGGTCCTCTCGTGGGGGTGTGCGACCACGCTAGTGACCCGGTGGCAGGATCCCGACCGTGCTGCACGTCGTCTTCTTCGAGCCCCGGATCGCCGGCAACACCGGGAACGCGATCCGCATGGTCAGCGGCACCGGGGCGGTGCTCCACCTCGTCGAACCCCTGGGCTTCGACCTCGCGGAGGCGAAGCTGCGCCGGGCGGGGCTGGACTACCACGACCTCGCCCAGGTCGTGGTGCACCCGGACCTGGACGACGCGCTGGCGCAGGTGGGCCGGGTCTTCGCCTTCACCACGCAGGCGACGCGCCGCTACACCGACGTCGAGTGGGCCGACGAGGACGCGCTGCTCTTCGGCCCCGAGCCGACCGGGCTGCCCGAGTGGGCCCGCGACCACCCGCGCGTGAGCGACCGGGTGCGCATCCCCATGCTCCCCGGGCGCCGGTCCATGAACCTGTCCAACGCCGCGGCCGTCGCCACCTACGAGGCCTGGCGGCGGTTGGGCTTCCCGGGCGGGGTGTGAGAACGTTCCGGCGGGTTCGTCCGTTGGGGCAGGCGGACCGAGCCCCCGTGCGGGGGGCAGGACGAGAGGGTGGCATGGCACAGCTGCAGGCCCGGGGCATCTGGGCGGGCTTCGGCGCGACGGAGGTGCTCTCGGGGGTCGACCTGATCCTCGGCGCGGGCGACGCGGTCGGGCTGATCGGACGCTCCGGCGTCGGCAAGTCGACGCTGGTCGAGATCCTCGCGGGAGCAGCGGCCCCCACCCGCGGCTCGGTCACGTTCGACGGCCGGACCCTGTTCAAGCCGGCCCGGCGCGACAAGAAGACGCTGCGCGCCCGCGTGCGCGTGGTGCACCAGAACGGCCACGGCGCGGCGGACCCGGTGGTCACCGTGGAGAAGGCCGTCAAGGGCGCGCTCGACGAGGCCCGCGCGGCGGGCCGGTCCAGAGGGCTGGGCGTCGAGGAGGCCCTCGCCGACATGGAGCTGCCGGGCCACCTGCGCGGCCGGCGCGTCGGCACGCTCTCGGGCGGCGAGCGGCAGCGCCTGACGCTGTCGCTGGCGCTGGCGACCCGCCCGGAGATCCTGCTGCTGGACGAGCCCCTGACGGCGATCGACCAGACGACGCGCTACCGCCTGGCGGGCGTGCTCGCGGACCGGCTCGCGGCGGACGGCGCGGGGCTGCTGCTCGCGTCGCACGACGTGCGGCTCGTGGAGCAGCTGACGCGCACGGTGCACGTGCTCGCCGAGGGCCGGCTCGTGGAGCACGGGCCCCTGCGCGAGGTGCTGGCGCACCCGCAGCACGCCGACACGCGCGAGTTCGTCGCGGCCCTGCCGGAGGCGACGCTGCGCTGGTCCTGATCGAGGACCTTGCGCATTACTCAAGCAGTTGCTTTACTAAAGCACATGCTTGACCAAGAGCGGCGGCTCGACCTGGCCTTCCAGGCGCTCGCCGACCCGACCCGCCGCGCGATGCTCGACCGGCTGACCGCCGGACCACGCTCCGCCTCCGACCTCGCCGCCGGGTTCACCATCACGCTCGCCGCCGTGCTCCAGCACCTGCGCGTGCTCGAGGCCGGCGGGCTGGTGCACACCCGCAAGGAAGGGCGGGTGCGCATGTGCAGCGTCGACCCCGCCGCACTGCGATCCGCCGAGGAGTGGATCGCTGCCCGGCGCACCGCCTGGGAGCGCCGTCTCGACCGCCTCGGCGCACTGCTCGCCGACACCGCGACCGACCCGAAGACCGCCACGAAAGGACCCCGGCCATGAGCACCTTGGTGCACAACACGTTCCGGCTCGAGCGCGACTACCCCGTGCCACCCGCGACGGTGTTCCGCCACTTCGCCGACGAGGCCCTCAAGCAGACGTGGTTCGGCACCGACGAGGGCTGGACCTCGCTCGGCCACGGCATGGACTTCCGGGTGGGCGGCGTCGAGTACGACGAGGGCCGGTGGGCCAACGGCACCACGTCGCGCTTCGAGTCGCGCTACGTCGAGATCGTCGAGAACCTGCGCCTCGTGTACCTCTACGGCATGGTCGTCGACGACATCCGCCTGTCCGACTCCCTGGCGTCGATCGAGCTCACGCCCATCGAGGCCGGCACCCGGCTGACGCTCACCGAGCAGGGCGTCTACTACGACGGCCACGAGGACCCGGCGCTCCGCGAGCAGGGGACCGGCTGGATCCTCGACAACCTCGGCCAGGCGCTGGTGACCGCCTAGGTCGCACACCCCACGGCCGCCCGCCCGGCGACCTCTCAGCTCGGCACGTCCTGCCGCACGGCCGGCTCGCCCGCGAGGCGCAGCCGGCTGTGCCGGTAGGAGTAGGTGGAGTAGACCACGCCGCCGACGACGAGCCACACGAGGAACCGCAACCAGGTCAGCGTCGTGAGGTTGAGCATGAGCCACAGGCACGCGACGCCCGCCACCACCGGCAGCACGGGCGACCACGGCACGCGGAACCCGCGCGGCAGGTCCGGGCGGCGCCGGCGCAGCACCACGACCCCGAAGCTGACCAGCACGAACGCGGACAGCGTCCCGATGTTGATCATCTCCTCGAGGAGGTCCACCTTCGACAGGGCCGCGATGACCGCGATGACCACGCCGGTGCCGACCTGCAGCCGCGCCGGCGTGCCGAACCGCCGCGACGTCTGGGACAGCGCCCGGGGCAGCAGCCCGTCGCGGCTCATCGCGAACACGATGCGCGTGAGCCCCAGCATCAGCACCATGAGGACGCTCGTCAGGCCGAGGACGATGCCGATGGAGATCACCTTGCCGGCCCAGTCGGCGCCCACCAGCTCGAACGCGGTGGTCAGCGACGGGGACTTGGAGGCCGCGAGCTGTGTGTACGGCACCATGCCCGTCACCACGATGGCGACGAGGATGTAGAGCACGGTCGTCAGCGCCAGGCCGCCGAGCATGCCGCGGGGCATGGTTCGCTGCGGGTCCTTCGTCTCCTCCGCGGTCGTCGCCACGACGTCGAACCCGATGAACGCGAAGAACACCAGCGCCGCGCCCCCGAGGATCCCGGACACGCCGTAGATCGACGGCGCCGCGCCGGCGATCCAGCTGACCAGCGACTCGTGCAGCACGGATCCCGTGGGCGACGGCTGCGACGGCGGGACGAACGGGTGGTAGTTCGCGGCCTTGACGTAGCCGAACCCGGCGACGACGACGAACAGCGTGATGCCCACCTTGAGCACCGTGAACACGGCGTTGACGCGCGACGAGAGCCGCGTGCCCACCGCGAGCAGCGTGGTGAACAGCGCGACGACGAGCAGCGGCCCCCAGTCGACGCCGAGGCCGCCGACGTGCACGGTCGAAGGCACGTGGAGGCCGAACAGGGCGAACGCGTCGGCGAGGTAGATACCCCAGAACTTCGCGATGACCGCGGATCCCAGCAGCATCTCCAGGATGAGGTCCCAGCCGATGATCCAGGCCACGAGCTCGCCCATGGTGGCGTAGCTGAACGTGTAGGCGGACCCGGCGATGGGCAGTGCCGACGCGAACTCGGCGTAGCACATGATCGCCAGCCCGCACACCACCGCGGCGATGACGAACGAGACGATGACGGCCGGACCGGCGTAGTTCGCCGCCGCGGTCGCCCCGACCGAGAAGATCCCGGCACCGACCGCCACCGCGACACCCATGACGGCCAGGTCCCAGGCGGTCAGGCTGCGGCGCAGCGAGCGTTCGGGGTCCTCGGACGCGGCGAGCGCGGCCTCGACCGACGGGCGCCGGAAGAGCCCCAGGCTCATGCCCGCACCTCCCCGGCCTCGACCCGCCCCGCGAAGGGCCCCATCTCGGTCGCCTCGAAGGAGACGTTCGCCCGGGCCGTGACCACCACGTCGTCGCCCCGCACGAGCGCGTCCACCGCGAGCAGGTGCGGCGTCTCCACCCAGCGCACGGTGAGCACGTAGCGGTCGGGCTCGGTCCACGCGCCGCCGACGAGCGCGGCCGGCGAGTGCCGGGCCTCGAACACGCTGCGCACCTGCTGCGGGGTGGGCTCGTCGTGCCCGGGCCGCAGGGCCACGTCCCCCGCGGCCGTGCGCACGACGAGATCGTCGGACTCCTCGCCCGCGGCGAACGTCACCGCGAGCGGACCCAGCGGGCTCTCGTCGAACCGGATCACGGCCCCCGCCAGGCGCCGCGCGACTGCGGTGACGGCCTCGCCCCGGGGCGGGTCCAGCCGCAGTCCGGCCAGCCGTGCGACCAGGGCGGCCCGGCCGTCGTCGTCCGCCGGGAGCGCCTCGTCGTGCAGCCCCGGCAGCAGGTGCGTCCACACGGCGTCGAGCACGGCACCGGTGTCGCGGAAGCCCCCGGTGATGGCGACGACGACGTCCTCGTCGGGCAGCACCAGCGAGAACTGGCCGAACGCGCCGTCGGCGCGGAACCCGTGCCGCGAGCGCCAGAACTGGAACCCGTACCCCTGCTGCCAGTCGACGCCGCCCCAGTGCGCGGTGGACACCTGCGCAGCACCGGCCTGCGCCACCCACCCCTCGGGCAGCACGCGACGGCCCTGCCACACGCCGTCCTGCAGGTAGAGCAGGCCGAGCGCGGCGGCGTCCTCGGTGGTGATCGACAGTCCCGTGCCGCCCAGGTCCACACCCTGCGGGCTGCGCTCCCACCAGGCGCCCTCGATGCCGAGCGGCTCGAGCAGGCGCGGCGTGAGGTAGTCGAGGAGGTGCTCGCCGGTGGCCCGCTCCACGATCGCGGCGAGCACGTGCGTCGCCGGGGTGTTGTAGACGAACCGCTCGCCCGGTTCGTGCGCCAGCGGCGTGGCGAGGAAGGCCGCGACCCAGTCGCCGTCGCCGCGCAGCACCTGCGGCTCCGGGTCGTGCCCGCTCGTCATGGTGAGCAGGTGGCGCACCGTCATGCGGGCCAGGCGCTCGTCCGCCGCCGTCGGCGCCTGGTCGGGGAGCAGCCCCACCACCGCGTCGTCGAGCGAGAACCGGCCCTCGGCCACCGCGAAGCCGACCGCGGTGGAGGTGAAGCTCTTGCTCATCGAGTAGACGGTCTGCCGACGGTCGGCGGCGAAGGGACGGGCCCACCCCTCGGCGACCACATGGCCATGGCGCACCACCATGAGGGAGTGCAGCTCGGGGATGGCGGCGATGGCCTCGAGGGTGGCGAGGACGGCGCGCGGGTCGACGCCCTGCTGTTCAGGGGTGCTGCGCGGCAACGACGGTGTCATGGGCGTCCACCCTGCCACCGCCGCCCGGGTGGGGCTCGGGCGTCTCAGGCCCGGAGCCGGGCCCTCCACAAGCAGGGAGCGCGACGGGGACGCCGACGACCGTGAACCCCGGCGCCCACCAGAAGGCCCGATGGAAGGCGCCGCCGGTCGCGGCCGGGACCAGGGCAGGTGGTGACGTGCTCATGACGCACCGGCCGGTGCCCGACGACGTGCTCGCCTCGATCGTCGACGAGGTGGTGCTCCCCCTGGTCCGCCCGGACGCGCCGGAGCCCGGCCGCCCCGCGACGAACTCCGCGTGGGGCCGGGCTCCGGACGGTGGTGCGACGGACGTCAGGCCGGCATGAGGCCCGTGCCGCTGTCGCCCGCCACGTGGCGGGGCGACGCCGGCACGTTGGTGCCCGAGGTGGTGCCACCGACACCCGCGGCGACCGGCTCGGCCGGAGTCTTGTCGCGCTGGCTGATGGGCACGCCCCGGAAGGTGAACTCCCCGAGCAGGCCCTCGCCCTCGGCGTCGACGAGCACCAGCTGGCCCGGCTTGAGCTCGCCGAACAGGATCTTCTCGGACAGCGTGTCCTCGATGTCCCGCTGGATCGCGCGGCGCAGCGGCCGCGCGCCCAGCACCGGGTCGTAGCCCTTCTCCGACAGGAGCTTCTTGGCGGCGGGCGAGAGCTCGACCGCCATGTCCTTGTCCTTGAGGCGGGCGTTGAGCTTGGCGACCATGAGGTCGACGATCTCGACGATCTCCTGCTGGCTCAGCTGCGGGAACACCACCACGTCGTCGACGCGGTTGAGGAACTCCGGCCGGAAGTGCTGCTTGAGCTCGTCGTTGACCTTCGCCTTCATGCGCTCGTAGCTCGTCGACAGGTCGCCGCCGGCCTGGAAGCCGGTCATGACGCCCTTGGCGATGTCCCGGGTGCCGAGGTTGGTCGTCATGATGATGACGGTGTTCTTGAAGTCGATCACCCGACCCTGCGAGTCGGTGAGGCGGCCGTCCTCGAGGATCTGCAGCAGCGAGTTGAAGATGTCCGCGTGGGCCTTCTCCACCTCGTCGAACAGCACCACGGAGAACGGCTTGCGCCGCACCTTCTCGGTGAGCTGGCCGCCCTCGTCGTACCCGACGTAGCCGGGGGGCGAGCCGAACAGCCGCGACACGGTGTGCTTCTCGGAGAACTCCGACATGTCGAGCTGGATGAGGGCGTCCTCGTCGCCGAAGAGGAACTCCGCCAGCGCCTTGGCCAGCTCGGTCTTCCCGACGCCGGTGGGACCGGCGAAGATGAACGACCCGCCCGGGCGCTTCGGGTCCTTCAGGCCGGCCCGCGTACGGCGGATGGCCTGCGACAGCGCGTGGATCGCCTGGTCCTGCCCGACGACGCGCTTGTGGAGGTTCTCCTCCATGTGCAGCAGCCGGCTGGACTCCTCCTCGGTGAGCTTGAACACCGGGATGCCGGTCGCATTGGCCAGGACCTCGGCGATCAGCTCCTCGTCGACCTCGGCGACGGCGTCCAGGTCGCCGTTCTTCCAGGCCTTCTCCTTCTCGGAGCGGCGCAGGCCGAGCTGCTTCTCGGTGTCGCGCAGCCGCGCGGCGCGCTCGAAGTCCTGCTCGTCGATCGCGGACTCCTTGTCGCGGCGCGTGGTCGCGATCTGCTCGTCGAGCTCGCGCAGCTCGGGCGGCGCCGTCATGCGACGGATCCGCAGGCGCGCGCCCGCCTCGTCGACCAGGTCGATCGCCTTGTCCGGCAGGAACCGGTCGTTGACGTAGCGGTCCGCGAGCGTCGCGGCCGCCACGAGGGCGGAGTCCGTGATGGTGACGCGGTGGTGCGCCTCGTACCGGTCGCGCAGGCCCTTGAGGATCTCGATGGTGTGCTGCAGCGTCGGCTCGGCCACCTGGATGGGCTGGAACCGGCGCTCGAGAGCCGGGTCCTTCTCGACGTACTTGCGGTACTCGTCGAGCGTGGTGGCGCCGATGGTCTGCAGCTCGCCGCGGGCGAGCATCGGCTTGAGGATCGACGCGGCGTCGATGGCACCCTCGGCGGCACCCGCACCGACCAGGGTGTGGATCTCGTCGATGAACAGGATGATGTCGCCGCGCGTGCGGATCTCCTTGAGCACCTTCTTCAGGCGCTCCTCGAAGTCGCCGCGGTAGCGGGAGCCGGCGACCAGCGCACCGAGATCCAGCGTGTACAGCTGCTTGTCCTTGAGGGTCTCGGGCACGTCGCCGCGGACGATGTCCTGCGCGAGGCCCTCGACGACCGCCGTCTTGCCGACGCCCGGCTCCCCGATGAGCACCGGGTTGTTCTTGGTGCGGCGGGACAGCACCTGCATGACCCGCTCGATCTCTTTCTCGCGGCCGATGACCGGGTCGAGCTTGCCGTCACGCGCCGCCTGCGTGAGGTTGCGCCCGAACTGGTCGAGCACCGCCGACCCGGACGGCTGGCCCTCGGCGGGGCCGCCGGCCGCGACCGGCTCCTTGCCCTGGTAGCCGGAGACGAGCTGGATGACCTGCTGGCGCACCCGGTTCAGGTCCGCGCCGAGCTTGACGAGCACCTGGGCGGCGACGCCCTCGCCCTCGCGGATGAGGCCCAGGAGGATGTGCTCGGTGCCGATGTAGTTGTGGCCGAGCTGCAACGCCTCGCGCAGCGACAGCTCGAGCACCTTCTTCGCGCGCGGCGTGAAGGGGATGTGCCCGGAGGGAGCCTGCTGGCCCTCGCCGATGATCTCCTGCACCTGCGCGCGCACGGCCTCCAGGCTGATGCCCAGCGACTCGAGCGCCTTGGCGGCGACGCCCTCACCCTCGTGGATGAGGCCGAGGAGGATGTGCTCGGTGCCGATGTAGTTGTGGTTGAGCATCCGCGCCTCTTCCTGGGCGAGGACGACCACCCGGCGGGCTCGGTCCGTGAATCTCTCGAACATGTGCACTCCTCACGGGGCTGTGCGCCCTCCGCGTGTCCTATCGGCAACGGGCTGCCGCGGACGTAGAGCGGCGGGCGTTGTTCGATGCTAACCGCGGGGTGTCGCGCCACAGTCCTCTGTTCGCCGCAGGCGTGACGCCCGGTGCGGGGCTCAGGCACTCGGCGGCCGCGTCAGGCGGCGGTCGACGAACCCGTCAGGTGCTCCACGACGGCCGCGACCACGGCGGGGTCGGCGAGGATCCGCTGGTGGCCCAGGCCGTCGGTGCTCACCAGCCGCGCGTTCGGCCACGCCGCGGCGATCGCCTCGCCCTCGGCGTGGGCCACCTGCCGGTCGCGGCGGTCGTGCACCACGAGCGTGTCCGGCATGCCGCCGTCGGAGCCCAGGGGCGCGATGTCGAAGTCGGCGAGGCGGTGGCCCGTCGCCTGCTCGAGCGCGGCGCGCAGCTCGTTCGTCGTGCGCCCGCGCAGCCCCAGCGCGCCGGCGAAGCGGCCGACGAGGTCGGCGAAGCTGCCGTTCGGGGCCACGAGCACGAGCCGGTCGGCCGGGAAACCTGCGTGCACCACGTGCGCCGCGGACGTGGTGCCGAGCGAGTGCGCGACGACGCCGGCGGCCGGCCCCATGACGCGCCCGACCGCCTCGAGGGCCTCCATGAGCTCCATCAGCGTGCCGCGTCCGGGGCCCATGAATCCCGGTGCGGCCTCGCCGTGGCCCGGCGCGTCGAACGCGACCACGCGGTGCCCGGCGGCGACCAGCGGCCCGACGAACGCGCCCAGCTGGCCCCGCCAGCCGCCCCACCCGTGCACCAGGTAGACGACCGGGCCGGCGCCCCAGCTCTCGACCACGACGTCCCCGGCGCGCGCCGCGGGCAACCGGATCAGGTCGCCGGGGCCCGGGCGTAGGTCGCGCCGGCGCGCCCCCGCGGGGTACGTGCACCACAGGTCGACCGCACGGCGGCCGGCGGCCCTCGGCGCCACCGCCTGCAGCACCTGCAGCTGGGCCCGCGTGGCCGCCAGCCCGGCCGCCGCGCGCGCCGTCCTCAGCGCGCGTCCGGCGCGCGCACGAGGGCCCGGTGACGAGGCGGCGGGGGGCACGCGGCGACGCTAGCACCGCCGGTCAGGGCATCGCGGGCCCGCCCGGGGGCGGCGTGCGGGTGTCGCGGTCAGCCGGTCAGCCGCGGGCCGCGCGGGGCGGGTGGTGCACCGCGAGGTGAGGCGTGCACCGCGCGGCGTCCCGTCCGCGACGAAGGCGCCGGTCGCCGGAGGGGGACCGGCGGCCGGCGCCGCTCAGGGGGCCGACGGCGTCGGGGTCGGCTGCTGCGGCCCGGTGGCGTGCCGGCGCTCGGGAGCGGCCGGCGCGGCCGGGTACCGTCGCGGGTACCGCGGCATCTGGTACTCCGGCGCGCCTTCGCGCGGTCCGGGGACGACGAACGTGCGGCCGTTCGGCCCTACGAGCCGTGTGACGCCCGACGAGGTGTGCGTCTGGAGGAATGCGGCGGTCGCCCCGACCGACCCGACGAGCAGCACCACCGCCACCACGAGCGCGGCGACGAGCAGCCCCCGACGTGGCGTGCGCCGGCGGGGCGCGGGTGCCGGCAGCGGCACAGGCCCGGCTCCGGACGGACCTGGCGGCGGCACCTGGCCCGCACCCGTCGGCACCTGGCCCGCACCCGTCGGCACCTGGCCCGCACCGGGCCCACCGGGGGGCGGCACCTGGCTCGCGGCGTGGGGCGGCACGGAGCCGACCATCGGCTGACCCGGGACGGGCGGGCCCGCCGGGGACTGTCCGGGGCGCCCGGGGGGCTGCGGCGGCAGCGGGGCGGTGCTCACAGCGCGCCCCCGCGCGACTGGACCAGCGCCGCTCGCAGCTGCTGGTACGTGGCGACGTCGATCTCGCCGGCCGCCAGCCGCCGGTCGAGGATGAGGAACGCCTCCACGTAGGGCGTCACCGGCGGCAGGCCCGCCGGCGCCAGCGGCACCGGCCCCATCCGGCCGGTCACGGGGACGCGAGGCGCGCCCTCGTCGTCCCTCGGCCTGGCGAGCTGGACGACGAGCCACACGATCAGTGCGACCAGCAGCAGCCAGAACACACCCATGCCGAACAACCCGATCCCCATCCCCCAGCGCATGTCCGTCTCCGTCGCGCTCGGTGCCGGCGCTGCCGGCACGCCAATCCTGCGAGGGAACGAGCGTAGGAACGGCGTCTGTGGTCACGCTGGGAGTTCCCGGGGTGCCACCTGGCCGCCCGCGGCATCCCCGACGGGCGGGCTCACCGGGGCCGGAGACGACGACGGGCGCCGCGGACCGCGAGGTCCGGGCGCCCGTCGAGGGGTGGTGCGAACGTCAGATGGCCGTGATGTTCGCGGCCTGCGGGCCCTTGGGGCCCTGCGTGACGTCGAACTGGACCTTCTGGTTCTCCTCGAGCGAGCGGTAGCCGCTCGACGCGATCGCCGAGTAGTGCGCGAAGACGTCGGGCCCGCCGTCGTCGGGGGCGATGAAGCCGAAGCCCTTCTCGGCGTTGAACCACTTCACAGTTCCGGTGGCCATGTCGTTCTCTTCTCTGTGGGGAGGACAGTCCCGCTTCGGGACCGGTACTCACTGCGGTCGTCATCCGTCCGATGGACACGACAACCGGGGCCTCGACCCACAGCAGTCCGGACAAGCGATGCACTGCGACTACCCCGCCAGGGTAGACCACCACCGGCCGAAACGGTCAACTCTTCCGCGGACGATCTCACTCTCCCGCGGACGACCTCGGATCGGCCCCGAGCCCGCGACCACCTGCGGAGGCGCCCCGCCGCCCTACCGCCACCGCGAGGGTGCCCTCGCGCGCCGGTACCGGCCGTCACCCGCGCGCCATGGCACCCCGGCGGCGGCGGTGCCGCCCGACGGCGCGGGACGGCGCGGGTCACCCGCTGACATGTCCCGGCCGCCGCGGCGGCCGCTCGCGTAGTGTCGGCCGCCTGATGTCGCACGCGCACGAGCACCACCACGAGACGCCGTCGATCACCGTCCTCACCGGGGCCGGGATCTCGACGAGTGGGGGTATCCCCGACTTCCGCGGCCCGCAGGGCGTCTGGACGACGGACCCGGGCCAGGCCGAGCTGCTGGACATCGACGCCTACATGTCGCGCGTCGAGGTCCGGGCGCGCTGCTGGCAGATGTGGCGGGACCACCCCGCGTGGCGCGCGCACGCCACCCCGGCCCACCGCGCGATCGTCGACCTCGAGCGCGCGGGCCGGCTGATCGCGGTGCTCACGCAGAACTTCGACGGTCTGCACCAGACCGCCGGCCAGTCCCCCGGCCTCGTCGTCGAGCTGCACGGCAACCTCGGCAGCACGTCGTGCCTGCGCTGCGGCGAGCGGTGGCTCACGCGCGACGTGCTCACGCGCCTCGACGCCGAGCCGGACCCGCACCACGCCGGCTGCGGCGGCGTCCTCAAGCCCGACGTCGTCTACTTCGGCGAGCTGCTGCCCGACGAGGCGCTCGAGCGCGCGGTGGCCGCCGCGCAGGACGCCCAGGTGTTCCTCGCCGTCGGCACCACGCTCCGCGTCCAGCCCGTGGCGAGCCTGGCCGCCATCGCGGCCGACGCGGGCGCCGAGCTCATCGTCGTCAACGACCAGGAGACGCCCTACGACGAGCTGGCGACACGCCTCGTGCGCGACCCCATCGACCTCGCGGTACCGGCCCTCGTCGCCGAGCTCCTCGCCCGCGGCTGATGCGCCACGGCCCCGCGACGTCCACCGGATCTGCACCCCGTCCCGCCCGGCCGCCCAGCCTGGCCACGTAGGCTC
This sequence comes from Actinomycetes bacterium, assembly GCA_021793115.1. The sequence continues at coordinate 7,100 of JAJYTJ010000052.1, read as the reverse complement.
CTCGCCGTGCCGGTCCCGCGTCGCCATCGCAGGCTGCGCCGAGCCCTGTGGTCCGCCGCCATCGTCGTCCTGCTGGTGGGCGCGGTGCCCGTGGCCGTGGTCCAGCTCATCGGCCAGTCCCGGGTCCGGGGCTCGCTCGACGGGCTCGCACCGCGCCCCGTCGTCATCGTGCCGGGCGCCGGCCTGCGCCCCGACGGGGGCCCATCCCTGTATCTCGAGCGCCGGCTCGCCGCGGCGCGCGACCTCTACCGGGCCGGCACCGTGACGACCATCCTCGTCTCGGGCGACGCCTCGACGCCGTACCACGACGAGCCGAGCTCGATGCGGACGTGGCTCCTGGGGCAGGGGGTGCCGGACTCCGCGATCGTGCGCGACGGCGGCGGCCTCGACACGCACGACACGTGCGTGCGGGCGCACACGCTGTACGGCGTCGACCGCGCCATCGTCGTCTCGCAGGACTACCACGTGCGACGGATGCTCTTCTCGTGCCAGGCGGCGGGCATCGACGTCGTCGGCGTGGGCGTCTCCGCGGCGAGCGTCACGCCCGTGCAGGCCGTCGTCTGGCGGCTGCGGGAGATCCCCGCGTCGTGGAAGGCGTTCCTCGACGCCGCCGTGCGGCGGCCGCCGCGGGTGAGCGGCCCGAGCGTCTTCCGGCACTGACTCCGGTCGGGGCCTCCGGGACAATGGGCGCGTGCCCGCCGTGACCGCCCCGCCGCCGCCGGACGTCAGGCCGGACGTCAGGCTGGTGGCCGTCGACCTCGACGGGTCGTTGCTCGACGACGCGAAGCGGATCCCCCCGTCGTTCTGGCGCCTGCTCGACGCGCTCGACGAGCGCGGCATCCTCCTGTGCCCGGCCTCGGGGCGGGCGTACCCCACGCTGCGGCGCGACTTCGGGCGCGACGACCTCGTGTACATCGCCGAGAACGGCGCCTGCGTGGTGCACCACGGCCGGGAGGTCTCGTCCGACACCGTCCCGTGGGAGCGCGCCGCGGCCGTGATCACGGCCGTGCGCCGGTTCGCGTCCGGGGGTGCCGACGTGGGCACGGTGCTCTGCGGCAAGCGCAGCGCGTACGTGGAGCGCACCGATGCGGCGTTCCTCGCCCAGGTGGCGCCGTACTATGCGCAGCTCGCCCCGGTCGACGACCTGCTCGCGGTGCGCGACGACGAGGTCCTCAAGGTGGCGGTCTACGACTTCGGGTCGGCCGAGCGCGGCGCGGGCGCCGCGCTGGCGCCGCTCGACGGGCCGGTGCGGGTGCTCGTCTCCCAGGAGCACTGGGTGGACGTCATGAGCCCGACCGCCGACAAGGGCACCGCCCTCGCGGCGGTGCAGCGCGCCACCGGCATCTCGCGCGAGCAGACGATGGCCTTCGGCGACTACCTCAACGACCTGGGGATGCTGGCGGCCGCCGGGTGGTCGTTCGCGATGGCCAACGCGCACCCCGACGTGCGGGCCGCGGCGCGGTACGTCGCCCCGGGCAACAACGACAACGGCGTGGTCCGCACGATCGTGGCCACGCTCGGCCTCCCCGGAGTCCTCACCCCCTGACCCGCGGCGACCCGATCGCACGGTGGAGCCCCGCCCCCACGCCGCCCCTCCCTCCAGTGGAACGGACACACCGGGACACGCCGAGCGAGCGGGGACGATCGTTCCAGTCCGGGGTGAGCCCACCCCGGCACCGAAGCCCCCTGCCGCCAGTGGAACGGACACACCGGGACACGCCGAGCGAGCGGGGACGATCGTTCCAGTCGGGGCGGCGGGGGGGCGCTACGCGCCGAGCACCTCTGCGAACGCCTCGAGGGCGGCCGCAGAGAACAGCACGAACGTCACCACGGCGACCCCGGCCTCGTCGTGCGCGGCGGACCAGTCGCGCACGGCGCCCACCGCCACCCGCGCGACCTCGCGCACGTCCCAGCCGTAGACGCCGGCGCTCACGGCCGGGAACGCCACGGTGCGCGCACCGACGGACGCCGCCACGTCCAGGCTCGTGGCGAAGCACGAGGCGAGCTGGGCCGGGTCGGTCTGGCCGGCGTGCCGGTTGGGGCCCACCGTGTGGATCACCCAACGGGCAGGCAGGTCGAAGCCAGGCGTCGCGACGGAGTGGCCCACGGGCAGCCCGTGCGGCAGGCGCGTGCTGCGCAGCTCGCGGCACGCCTCCAGGAGGCGCGGCCCGGCCGCGGCGTGGATCGCGCCGTCCACCCCGCCACCCCCCAGCAACGAGGAGTTCGCGGCGTTGACGATGGCGTCGACGTGGACGGTGGTGATGTCACCTGCGGTCGCCTCGATGCGCATGGACCCATCGTCGCGCCACGGCCCGGGACGAGCGAGGGCGGTGAGGAGGCCGACGATCGCGGCGCGGCCGGAGCGCGGGCGCTCGCGCGGATGGCGCGGACGAAGCCCGGGCGGTGCCGGAGACGAACCGGCGAAGACCACCGGCGACGACCGCAGAGCACACCGGGCAGACGACCGCAGAGCAGAGTGGGCAGACGACCGCAGAGCAGAGTGGGCAGACGACCGCAGAGCAGAGTGGGCAGACGACCGCAGAGCAGAGTGGGCAGACGACCGCAGAGCAGAGTGGGTGGACGACCGCAGAGCAGAGTGGGTGGACGACCCGGAGCAGACGGCCAGACGACCGTGGAGACGACTCGGCCCCTCGGACGCTTACTCCGAAGGGCCATCTCGGCAGACACGGTAACCGGCGAGCACGCCCGATCAGGTGAACGACACGCGTCCGGATCCACAACTTTCATCCACACCCCTGTGCTCACCGGGCATTCCCGCAGGTGGCCTTGTGGACATCCATGTGGAGTCAACGGTGGATAAAGAAATCTCCCAGAACCACTTGTGGCGGTTCGGTGAACGCGACTAGAACTTAGCCATCGGCCTCGACACCGAGACTCGAAGGAGAGGGACTCCCCCCGGGGATAACCGCTCTGGACGGCGCGGAGTCGGGGACGGACCGACCGGAGAACGGGCGGCCACATCGGTGGTGTCACAGCCATCGACCCGCGGACGATGCCGCGGGGGCCTCCTGCGACCGGGCGGCCGATCGCAGTGGTCCCGCCCGACGGGATGGTTCACCGGTTCGCCGGCGGCCACCGAAGGAACGGACTCAGCCGCACCATCGGAGCGGTGTCCGCCTCCGGGCGGTAGGGGCTTCGCCTCCGGGCAACTGGAGCGCCGAGGTCCTGGCCACCGGTGGGCATGTGACCTGCGGTCAGAGGAAGGCCCCTCGGACGCTTACTCCGAGGGGCCTTTCCTCATGTCCGGGCCCGGCCGGCGCGCTCGACCTCAGGGCATCATGCGGACTCGATGTCAGCGCATCGCGCGGGTCTCGATGTCAGGGCATCAGGCGGGTGCCGACTCCAGCACGATCGTCACCGGCCCGTCGTTGACCAGCTCGAGCGCCATGTGCGCGCCGAACACCCCGGTAGCCACCTCGAGCCCCCGCGCCCGCAGCGCGTCCACCACGGCCTGGACGAGCGGCTCGGCCACGTCGCCCGGTGCGGCCGCGTTCCACGTGGGCCGCCGCCCCTTGCGCGTGTCGGCGTAGAGCGTGAACTGCGACACGACCAGCACGGGCGCCCCCACGTCGAGCACCGAGCGCTCGTCCGCCAGGATCCGCAGCTCGGCGACCTTGCGCGTCACGTACTCCACCTGGGCGGCGCCGTCGCCCGGAGTCACACCCACGAGCACGACGAGCCCGGGCCGGTCGATCACCCCGACCACCTCGTCGTCCACCGTGACGGACGCGCGCGTGACGCGCTGCACCACGGCCCGCACGGGCTACCAGCCGCCGCGCGGGGACCCGCCGCCGCGCGACGACCCACCACCGCGGCCGCCGCGCCGCCTGCGGCCCGAGTACGGCGCCACCGCGGGCCGCACGTCGACGAGGTAGACGATCGCGCCGACAACGCCGATGAACGCGAGGAACCCGAAGAACGAGCTGCCGCCGCCGAGCGGCAGCGCGACGAACGACACCGCCGCGGCGATGGCCGTGATGAGCAGCCAGAACGCCTTCGTGCGCTTGCCCGCGGCGGGGAACGCCCGCGTCGGGCGCACCGCGCAGTCCACCAGCGCCCACGCGCACAGCAGGAAGATCACCACGTACAGGACGAGGAAGAGGATCTGCTGGGCCGAGACGAGGCCGCCGAAGAGACTGACGGCGTGGACCGAGGCGCTCACGGCGCCGAGCCTACGGGAGCCGGCCGTGGCACCACCCGCATCCCCTCGGCCCGGGCGGCCGCGGCGAGGGACTCGTCCCAGCACGCGACGAGCAGGTCGTCGGCCCGCAGCGTCAGCGCCGAGGCGAGGTGCACCGCGGCGGTGGCGCCGATCTCGTGACGCACGACGAGCGACGCGGCCTCGTCGAGCACCGCGGGCGCCGGCTCGACGACGTACAGGCCCGCCCACAGCCGGTCCCACTCCTCGAGCGCGGCTCGCGCGCGCAGCAGCGCGCCCGTCCGGAACGCCTCGGCGACGGCGGCACGCAGCTCGGCGTCGGCGAGTCGCGACGTCGCCACCACGTCGGCACCGTCCCACAGCGCCGCGGCCAGCGCGCTGCCCGGCTCGGGCAGGCACAGCTTCACCAGCGCCGTGGTGTCGAGGTAGACGAGGGACATCAGTGCCGCAGCCGGCGGATGAGCCCGGTGACCGCGGCCGCGGGGCGCCCGACTGGCTCCTCGACCCGGGCGGCGGGGCGCTCGGCGGCGGGCGCCGTGAGCAGCCCGTCGCGCTCGAGGCGGGCGACGAGGTCGGCGGACTCCACCGCGGTCAGCCGCGCCACCGGTACCCCTCGCTCGGTGATGACGACGTCGGCACCCGACCGGGCCGTCTCGATCCACTGCCTGAGCTCCGCGCGCAGCGCGCTGACCGCGACCTCCACGCGCTCACGGTAGCGGGACGCGGGCTCACAGGTCCGGCAGGGCGGCGCGGGCCTCCTCGGGCGTGGCGCCGGCGGCCTCGAGCGCGTCCGCGAGCGGCGACCGCAGCAGCAGCACCAGCGCCTGCACGTGCCACGAGCCGGCCCCCACCACGCGCGGGTCGGAGTCGGCGGCCACCGCGGCGAGGGCCCGGCGTGCGGGACCCAGGTCGCCGCCGGAGCCCACCGCGTTGGTGAGCAGCCGCACGCCCACGGCGAACCGGTCGGCGAGGTCCGCGACGGGCGTCAGGTCCTGGTCCACCACGGAGGGTGCGCGCCGCGCCAGCACGCGGACGCTGCGCATCGCCCGCTCCACCATGACGGCCTGCGACTCCAGCCGCAGCAGCTCGTCGCGCCACGGCCGCGCCGCGCTCACGCGCGAGAGCTCCGTGCCGTTGCGCGCGGACACGCGCCACTCGGTGAGGATCGGGTCCGACGCCCGGCCGCGCACCAGCGCGCCGGCGAGGCCGTCGACGTCCTTGGCGCGCATGCCGCGCGCGACGAGCTCGAGCGTCTCGGCGAGCTCGGTGGTCGCGTGCACGCCCAGCGCCCGGGGCCGGCGCCGGGTGTCGCCCGGCCAGAGCACGGCGACGAGGAAGGCGACGGCGCCCCCGACGAGCGCGTCCGTCCACCGTCCGAGCGGCCCGCCGGACGCCACCGGCAGCCCGACGATGACGATCGCCTGTGTGCCCGCCTGCGTGGTGAGCATCGCGCCGGGCCCGACGATCCGCGCCACGAGCGCGGCGACGAAGAGCACCACGGCGACCTGCCACCACCCGGTGCCGATCCAGTGCACGACGAGGTCACCCAGGCCCACGCCGAGGCCGACGGCGAGCGCCAGCTCGCCGACCCGCCGCACGCTGCGCTGCATGGTGAAGCCGAGGCACGCCCAGGCGGCGATCGGCGCGAAGAACGGCTGGTGGTGCCCCAGCACCCAGTAGGCGAGGGCGTACGCCGCGCCGGCGGCCACGGCAGCCTGCCCGATGGGCAGCATCCCCACCCGCGCGCGCACCAGGCCCTGGCGCAGCCGGGTGCGCAGCAGCAGCCGCCGCAGCGCGGTGCCCGCCAGGCGCAGCGCGGACGCGTCCTCGGCGCCGTGGGCGGCGGCCACGGGCTCCAGCGGGCGGCGGCTCACCTCGTCGTCTGCCAGGCGCGCCGCGTCCTGCGGCACGGCGCCGGGCCGGCCCGCGATGCCGCCGGGCGCCGCGGGTGAGGGGCCGGTCACGGCAGTGTGCGGGGACGCAGCCCCGGCGTGAGGGGTCCGTGCGCCGGCGGGCGGTCCGGGGACCGGCCCTCGGCGGTGACGATCTCCTCCTGCGCGGCCGCCACCGGGCGGGCGTCGTCGTCCACCGCGAGCTGCGCCGCCACCGGCACCGACCGGCGCACCACCGCGAGCGCCACCGGGCCCAGCTCGTGGTGCCGCGCCGCGCTCGTCACCGCCCCCACCTGCGCGTCGTCGAGCCGCACGGCCGCGCCCGGCACCGGCAGCGCCTCGGCGTAGCCGTCGAGGTGGAGCATGACGAGCCGCCGCGGCGGGCGCCCGAGGTTGTGGACGCGCGCCACCGTCTCCTGGCCGCGGTAGCAGCCCTTGCCGAGGTGCACCGCGGTGCGCAGCCAGTCCAGCTCGTGCGGGATGGTGCGGTGGTCCACCTCGAGCGCGGCACGCGGCCGCCAGGCGGCGACGCGGAGGGCCTCGCTGGCCCACGTGCCGGCCACGGTCACGCCCGACGAGCGGCGGGCGGCCACCTCGTCGGCCAGCGCCCGGCGCGGCACGAGCACCAGGCGCCACGCGCGCTCGAGCCCCGGGTGCTCGTCGTCGGGCGGGCCGTACCGGGTACCGCCGGTGGCGACGTGCGGCCACGGGTCGCGCCACACCACCGGGCCGCCCGCGGCGCCCTCCTGCGACGACGGCTCGCCGAGCGCGGCCCACTCGGCGCTGACGTCGGTCACCTCGACGCGCAGCAGGAACCGCATCGACGACAACCAGGCGGCCAGGCCGGCCGCCGTCTCGGTGAGCAGCCACGTCGCCTCGCCGTCGTCGACCACACCGGCGGCGTGCTCCACGTGCCCCTGCGGCGACAGCACGAGCGTCTCGGTGGACGTGAACGGCGCCAGCCCGTCGAGGGCCTGCGACGTGATCGAGTGCAGCCAGCCGAGCCGGTCCGGTCCGGTCACCCGCAC
>JAJYTJ010000249.1 GCA_021793115.1 Actinomycetes bacterium | reverse complement strand
TCTCCGCTCGCCAGCAGCGCGACCATCTGCACGCGGGCCGCCGGCGGCCACGGCACGGGCAGCGGCGGCGTCGCCTCGAGGCTCGCGACCGTCACCGGGGACAGCGCCAGGCCCGTGCGCGCGGCGGTCGCCGCCGCCCGCAGCGACAGCACGGGGTCGTCGGCCGGGTGGGCGTCCGCGGCGAGCACCAGCTCGCCGTCGTGCTCGACGAGGCCCTCGGCGATGGTGCGCAGCCGTGGCGGCTGGCGCCGCCCCCGCACGAGGAACGGCGGGGCCGGCCGCTGCAGCGCCTGCCGCGCGTTGCGTGCCGTGGTGTCCACGGCGTACGAGATGACGCGCCCGGCCTCCGCGATCGATGCGAGCAGGTCGTCGCGGTCGTCGAACCCCACGCGCGCGGCGACCTCGTCCTGGTCGGCGAGCAGCAGCCGGTTCGTGTGCCGGCCGGTGGCGATCTGCACCGCGTCCCGCACGTCGAGCAGGTGGTGGTAGGCGGTGTCGACCGCGCCGTGCGGCCGGTCGGTCAGCCACGTCGCGGCGAGGGCCGAGAGCACCACCGCGTCGCGGATGCCGCCACGGGCCTCCTTGAGGTCGGGCTCGAGGAGGTAGGCCAGCTCGCCGAACCGCTCCGCGCGCGTCCTGGTCGACGCCAGGAGCTCGGGCAGCCGGCGGCGCGCCGCGGCGCGCCAGTCCTCCAGGAGCGCGGACATCGCCCGCGCGACCACCACCGGGTCGCCCGCGACGTGCCGCAGCTCCAGCAGCCCCACGGCCGCCGGCAGGTCCTTGCTCGCCACCTGGCGGCACTGCGCGAGCGAGCGCACCGAGTGGTCGAGGTCCAGCCCGGCGTCCCAGATGGGGTACCAGAGCCGCTCCGCGAGCCGCTGCAGGTCCTCGGGCGCGCGGCCCCGGCCCTCGTGCACCAGCAGCAGGTCGAGGTCGCTCACGGGCGAGGCGTCGCCGCGGCCGACGCTGCCCACCGCGCCCAGCGCGATGCCCGTGGTGTCCAGGTCCGCCGTCGCGGCGTCCCACAGCTCGCCCAGGCGCCGCACGACGAGCGCGGCGACCGCGTCCCGCCGCGCGACGCCGTCGGAGCCGGGCCCCGCGAGCGAGCCGGCGAGCTCCAGCCGCTCACGCCGCAGGTCCCGCACCCCGTCGGAGGGGTGCGGGACCTGCGGGCCGGGCCGGGCCGAGGAGGTCGGCCGATCGGTCATGCGCTCACAGCGCCGTGTCGCCGTGCTCGCCGGTGCGGACGCGGGCCACGTCGTCGACCGGCGTCACCCACACCTTGCCGTCGCCGATCCGGCCCGTCTGCGCCGCCTGGACGATGACGTCCACCACGGTCGGGGCGTCCTCGTCGGTGACGAGCACGTCCACCTTGACCTTGGGCACCAGGTCCACGGTGTACTCGGCGCCGCGGTAGACCTCCGTGTGACCGCGCTGGCGGCCGTAACCGCTCGCCTCGCTCACCGTCAGGCCGTGCACCCCGGCGCCCTCGAGGGCCGACTTCACGTCGTCCAGCCGATGCGGCTGGATGATCGCCGTCACGAGCTTCGTCATCACTCCACCTCCGACGAGATGCGGGCACCGATCGTGTCGTACGCGGACTCGCCGTGCACGGCGAGGTCGATCCCGCCGACCTCGACCTCCTGCGAGAGCCGGATGCCGCGGACGGCCTTGATGACGCTGGCGATCACCCACGTGAGGACGAACGAGAAGACCAGCGCGAACGCCGCGGCCACGACCTGGGTGAGCAGCTGGGTCACGCCGCCGCCGTAGAGCAGGCCGTTCTTGGCCCCCGCGGGGTACCAGGCGCCCTGGTTGTTGGTGGCCAGGAAGCCGATGAGCACGGTGCCCGTGAGGCCGCCGACGAGGTGGACGCCGACCACGTCGAGCGCGTCGTCGAAGCCGAACTTGTACTTGATCCCGATGGCGATGGCGCACAGCGCGCCGGCCACCAGGCCGATGACCATGGCGCCCCACGTGTCCACCGTGGCGGCCGCCGGGGTGATGGCGACCAGGCCGGCGACGATGCCCGACGCCGCGCCGAGCGACGTCGCATGGCCGTCGCGGAGCTTCTCCGTGGCGAGCCAGGCGAGCATCGCGACGCACGTGGCGACGAACGTGTTGAGCCAGGCGCGGGCGGCGGTCCCGTCCGCCGCGCCCTCGGAGCCGGCGTTGAAGCCGAACCAGCCGACCCACAGCAGCGCCGCGCCGAGCATGACGTACGGGAGGTTGTGCGGACGCATGGGCTCCCGCGGCCAGCCCTTGCGCCTGCCGAGCAGCAGCGCGAGCGCCAGGCCCGCGGCACCGGCGTCGATGTGGACGACGGTGCCCCCGGCGAAGTCGATCGGCGTCGACAGGTGCTGCGAGATGAAGCCACCGACGCCGAGGAAACCGCCGGCCCAGACCATGTGCGCGAGCGGGAAGTAGACGATCGTCGCCCAGACCACGGTGAACACGATCCAGGAGCCGAACTTCATGCGGTCCGCGATGGCGCCGGTGATGAGGGCGACGGTGATGACGGCGAACGTCACCTGGAACGCCACCACGGTGAACGCCGGCACGCCGGTCGTCGCCAGGGGGCTGAAGCTCGACGCGCTGCCGTCCGTCGCGCTCTCGACCAGACCCTGCAGGCCGAAGAACTGGAACGGGTTGCCGACGAACTGGTTGATGCCCGTGGTCCCGGTGCCGAAGGCCATCGAGTAGCCCCACAGCAGCCAGACGAACCCGACGATCCCCGCCGCGATGTAGTTCATCATCAGCATGTTGAGGACCGACTTGGCCCGGACCATGCCGCCGTAGAAGAACGCCAGCGCCGGGACCGTCATCATGAGGACGATCACGGCGGACGTCAGCATCCACGCGTTGTTGCCGGTGTTGAGGCAGAACGCGCTGGCGGTCGACGCCATGGGGTCACACGATGGACCCGCGGCCGCCACTGCCGTCAGGAGCGATGTCACCATCAGCTGCACCCGTTTCTCCCGTGGCCAGCCGGACGGCTCGCCGCGCAGACAACGGTGGTGGCGACCGGTTTCCGCGGGTCGCCGCACGCGTTACGGCAGCGTCACGTCAGCCCGGGCGAGGTAAACATCGTGTGACGCCGCCGGGCACGTCTCAGGCGCCGAGAAGGCCGTCCACGAACGCCTCGGGGTCGAACGGCGCCAGGTCGTCCGGGCCCTCGCCCAGACCGACGAGCTTGACGGGCACCCCCAGCTCGCGCTGCACCGCGACGACGATGCCGCCCTTCGCGGTGCCGTCGAGCTTGGTGAGCACGATCCCGGTGACGCCGGCCACCTGGGTGAACACGCGCGCCTGGCTGAGCCCGTTCTGCCCGGTGGTGGCGTCCAGCACGAGCAGCACCTCCGACAGCGGCGCGGTGCGCGTGAGGACGCGCGTGATCTTGCCCAGCTCGTCCATGAGCCCGGCCTTGTTCTGCAGCCGGCCCGCGGTGTCGACGAGCACCACGTCGGCCCCCTCGGCCTGCGCGGCCCGCACGGCGTCGAACGCCACCGACGCCGGGTCGGCCCCCTCGCGGTCGGCCCGCACGGTGCGGACGCCGACACGTGACCCCCACGTCGTCAGCTGCTCGGCGGCCGCGGCCCGGAATGTGTCCGCCGCGCCCAGGACAACGCTGCGGCCGTCCGCGACGAGCACGCGCGCGAGCTTGCCCACCGTCGTCGTCTTCCCCGTGCCGTTGACGCCCACGACGAGCACGATCGCCGGCGACGTCGTGCCGTCCTCGGCCGTGGTCGGCGTGACGTCGAGCGACCGGTCGAGGCCCGGGTCGACGAGCGCGAGGAGCTGCTCGCGCAGCAGCGCCCGGACGGCGGCCGCGTCGCCGGTGCCGGCCACACGCACGCGCGTGCGCAACGCCTCGACGATCTCGCCCGAGGGCCCGGCGCCGACGTCCGCCAGGAGCAGCGTCTCCTCGAGCTCCTCCCAGTCGGCCTCGGAGAGCCGGTCGCGCGAGAGGACGGCCAGCAGGCGCGCGCCGAGCGGCGAGCCGGAGCGGGCGAGCCGGTCACGCAGCCGCGTCAGCCGCCCGGCGGTCGGGGCGGGTCGCTCCACGGGCGCCGCCGCGGGTTGCTCGAGCGGTTCCTCGAGCGCCGCCTCGGGCAGCTCCTCTGGCGCCTCGACCCCGGTCCCGCCCGCGGCCGGCCCGGTCCCGCCCGCGG
>JAJYTJ010000051.1 GCA_021793115.1 Actinomycetes bacterium | reverse complement strand
CGCCCGCCTCGTCGACGAGCGCCCGCGCCGCGCGCCGCACCGCGACGCCGAGCACCGCGGTGAGGTCGGCCCGGCCCCGGTCCTTCCACGCACTGACCGCATGGCGCACCGGACCGGCGAAGTCGGCGACCGCCCACACCGGCACCGGCCCGCGCGCGTCCATGAGGTCCAGCCGGCCCGCCCGCTCCTCAGCGCGCCAGGCTGGTCGGTCGAGGCAGCCGGCGCAGCGGACGCACCAGGGCACGTCGTCCTCGCCGCAGCCGGCGCACCCGACCGGCAGCACCAGGCCGAGCAGGTCGTGCGCCGCCACCCGCCACCACGCCTCGGACACGGCGCAATCCTCGCCGCGCCACGCGCGCCGGCCGACGGACCGACCCACGGCCGCCGGAAGCCGGCGCCACGGATCAGGGCTGTGGACGCCTCAGCCCGGGTAGGACGGATCCCGGACGCCGGAGACGCCGTCCACCGGCGTCCACGTCGGTCCGCTGTACACGAGCAACCGGCCGTCGCTCGTCGCGACGAGCAGGCTGCGCTCGGCGCGCCCACCCGCGAGCGACACCCCGCCGGCCACGTCCGGAAGCGCCTTGCTCGGACCGCCGAGCGGGACCTCCCACACCGTGGCCGACCCCGCACCGCGGGCCATCACGGCCAGCTGGTCGTCGTCGTACCAGACGACGGAGCTCGCCGCCGACAGCGCGGCACCGACGCGCTCCGTGGAGTCCGACAGCTGCTGCGGACCGCCGCGCTCGTCGCGCGCGATCCCGGCCACGTCCACCGAGACACCGTCCTGGCCGGTGGAGACGACGGCGATCCGGGTGCCGTCGCGCGACACGCGCACGGACGTCACCTGCCGGTCCGAGAGCCACTTCGGCGTGAGCGCCACCACCGGGTCGTGCCCGTCGACCGCGTAGACCGTGCCGCCGCTCGCGCTCCAGACCCAGCCGAACCGGTCCACCGACGGCGGCGCCAGGCCCGGCTCCTTGAGCAGCGACTGCGACTGCTGCCCGGTGGTCGGCACCGTCGCCAGATCGTTCGGTCCGCGCAGGAACGCGCGCACCACGCCGTTCTCCGAACGGGCGGGGCTGCGTGCGTCCAGGCCGGTCAGCGGCGAGACGCCCGCCACCGGAGTCAGCTGGCTGGTGAGCGCCACGAGGCGATCGCCGTCGGCGCCGGTGGCGATCATCTCCGCGCCTCCCGACATCGGCGTCTGGCCGATCGTCGACAGCTGCTTGGTGCCCTGCAGCTGCGGACCGTCGAGGCCGGCCTGCACCACGACGGTCCGGACCTGCGCCACCTGCTGGACCAGCGTCTCCTGGATCTGCGCGACGAGAAGGTCGGGGTTCGCGGCCTGCACCGCGGGGGTCGGCGCGAGCACCACGTTCGCCTGGCCGTCCGTGACCTTGACGGCGTCCGGCGACAGCACGACTCCTTGTGGCACCTCGGTGCGCACCGCGTCCCGCAGCCACGGCGAGGGGCCTGCGATCAGGCCCTTGACGACCGACGTCGCGAGGTTCACGGCGGGGTACCAGCGCGGGTCGGGCACGAGGAACTGCTCGTCCGGCGTGAGGAAGTACAGCGACACCCGGCGGAACTGGTCCTGGAACTGCCGGGACGTGAGGATCAGGCCGTCCGGGGCGTCCTTGATGCGCCACTGCCCCGCCGTGTCCCGCACCATCCCGAACGTCACCGTCTCCGGCGCGCCCCGCGCGGTCTCGGAGTAGACGCCGTCGGCGTCGACCTTGCCCACCACCGACGCCTGGATGGTCACCTGGGTGTCGCTCGGCTGGGACGGCGTGAAGCTGTCGACGACGAGCACGCTGCCCAGCGGGTTCCAGGTCGCCGCGGCGTCGCCGTACAGGTACTTGCGGGCGACGGTGAAGTCGAGGTCGTTCGACACGCCGGCGGCGCCCGCGGTGAGGTAGTCCTCGACGATCTGCTCCGGCTGGGAGTCCGGCTGCGGCCCGACGGCCAGCACGACGGCGGGGTTCGGCTCGGCCACCTGGCCCTCGCCGCCCTGCTTGACCGGCCCCGACGTCGGGATCCGGGCACAGCCGGCGAGGGCGACGGCGGCCACGGCGAGCAGCCCGACCACCCGCAGCGAGCGACGCATCACGGCACCTCCTGCCGGTCGGGATCGAACGACGACGTCCACTCCGGCAGCGCCGCGGGGTCGGTGCGCGAGACGCCGACCGACGGTGCCACCGCGGGCTGCGGCTCGGCGGGCGGCACCAGGTCCAGCGGGGAGCTCGTCAGCGTCATGCCCGCGCGCCGCGGCAGCGTCAGCCGGAAGCTCGCGCCCTGTCCCGGACGCCCCCAGGCCTCGAGCCAGCCGCCGTGCAGGTGCGCATCCTCCAGCGAGATCGCCAGGCCGAGGCCGGTGCCACCGGTGGTGCGGGCCCGGGCCGGGTCGGCACGCCAGAACCGGTCGAACACGTGGGCCACCTCCTCCGGCGTCATGCCGATGCCGTGGTCACGCACGACGACCGCCACGGCCTTCGCGTCGGCGGCGACGCGCACCTCGACCACCGTGCCCTCGGCGTGCTCGATGGCGTTGACCAGGAGGTTGCGCACGATGCGCTCGACGCGCCGTGGGTCGATGTCCGCGACCGCGCGGTCCTCCGGCATCTCCACCCGGAGCCAGGAACCCTTGCGCACCGCCAGCGTCAGGGCGTTGTCGACGGTCCGCAGCACCACGTCGCGCACGTCCCCGCCCTCGGCGTCGAGGACCGCCGCGCCGGCGTCGTAGCGGCTGATCTCGAGCAGGTCGGCCAGCAGGTCCTCGAACCGGTCGAGCTGCGTGCTGAGCAGCTCGGCGGAGCGCTTGGTGACGGCGTCGAAGGACTCCCGGGCGCCGTAGATCATCTCCCCGGCCATCCGGATGGTGGTCAGCGGCGTGCGCAGCTCGTGCGAGACGTCGGAGACGAACCGGCGCTGCAGCGCCGACAGCTCCTCGAGCCGCCGGATCTGGTCCTGCAGCGACACCGCCATCCCGTTGAACGACCGCGCCAACGTCGCCATCTCGTCCTCGCCGCGCTCGGGCATCCGCTCGGTCAGCTGGCCGTCGGCGAGCCGTTCGGCGACCTCGGCGGCGCGCCGCACCGGCCGCACGGTGCGGCGGGTCACCAGCCAGGTCGTCGACGCGAGCAGCAGGACGAGCGCCCCGGCCGCGAGCGCGAGCGTGCCCAGCAGGAAGTCGAGGCGCTTCTGCTCGGCGTCGAGCCGGTAGAGGAAGAACATCTGGTAGGTGCCGACGACGGGCACCGACACCTGCTGGCCGACGATGATCGCCGGCGTGACCTGGTGCGTCGCCGGGTCGACGACGCCGACGGACTGCCAGTGCTGCTTGTTGTCCGCCAGCGCCCCCCGCAGGCCGTCGCTGATGAGCGAGACGAGCGTGGGGTTCGTCGCGGTGTTGCCGACCTGCACCGGGGCCGGCTGGCCCGGCGCCGGCTGCACCGGAGCGCGCAGCATGAACACGTCCGGGCTGCTCGGTCCGCCCGTGCTCTCCTCGGTGGTCACCCCGCGCAGCAGGACGAAGACCTCGGCCGCCGTCTGGGCGGTCGAGGCGTTGAGGGTCTGCTGGGCCTGCTGCGAGGCGCGGAAGCTCTCGTCGAGCACCTGGTCGCGCCGTTCGTCGAACAGCCCGGCGGCGGTGCGCTGCCCGACGTAGACGAAGACGAGGGCGAGCGCCGCCAGCCCGATGAGCAGCGTGGACGTCAGCACGCGCACCTGCAGCGACCCGCGCCACCAGTGCAGGGCACCGCGCAGCCTGTGCAGCCACCGGGACCGCAGCAGCCGCCACACGCTCGTCCACCGCGGCCGTCCGCGGCGCCCGCCGGCCGTCACGACGTCGTCGCGCCCGCCTTGTAGCCGACCCCGCGCACGGTCACGACGATCTCCGGCTTCTCGGGGTCGTGCTCGATCTTCGAGCGCAGCCGCTGCACGTGGACGTTGACCAGCCGGGTGTCGGCGGCGTGCCGGTAGCCCCAGACCTTCTCCAGCAGCACCTCACGCGTGAACACCTGCCACGGCTTGCGAGCCAGCGCGACGAGCAGGTCGAACTCCAGGGGCGTCAGCGAGATCTGCTCGGCGTCGCGCGACACCCGGTGGCCCGGCACGTCGATCGTCAGGTCGCCGATCGCCAGGTGCTCCGGCGCAGGCTCGTCGGACCGCCGCAGGCGCGCGCGCACGCGCGCGACGAGCTCCTTGGGCTTGAACGGCTTGGAGATGTAGTCGTCGGCACCCGCCTCGAGCCCGAGCACCACGTCGACCGTGTCGCTCTTGGCCGTCAGCATGACGATCGGCACACCCGACTCGCCCCGGATCAGCCGGCACACCTCGTACCCGTCCTTGCCCGGCAGCATGAGGTCCAGCAGCACGAGGTCCGGCTGCGCGGCGCGGAAGATGCCGAGCGCACTGTCGCCGTCCTCGCAGAAGACCGGCTCGTACCCCTCCGAGCGCAGCACGATGCCGATCATCTCCGCCAGCGCGGTGTCGTCATCGACCACCAGCACACGACCCTTCATGCTGCGCATTCTCGCACCCGGGCCCACGGTGGACGGCGGACCCGCAGGTGAACCGGGCGACGACGTCCCCGCAGCGCCTCCGGCGGCAGGGCTCGGCGTGGCACGATGGCGCCGGGGCGCGCACCGGCCGCGGCCCGGGAGGGAATCCAGCGGCATGACCAGCCCCGAGGACCAGCCGCCCGCCTGGGCCGCACCCGGCGGGTCGGGCGACCCGGGGCACCAGCAGCCCGGGCCGCACGACGAGCCCGCGGCTCCGCCGTCGCCGCCCGCGGGATGGGGCGCGCCCGGCGTGCCACCCGCGCCGACCGGGGACCAGCCGGGGCAGTGGGGTGCGCCGCAGGTGCCGCCGACGTGGGCCGGCGCCGGGTGGTCGGGGCAGCAGCCCACCGCGCCGGCGGGATCCGGCTACAGCGGCTACGGCGGCTACGGCTACCCGGCCGCGCCGCAGCCCTGGGCACCACCGGTGCTCCAGCCCGGCATCATCCCGCTGCGGCCGCTCTCCCTCGGCGAGATCCTCGACGGCGGCGTGCGGGCCATCCGGGCGAACCCCTCGGTGATGTTCGGCCTCTCGTCGGTCGCGGTCGCCGTCGCGGTGCTGGTCTCGGCCGTCCTGACCTACTACGTCTCCGGCTTCCTCACCGGGCCGCTCAACGACCTGTTCGGCTCGACGACCAGCACCCTGTCCCCCGCCCAGTCCGGCCAGGTCAGCGGCGAGCTGTCCTACGCGTTCGGCTCGGTGTTCACCCGGCCCATCACCGTGCTGGTCACGACGATCCTCACCGGCCTGCTCGTCGTCGCGGTGAGCCGCTCCGTGCTGGGCCGCACCATCTCGGTGCGCGAGGTGCTGCGATCGGGGCGGGTCTGGTGGGTGGTCGGGTTCTCGCTGCTGTCCGGCCTGGCCGTGGTCCTCGTCGGCGCGCTGCTGGCCGGGATCGTCGTGCTGCTCGCGGTGACCCACCACACCGGGCCGGCGGTGGCGGTCGGGCTGGTCGCGCTGGTCGGCTACCTCGTCGGCACGGTGTGGTTCAGCACCCGCACGCTGCTCGTCACCCCCGCCCTCATGCTCGAGGGCAAGGCGTTCTGGTCGACGGTGGCCCGCGCGTGGCGCCTGACGCGGGGCAGCTTCTGGCGCCTGTTCGGCATCTGGCTGCTGGTCGCGGTGCTCATGGGGGTGCTCGAGCAGGTCATCGTCACGCCGTTCAGCATCGTCGCGACCGTCACGACGTCCGGCCAGCTGGTCTCCGCCGCCTCGCTGGCGATCACCTCGATCGGCCAGGTCGTCGCGCTGACCGCGACGACCACCTACACGTCGGCGGTGGTGGCGCTGCTGTACATCGACGTGCGGATGCGCCGCGAGGGCCTCGACCTCGAGCTGAGCCGCGCGGCCACCGCCGACGCAGCCGCTGCCGCCGGGTAGGCCGCCGGTGCTCCTGCAGCCCCCGGTGACGCCCGACGCGCCGACCGCGCGACGGTGGGCGGTCGAGGAACTCTCCGACCCCGTCTACCACCGCTCGGAGAGCCTGCTGGTGCGTCTGCTGCGCTGGATCCTGCACCTGTTCCAGGGTCTGCCGTCGCTCGGGATGTCGCCGGTGCTGGCGGCGCTGCTCGTCGTCGGCGTGCTGGCCGTCGTCGTGCTCGTCGCGCTCTGGGTCGCCGGGCCGGTGCGGCGCTCCCGGCGCGCCGCGAACGCCCGGCAGGTGCTGGGGCACGACGACCGGCGCAGCGCCGCGCAGCTGCGGGCCGCCGCCGAGGCGGCCGCGGGGGCGGGCGACTGGTCGCTCGCCGTCGCGGAGCGGTTCCGCGCCGTGGTGCGCGGCCTCGAGGAACGCGCCGTGCTCGACGAGCGGCCCGGTCGTACCGCGCTGGAGGTGGCCACCGAGGCCGGCCGGGTGCTGGCGGGGGCGGCCGGCGCGCTGCACGAGGGCGCCGAGCTGTTCGACGACGTCGTCTACGGCGAGCGGGTCGCCGGCCCGGGCGACGACGAGACGATGCGCGGGGTGGACCGGCAGGCCGGTGCCGCCCGGCGTGAGCCGGTCCCGGCATGAGCGCGGCCACCGTCCTGGTGGGCGACGGCACCACCGCGCGCGGCCGGGCCGCCGGGCGCTGGCGGCGGGCCCGTCCGGTGCTCGTCGTGCTCGCCGTGCTGCTCGTCGGGGGGCTGCTGGCGATCCTGCCGGCGCCGCGCACCTCCAGCACGCCGCTGGCGCCCGACAACGCCGGCGCCACCGGAGCCCGGGCGCTCGCGCAGATCCTCGGTCGGCACGGCGTCACGGTGACCTACGTGCGGACGATGCGGGACGCCGAACGGGCGGCCGCCGGCGGCGGCACGCTGCTGGTGCTGGACGACTTCGGGCTGACGCCGCAGGACGCCCGGCAGCTGGCTTCGGTGGACGCCGGCCTCGTCCTGGTCGCCGCGACGGCGTACCTCGACGAGCTGGCGCCCGGCGTGCGGCTCGGCTACGGCGGCGGCTCGACGGCCACGACGCGCCAGGCGGCGTGCCCGGACCCGGACGCGCAGGCGGCGGGCACGATCACCGCGTTCGGCGCCCTCACGGCCCAGGGACCGGACGCGGTGACGTGCTTCCCGGCCCCGGACGGCAGCCCGGGAGGCGCCTACGCGGTGACGCGGAACGCGGCCGGCCACCGCGTGGCCGTGCTGGCCGACGCCACGCCGCTGACGAACGCGTCGCTGGCGTCGCAGGGCAACGCCGCGCTCACCATCCGGATGCTCGGCCGGCACGACCACCTCACCTGGTTCCTGCCGACGATCGGCGCGACCAGCGGCGGCGGCACCGCCGTCGGCAGCCTGCTGCCGCCCTGGCTCCCGGTGCTCGGCCTGCAGGCGCTGCTGGTGGCACTCGTCGTCGCGCTGTGGCGCGGCCGCCGGCTGGGCCCCGTCGTGGCGGAGCGGCTGCCGGTGGTCGTGCCCGCCGCCGAGACCACCCGCGGCCGGGGCCGGCTGTACCGGCGCGCGCGCTCGCACGGGCACGCTGCGGCGGCGCTGCGCGCCGGTGCGGCAACCCGCATGGCGACCCGCCTGGGCCTGCCGCGCTCGTGCGACGCCCCGGCGACGATCGAGGCGGTGGCCCGCGCCTCGGGCGCGGCACCCACCGAGGTGGCGCGGCTGCTGTACGGGCCACCACCGCACGACGACCGAGAGCTGGCCACCCTGGCCGACGAGCTGGACATCCTGGAGAGCGAGGTCAACCGACCGTGAGCGACGACGTTCCTGGCTACGGCCAGCCCCGGCACGAGGGCACCCCGATGCCGCCCCTGCCGCCGCAGGCTCCGGCGACGCCGGCAGCCCCGGCCCCGCCGGCCTCGGCAGGACCGCTCGCCGCACCGGCGGGTCCGGCCGGCGACGCCGGCGATCCCGGTGCGCCGCTGCGGGCCGCGCTGGGCGCCGTGCGCGCCGAGGTCGCCAAGGCGGTCGTCGGGCAGGACGCCGCGGTCACCGGCCTGGTGATCGCGCTGCTGTGCCGCGGGCACGTGCTGCTGGAAGGCGTGCCCGGTGTCGCCAAGACGCTGCTCGTGCGGGCGCTGTCCGCCGCGCTGGCGCTCGACACCAAGCGGGTGCAGTTCACGCCGGACCTCATGCCCGGCGACGTCACCGGCTCGCTCGTCTACGACGCCCGCACCGCCGAGTTCTCGTTCCGGCAGGGGCCGGTGTTCACCAACCTGCTGCTGGCCGACGAGATCAACCGGACGCCTCCCAAGACCCAGGCCTCCCTCCTGGAGGCCATGGAGGAGCGCCAGGTGTCCGTCGACGGCACGCCGCGCCCGCTCCCGGACCCGTTCATCGTCGTCGCGACCCAGAACCCGGTCGAGTACGAGGGCACCTACCCGCTGCCGGAGGCGCAGCTCGACCGCTTCCTGCTCAAGCTGCTGCTGCCGCTGCCGCCGCGACCCGACGAGATCGAGGTGCTGGAACGGCACGCCCACGGCTTCGACCCGCGGGACCTGCGGGCCGCGGGCGTCCGGCCGGTCGCGGACGCGGCGATGCTCGCCGCCGCACGCGGTCAGGTGGCTCGGGTCACCGTGGCGCGCGAGGTCGTCGGGTACGTCGTGGACCTGGTGCGCGCCACGCGCGAGTCCCCGTCGCTGTCGCTCGGGGTGTCGCCGCGCGGCGCCACTGCGCTGCTGGCGACGGCTCGGGCGTGGGCGTGGCTGTCCGGCCGGGGCTACGTCACGCCCGACGACGTCAAGGCGCTCGCCCACCCGACGCTGCGGCACCGGGTGCAGGTGCGGCCCGAGGCCGAGCTCGAGGGCGTCACGGCCGAGACCGTCCTCGACACGGTGCTGGCCTCCGTGCCGGTCCCCCGCTGAGGCGCTCGTGGCCCTCACGTGGCGGGCGGTGGTGCTGACGGCGCTCGGCGCCGTCGCGGTGCTGCTCGTGCCGGTGCCCGGCACGGTGCTGGCCTGGGCGGTGGTCGTCGTCGTGCTGTGCGGGCTCGACGCGGCGCTGGCCGCCTCGCCGCGGCGCGTCGGGGTGCGCCGCGACGTGCCGGCCTCCGTGCGGCTCACCCAGCCGGCACGCTCGGTGCTGACGCTGGAGAACCGGGACGCCCGCCGGCTGCGGGCCGTGGTGCGCGACGCCTGGCCACCGTCGGCGCTGCCCCGCGACGACGCGCCGGGGTCGCCCGCGTCGCTCGCTCGCACCACCCCGCGCCACCACGTCGACCTGCCGCCGGGCGAGGCCAGGCGCGTCGTCACCGACCTGCTGCCCACGCGGCGCGGCGACCTCGTCGCCGGGGCGGTGACGATCCGCAGCATCGGGCCGCTGGGCCTGGCGGGCCGCCAGGCGACGCTGCCGGTGCCCGGCCGGCTGCGGGTGCTGCCGGAGTTCGCGTCGCGCCGGCACCTGCCGAGCCGGCTGGCGCGGCTGCGGGAGCTGGACGGCCGCGCCGCGGTCCAGGTGCGGGGTGCCGGGACGGAGTTCGACTCGCTGCGCGAGTACGTCATCGGCGACGACGTGCGCTCCATCGACTGGCGGGCCACGGCTCGCCGTGCGGACGTCGTGGTCCGCACCTGGCGGCCGGAACGGGACCGCCGGGTGCTCCTCGTCGTCGACACGTCGCGGACCAGCGCCGTCCGGGTGGACGACGCCCCCCGGCTCGAGGCGTCGATCGAGGCCGCGCTCCTGCTGGCGTCCCTCGCCACGCACGCCGGTGACCGGGTCGAGCTGCTCGCGTTCGACCGGCGGGTGCGGGCCCGGGTCGCGGGATCCACCGGGCGGCGCGTGCTGCCGGCGTTCGCCGACGCGCTCGCCGGCGTGCAGCCCGAGCTCGTGGAGGCCGACTGGGCGGGCGTGGCGGCCCAGGTCCGCGAGCGGCTGACGCAGCGCGCCCTGGTGGTGCTGCTGACCACGCTCGACCCGGCGGCGGTGGAGCAAGGGCTGCTGGACGTCGCGGAGCAGCTGACGTCGCGGCACGCCGTCGTCGTCGCATCGGTCCTCGACCCCGAGGAGGAGACGCTGCGCGCGACGCGCACCACGAGCGCCGACGTGTTCGCCGCCGCGGCGGCCGAGCGGGCCGGCCTGGAGCGGGCCGCCGTCGCCCAGCGGCTCCGGCGGCGCGGCATGGACGTCGTCGAGGCGCTGCCCGACGACCTCGCGCCGCGCCTGGCCGACACCTACCTCGCGCTCAAGGCGGCCGGCCGGCTGTAGCGGTGCGCCGTGCCTGACGGGCCGTCGGCGAGCGCCGTCAGCCGGCCGTGGCCACCTGGTAGCCGGCCAGGTCGGCGGCGAGGTCTCCGGTCTCGCCCGCCCGGACCGCACGGGCGCCCAGCACCAGCGTGTAGACCCAGAAGGCGGTGACGACCACCAGCCCGATGGCGATCTTGCCGACCCACGGCAGGTGGGAGCCGGTGACGAACGCCTCGACCAGGCCGGAGGCGGCGAGCGTCGCGACGAGGCCCAGGGCCACGGTGACGAGCGAACGCCCTTCGTCGGCCACGGCGCGTCCGCGCGGCCGGGGGCCGGGGTCGATCCACGCCCAGAACAGCTTGAGCCCGGCCGCACCCGCCACGAAGATGCTCGTCAGCTCCATGAACCCGTGCGGCAGGATGAGCTGCAGGAACACCCCGAGGTGGCCGTAGGAGGCCATCAGCCCACCGGCCGCACCCACGTTGATGGCGTTGTCGACCAGGAACCCGACCGGCACCACGCCCGTGATGCCGCCGCCGATGCACAGCCACGTGAGCCAGAAGTTGTTGGTCCACACCATCGCCGCGAAACCGGCCGACGGGTCGTAGTACGACGTGAACGCCTGGTCGACGTACTGCTGGCGCGCCTCGGGCGACCCCATGGCGTCGAGCGCCGCCGGGTGCGTGGCCACCCACCAGCCGGTGGCGACGCCGATGGCGACGAAGGTCACCGCCACCGCCAGCGTCCACCAGCGCAGCCGGTAGAGCGCGGCCGGCAGCAGCACGACGACGAAGCGCGTCACCTGCGACCAGCCCGGCGCGTGCGAGCCCGCGATGCGCGCCCGCGCCCGGCCGAGCAGCTGTGACAGCCGGGTGACCACCTCGGGGTCCGGGGCCGACGAGCGCACCACGGAGAGGTCGGTGGAGACGGCGCGGTAGAGCCGCACCAGCTCGTCGGACTCCGCACCGGACAGCCGCCGGGTGCGCACCAGCGCGTCCAGCCGCTGCCACGCCGGTGTGCGCGCGACGACGAGCGCGTCGAGGTCCATGCCCCCAGCCTGCCAGCCTCGGGCCGCGCCCCGGGCCGATACGCTCCCGGTGTGGTCCGACTCGGCGACGCCCCGCAGGGTGCCCGCACGTCCGGCGGCACGCGGCGATGAACGACCGGGGCGTCGTCACCGGCGAGGGCGTGCTGCTGGAGGCCCGCCCGGCGGCGTTCGCGTCCCGGATGCTCGGCGCGATCCTCGACGTGGCCGTCGAGGTCGCGGGCACGACGGCGGTCGTCCTGCTCGTCGGGGTGCTCGGCGGCGGCGGCTACTCGTCGCGGATCTTCACCGTGCTGACGATGGTGGTGGTGCTCGTCGTGGTGCCGGTCACGGTCGAGACGCTGACGCGCGGCCGCTCGCTCGGCAAGCTGGCGATGGGCATGCGGATCGTGCGCGACGACGGTGGGCCGATCACCGTCCGGCACGCGCTGGTACGCGCCCTGGTCGGCGTCGTCGAGCTGTGGATGACCCTCGGCGTGGTCGCGATCATCGCGTCCGCGGTGCACCCGCGCGGCAAGCGGCTGGGCGACATGCTCGCCGGGACCTACTCGGCACGCGTGCGCGGGCGGCGCACCGTCGCGGTCACCGTCGCGATGCCGCCGGCGCTGTCCGGCTGGGCGGCCTCCGCGGACATGGCGCGGCTGCCGGACGGCCTCGCGCTGGCGGTGCGCCAGTTCCTGGGACGGGCGCGGATGCTGCACCCCGCCTCGCGCGTCGAGCTCGGCACCCGGCTGACGGCCGAGGTGCAGGCCTACGTGCGACCGCTGCCTCCGGCGGGCACCCACTCCGAGGACTTCCTCGCCGCCGTCGTCGCGGAGCGGCGCTCGCGGGAGCTGGCCGCCGAGTACCGGCGACAGGCGCGGGCCGCGGCGGACGCGGCGCTGCTGACGCGGCTGCCGCACGCGATCCCCGACCCGGACTGACGAACCCGCGTCAGATCGTCGGGGCGCGCCGTCAGGCGGGCGGCCGGCGCAGGTCCGGCTCGAGGTAGATGAGCGTGACGAGCGGCACGGCGATTCGCACGCGGGCCTCGGCGGCGTCGATCGCGGTCGCGATGTCGTCGGCCGTCGCGCGGTGGGTCACCTCGACCTTGGCGGCCACCAGCAGCTCCTCCGGCCCCAGGTGGACCGTGCGCAGGTGGATCACCGACGCGATCCCGGGCCCGACGAGCGCGCCCCGGATCGCCGCGACGTCCAGCGGGTCGGCCGACTCCCCGAGCAGCAGCGACGTGGTCTCGACCGCGAGGATCACCGCGATCGTCACGAGCAGCAGGCCGATCGCGGCCGAGCCGGCGGCGTCCCAGCGCCCGTCGTGCGTCGCCAGGGTCATCGACACACCGAACCCGGCGAAGGCGAGGCCCAGCAGCGCACCGGTGTCCTCGAGCAGCACCACCGCCAGCTCCGGCGCCTTCGTCCCGCGGATGAAGCCCCACCAGCTGCGGCCCCGGCGCACGGCGGCCGACTCGCGCGCCGCCGTCCGCAACGAGAGCGCCTCCAGGACGACGGACGCGGCCAGCACCGCCAGCGGCGCCCACCACCACCGGCCCTCGATGGGCTGCGGGGCCCGCCACTTGCGCCACGCCTCGTCGAGCGCGAACAGCCCGCCGATGCTGAACAGGACGATCGCGACGATGAACGCCGACAGGAAGCGTTCACGCCCGTAGCCGAACGGGTGAGCCTCGTCCGCCGCCCGGCGGGAGCGCCGGCCGCCGAGCAGCAGCAGCACCTGGTTGCCGGAGTCCGCCGCCGAGTGCACCGCCTCGGCGAGCATCGAGGACGAGCGCGTCAGCAGGAAGGCGACGAACTTGACCGCGGCGATGCCGAGGTTCGCCGCGAGGGCCGCGACGACCGCCCGGACGCCGCCCGCCGGCGCGGTCGCCTCGTCGTTCACGCGGTCCCGCGCGTCACGCCGTCGGCGTGACCGGCCGCGCCTCGTCGGCCAGCAGCACGGGGATGCCGTCGCGGACCGGGTACGCCAGCGGCCTGGTGGGATGGGTCGACACCAGCTCCGGCTGCCCGTCCGGCCCCACCGCGTCGATCAGCTCGGCACCCGTCACCGGGCACCGCAGCAGCGCACGCGCCCACGGCTCCATGTGCACCCCTCCTCTTGCCGGCGGCGAGTCTACCGGGAGGCCGGGCGGCCGCCGCTCGGGTCGATCCCGGTGATGTCCTCGCTGTTCAGCGGCGTGCCATCGCCGTCCTCGTCGAACCAGCCGGTCTGCTCGCAGTGCGGGCACGACACGAACACCAGACGCCGGTCGCCGGCGGCGCCCATCCGGATCCGGACCACGTCCGGTGCGCCGCACCGTCGGCACGTCTCCGTCCCCGGTGCCACCGGCCCCGCCGGCTGCGCCACCGAGCCGAGCGGCAGGGACGCGTTGGCCACCCGCCGCGCGTCCTTGCGGCGCGTCACCCGTCGACCTCGCCGTGCACCACGCGCAGGTGGCCACGCCGCCGCTCCCCTGCCACGACGACCGGTTCGGACGCGACCTCGGGCTCCGGTGGCCGGCCCGCCTCGCGCACCGCGTCCGCGAGCGCCAGCAGGTCGTCGTGCGACGGCGTGCTGGGCTCGAACTCCGGCAGCAGCCGGACCACCTCCCAGCCGCGAGGCGCGGTCAGGCGTTCCGCGTGCTCGGCGCACAGGTCGTACGAGTGAGGCTCGGCGAGCGTCGCCAAGGGCCCCAGGACCGCCGTCGAGTCGCCGTAGACGTACGTCAGCGTGGCGACGGCCGGGCGGCCACACGCGGAGCGGGAGCACAACCGGACGGATCGCACGGAGGTGACGGTACCGCCGCGCGGCGACAACACCTGGGATCACAACGCCGGGGCCGCGGCTACAGTTCGACGCATGAGGTCGCTGCGCCGCTCGTCGTCCGCAGGGCTGCCCGCCCGGCGCGCCAGCCAGCCGCCCGCGACCCCCGTGCGGCGCCGCGACACGCATGGCCGCGGCCTGCGCGGCACGGTGCTGCCGACCAGCGCGCCGGCGTACCGGACGCGAGCCGAGCGCTTCGACGACCTGGTGCTCGACGCCGTCGACGAGGTGGAGCGACGCTGGTCGCGCCAGCTCGAGGGCACCGAGTTCGCGGTCGAGGACGTGCCGCCGTCCGGCCCGGCGCCATGGGAGCACGGCGGCGTGCCGCTGGGCCGCTACTTCCCCGCCGACGCCGGCCTGCCGCACCGCATCGTCGTCTACCGCCGGCCCCTCGAGGCGCGGGCGAGCGACCCGCTCGACCTGGCGGACCTCGTGCACGACGTGGTCGTCGAGCAGGTGGCGCACCTGCTGGGGCGCGCCCCGCAGGACGTGGACCCCGGGTACTCCGACGACTACTAGCCTGACGGGACGATGAGCACCGCTACCGTCCGCGTCATCTGCGTCGTCTACCACCCCGGCCCCGAGCTCGAGGACCTGGCGCGCTCCCTGGCCACCGCCGGCACCGGCGCCGAGCTCGTCATCGTCGACAACGGCACCGACCAGACGCGCTCGCGCGCGGTGGCCGACGAGCACGGCGCGCGGCTCGTCGTGCCCGGCGCGAACCTCGGTTACGGCGGGGCCGCCAACGTCGGCGCCGCCGGCGCCGGCGCCCCGTGGCTGCTGGTCTGCAACTCGGACCTCGTCTGGCAGCCGGGTTCGCTCGACGCCCTCGTCGCCGCGGCCGAGGCGACGCCGCACGTCGGCGCGGCGGGGCCTGCGCTGCTCAACCCGGACGGCACCGTCTACCCGTCGGCGCGCGAGCTGCCGTCGCTGACCCAGGGCGTCGGGCATGCGCTGCTGGTGCGGCTGTGGCCCGGCAACCCCTGGACCCGCGCCTACCAGGCCCGTCAGGAGACCACGGGGGCCGCGCGCGCCGCCGGCTGGCTGTCCGGGGCGTGCCTGCTGCTGCGGCGCGAGGCGTTCGAGCAGGTGGGCGGCTTCGACCGGAGCTACTTCATGTTCTTCGAGGACGTCGACCTCGGCGAGCGGCTGGGCCGTGCCGGCTGGACGAACCTCTACGTGCCGGCCGCCCGCGTGACGCACATCGGCGGCACGTCGTGGCGCTCGCGGCCGGCGCCGATGATCCGCGCCCACCACGACAGCGCCTACCGCTACCTGGCCCGCCGCTACCACCGCTGGTACCACGCGCCGGTCCGCTGGGTGCTGCGCGCCGGGCTGGCGGCCCGCCGCACCTGGGAGATCCGCGCCGCGTCCCGCTAGCGCCCGACGCCCAGGCCGGGATCCTGCTGCACGGCGACGCTCACCGGGCCGGTGACGACCGCCGCGGGAAGCAGCACCGACACCAGCACGCCGTCGGCCTGAGTGCGCTGCGCCACCAGCGCCCACGAGGCACTCACCCGGGTGTCGTCCGAGAGGATCTCGATGCCGGTCACCTGGCTCGCGTCCGGGACCAGGTCGGAGAGCGGCCAGGACCCCGTGCTCGCTGCGTCGATCGCGATGTTCTTCGTCGCGAGCACCGTGCCCGCGGGGCCGAGCACCCGCAGCGTGCCGGTGAGCGATCCGGTCGCGGTCGCCTGGTCGCCCGCGGCGACGGCGCCCACGACGAGCGTCGTGTCCGTCCCCGGTGCGGGCACCGCCAGCCCGCCGCCGGTCGCCGTCGCGGCCACCCAGGCGCGCTCCACGCGGGGCGTCGGGTCGAGGTCGCCGGCGGTGCCGGTGCGGGAGAACTCCATCGCCGCCACCACCGGCGCCGGCGCGTCGACCACCACCGTGTAGGCGTCGGCCGGCAGGCCACCGAGCGGCACGTCGGTCACCTGTCCGCCGGAGAGCGCCACGGTGCCGGTGCCGGGCAGGTCGACCGGGCCGTTCGAGCCGAGCAGCGTGACGGTCGCGGTGGTGCCGCCGGTGCCCGGCGCGAGCAGCCGCAGCACCGGCGCGTCCGGGGAGCTGCCCGTCGAGGCCTCGACGTCGACGCCCGGGATCACCTGGCGGTGCGCGGGTCCCGCACCGGGCACGACGAGCTCGAGCCCCGCGGGCGTGTACCCGCGCAGCGCCGAGTCCTGGATCCACGCCGCCACCTGCCCGCCGGAGGCGGCCAGGTGCACCGCCAGCGCGCGCTCGTCAGGCGCGACCGCACCGAGGCTCACGGTCTTCTCGGCGTGGGGTGCTACGAGCTGCATCGCGGTCGGCAGGGTGACCGGGCCGTTGGGGCCGAACACCTGGACGGTGACCTCGGCGGTGGTGCTGCCGGAGTTGACGATGACGAGGTCGTCCGTGCTGCCCACGGCGGTGGAGCCCCCGACGAGCCAGGCGTCCGCGGTCGGCGTCTGGCACGTCGCGGCCGCCAGGCCGCGCAGGTCGCCGGCGGTCACCACGGAGCTGGACACGCCGGCCAGGCGCGCACTGCCGCTCGACGCCTGCGCCCGCGCGACGAGCGGCCCGGTCGGGGCGGACACGCCGGTCACGCCGTCCTCGGAGGTCATCGTGGCGAGCGTCGCACCGTCGAGGCCGCGCACCGTGCCGGTCAGGACGCTGCCGGCCGGTGCCGCGGCGAGCACAGCCACGTCGGTCACCGGCGCCACGGGGGCCGAGCTGAACGCGCCGCTGCCCGTCGCCTGCTGCTGCACGAGGGGTCCCGGGCACACCGCAGTCGTGGGTGCCGGGGGGACGTCGACCGCGGCGTTCGTGACCGTGGGCGTCGGGACCGGCGCCAGCCGCGTCCCGGCCAGCACGACCGCGCCCGTGGCGGCGACCACGACGAGCGCACCCGCCGTCCGCAGCGCGCGGCCCACCCAGACCCCGCTCATGGCCGGACCCCCCGTCGGCGGCGCACCGGGACCGCCAGCAGCACGGCGAGCGCGATGACCACGCCGACGAACCACAGCCAGCCGGTGCGCAGCGGCGAGGCGTACCAGACGACCAGGTGCCCGCCGGAGCCGGGCACCTCGAACGTCTGGCGCCACCCGCTGTCCAGGGCCCGTAGCGGACGTCCGTCGAGCGTGGCGTGCCAGCCGACGTCGGCGCGCTCGGCGAGGACCAGCGCGCGAGGCACCCCGCTCGACCCGGCGGCGACCTGAGTGTCGACGTCCCGGCCGTCCGAGGTCACCGCGACGGCGGCCGCGGTCGGGTCGTCCGGGTCCGCGCCGGCCGGCAGCAGCCGCGCCCACGCCGTGACGACCTGCGGGCCGGCGGTGCCGTCGTCGCGCGGGGCCGGGCTGACGCGCCACAGAGTCCCGGTCTCGTTGTCGGTGACCCGGGCGAGGCCCGGTGTCGCGTCCAGCCGTCCGACGAGCAGCGCTCGCGTCGCGGTCGCGGCCGCGTCGCCCGAGGCGGCGGGCGGGACGAGGACGCCCGACACGGCGAGCCCGGCGAGCCGGCCGGACACGTCGCTGCTCGCGCCGTGCACCAGCTCCGCGGCGAGCGCGTCGATCTCGGCCGATGCGGCGTCGCGCGGGGCGACCTGCGGGGTGCGCAGGCCGCCGGACAGCACCCGGGTGTCGACGGCCACCGACGAGTCCACCAGCTGGGTGCCGTCAGCCCGCAGCAGCGTCCACGACGCGTCGGTGGCGGTGCCGGACAGCGCCAGCACCCGTGACGCGCCGGGGCCCTGCTGGAGCTCTTGCGCCACGGCGGGCACGACGAGCCGTCCGACGGGGTGCAGCGCCGTGGTGGCCGGCGCCGTCCACGCCCACGCGGCGAGGGAGCCGGCCGCGACGACCACGGCGACGATCACGACCACCGCCGAGAGGACCTGACGCCAGCCGAACGACCACCGGGCCAGCCCGTGACGCCACCGGTCCGTGCCCAGGATCGCGGCCACGAGCAGGCCGAGCAGGGCCAACGAGAGCGGGGCACCGGTCCACGCCGGCCCGACCGTGCCACCCGCCACCACCACCGGCACGACGGCCACCAGCGAGGCGGCCGCCAGCCCGATGACGGCGACCAGCCAGGAGACCCGCACCGCACGCGCCACCGGCCGGCCCCGCAGCAGCGCCAGCAGGGCCAGCACGAGCAGCACGCCGCCCCATGCGAGCGGCCAGACCTGCGCCGCTCGGCCGGTCAGCCCCGGCGGCACGAGCGAGGCGCCGTCGACCGGCAGGCCGAGCAGCCGCTGCCACGGGGGTGCGGGGGTCGCCGCGACGGGCAGCCCGGGCTCGCCGACGAGCAGGCGCAGACCCGCCTTGCCTCGTCCCGCCGCCTCGACGAGCAGCGGCATCAGCACCGCCACCGCGGGCAGGGGCACGAGCAGCAGGCGCCACCGGCGGCGCGGCACCGTGACGACGACCGCGAGGATCGCGAGCACCGCCGGGACCAGCAGCACGGGGGCGCCTGCGACGGCGACGGCGAGCGCGAGCGCGGCGCCGGCGGCCGCCGTGATCGAGCCCGCGGGATCGGGCGAGCCGACGAGCCGGGCCACACCACCGGGCGGGGTCGCCGCCGGCCGCTGGGTCGGCACCATGCCGGCCGGCGCGTGGCGCCCGGGCGCCGGACGGCTCCCCGCGGCCGGCAGCACCGCCGCGGCGACCTCGTCGTGCCAGTGGTCCTCCGCGGCGGCCGTCACGGCGCGGATCGCCGGGTGCGGCCCCTGCGGGAGCCCGTCGGTCACCGCGTCGGTCCCTGCGTCGGCGGACACCGCATCGGTCCCCGCATCGGTCACGACATCGGTCACGACATCGGTCACCGCGTCAGTCACGACATCGGTCACCGCGTCGGCCGCCACGTCCGCGCCCGCCCCGGCCGACAGACCCACCTCGCCGGAGGCGTGCCGTCCCCGGCCACCGCTGCGGCGGGCATCGCCCGGCCACGTCTCGTCGTCGTCGGCCCACGCCTCGTCGCGCTCGGCCCGGCTCAGCGCCAGCGTGCGCTCGTCCGCCGCCACCGCGGTGGCGATGCCCGACACCACCTGGTCGACACGCTGCACGCCGGACGCCCGGGCGATCCCCAGGGCCACCCACGGCAGCGCGACGTGCGCGAGCACCGGGCCGAGCCGGCCCGAGCCCACGCCCAGCAGCAGCGGCGGCGCCACGGCCCACATCACGGCCGCCCAGGCCCGCACTCCCGTGGACCGGGTCGCGGCGCCCGCCGCGGCCCAGGCGCCGAGCCCGGCGAGCAGCACCGATCCGAGCATGACGACGGCCACCGCGGCACCGAGCTTCCCGCCGAGAACCGCCGCGGGAACCGTCAGCACCAGGAGCAGCGGGTCGGCCGGACCTGCCGCCCCCAGCCCGTCCCGCACCCAGCCGCTGGTCGCCGCCGACCAGAGGCCGCTCCACGTCGTCGTCGCGGCGGCCAACGCCCCGCCGACGAGCCGTGCCCCGTCACCCAGCACCGGACCGAGCAGCGGCCCGAAGCCGACGGCCGAGGCCGCCAGCAGCAGCACGACGAGCCCGCCGAGGGTCCACCGGCGACGCGCCGCGAGCGCGGCCAGCTCACCGATCTCCAGCTCGGAGGGGGCGCGCTGCACCTTGCGCGCCTCACGCCGCGCCAACCGGCGGTCCTGCGCCTGGACCCACACGTCCCGCCAGGTCGCCTGCAGGGCCCACAGCGCGCGGCGCGGCAGCCGACGCGTCACCGCCGCCCGGCGCCGCGCGCCCCACAGCGCGACCGGCCGTACCAGCGCGCCGAACCCGCCGCGGACCTCGTCGGCCGCCGCCCCGGGTTGGCTCAGCCCCAGCTCGACGAGCGCCCGCACCACGGTGGCGAGCACGGCGACCAGCGCCACCAGCGGCAGCAGCGCGAGCGGTGCGGCGACGAGCCGAGCGTGCACCACGGCGCGCCGGCGGCGGGCCAGCGAGCGACGCGGGTCGGCGACGGCGGGGCTCTCCGCCGCACGCCCCCGCAGCCCGAGATATCCGGCCTGGGCGTGACGCACCACGGCGGACGGCACGACGACCACCCGGTGCCCGGCCAGCCGCGCGCGGCGGGACACGTCCAGTCCCGCGCCGAACTCACCCAGCGCCGGGTCCGGTCCGCGCAGCGCGTCCCAGACGTCGCGACGCACGAGCGCGCCCGCGAGCCCCACCGCGAGCACGTCGGTGCGCCCGTCGAGCTGGCCCTGGTCGAGCTCGCCCGGGTCGACGTCGGTCATCCGGCGCCCCCACCGGGTGGTGCGCACGCCGACCTCGAGCAGCCGTTCCGGCTCGGTCCACGTGCGCTGCTTGCTGCCCGCCAGCACCACCGAGGGCGCGCGGCCCACGGCACGGACCAGCTCGGCGAGCGCGTCGGGCGCGGGGGCGCTGTCGTCGTGCAGCAGCCACACCCACGGCGTGGCCTGCTCCTCGAGGGCCACGTCCATGGTCGCCAGCCCGGCGCTCACCGCGCGGCCGAACGTGGCCACGCCGATCGCGCTGGTGCGCGTCAGGCGCGGCTGCGGACCGGGGGGCGCGGCCGCGAACGTCTCGTCGATCAGCTGCGGGACACCGTCCGGGCCGCCCACGTCGACGACGAGCACCCGCACCGGCCGACGCGTCTGCGCGGCCAGCGCGGCCAGCGTCGTCGGCAGGTACGGCGTGAGGCCGGCGGTGACGACGACAGCGGTCACCGGCGCCGTCACGGGGATCCCGGACGTCGCACTGGTCGGCAGTGCCTGGGTGGACAGCGTGTCGGTCATGACCGCGCCATCATCGGTCGGCTTCGGCGTCACGCCCGGGTGCGACACTCCCCCGGTGTCGATCCGTTCGCTGTGAACCTCAGACGACACGGCGCTTGAGCTTGCGCCGCTCGCGCTCCGACAGCCCGCCCCAGATGCCGAACCGCTCGTCGTTCGCCAGCGCGTACTCCAGGCACTCGGCCCGGACCTCGCACTGGGTGCACACCTTCTTGGCCTCCCGCGTCGAGCCGCCCTTCTCGGGGAAGAACGCCTCCGGGTCGGTCTGCGCGCACAGCGCGCGCTCCTGCCACGACAGCAGCCCGTCGTCTTCAACCTCGGCAGCGAACGACGGCAGGACGTTGCCGACCGGCGCCGGTGCCGGCGTGCGTGGCGTGGAGGGCGTGGCCCCGTCGTCGTCGAGCAGGTTCCACATGGGTGCCTCCGCGTGTTCTCTCGGGCTCTGGTCTGCTCGGTGAGGTGATGCGCAACAAAGCGTGCGCTGAGGGAATTACACGCGTGTCGTTCACGCCAGTCAAGCCGGGCCGTGATAACCGGACCACCCGGACGGGTGAACTTAGGCTGTGCGCGTGACCGGCTCCCCCGTGACCCTCCTGCACACCCTGCTGGCGCGCTCGCCGCGGCCGGCGCTGACCTGGTACGGCGACGACAGGGAGCGGGTCGAGCTGTCCGGCCCGGTGCTCGCCCAGTGGGTGACCAAGGCCGCGAACATGCTCCTCGAGGAGCTCGACGCCGGGCCGGGCACGCGGGTCCGCGTCGACCTGCCCGGGCACTGGCGGGCGATGGTGTGGGCGATGGCGGTGTGGCGTGTCGGCGCGTGCGTGGTGGTCGCCGACGCGGCCGGCACGTGGCCCGTCGACGCCGTCGTCACGGCGGCGCCGGCGTCGTTCGCCGGACGGCCCGGGGTCGTCGCGGTCGCCCTGCCGGCGCTGGCCCGCTCGTTCCCGGGCCCGCTGGCCGACGGCGTGCTCGACGGCTCGGCGGTGCTGTCCTACGGCGACGCGCTGGGGGACGTCCCGCCGGTCGACCTCGACGCGCCCGCGCTCGTCGGTCCGTCCGGCACGGCCAGCCACGCCCGGCTCGTGGGACCGGGCGGCAGCAGCGGGCGCGTCCTCGTCGACGCCGCCGGCACCACGCTCGACGTCATGCTCCGCGCCGTGCTGGACATGCTCGCCGCCGGCGGGTCCGTGGTGCTCGTCGGGGGTGGCTACGCCGCCGGCCTGCGGACCGACGACGACCGGCGCGCGCGGCTCGTGGCGGCCGAGCGCGTCACGGCGTGGCCGGGTGCGCCGACAGCGGAGTGAGCGTGCCGTCCGCACCCAGCGTCCAGGCCCACACGGCGTCGTTGCGTCGCAGCACGGACTGCGGCGGGCCGGAGATGCGCCGCTGCCACTGCGTGCCCTGGACGTTCGGCACGAACGGCACCGCGTTCGGGTCGAAGCCGAGCGGCGTCGGGTCCTCCGACAGCACGACGAGCGGCGCACCGCCCCACGCCTGGGCGACCTGCGACAGCTGCTCGCGCGACGGGTTGTCCGTGAACTCGACGACGTCGACACCGCACACGACCCGCAGCGTCGCCAGGTACTTCCACGGCGCCGACTTGACCCAGACGACGCGCTGCGCACCGACCTGGTGCAGGGCGCTGCAGGTGCCTTCCACGAGCGACAGCTGGCCGCCCAGCTCGCGCTGGAAGGCGACCGGGAACCACGTGGTGACCGGGACGGCGAGCATCGCGACCGCCACCAGAGCCGCCGGCACCCGCCAGCGCCACGAGCCGCGTCGCCACGCGGCCGCCACCGCCACCACGGCCAGCAGCACCACGGTCGGCAGTGCGACGGCCAGCAGGCGTCGCACCGCCCACACCTGGTCCGGGGTGATGGCGGGCTCGACGAGGTAGAGCAGCGAGGCCGCCACCGCCATGGACGCCAGCGCGGCGGCCGCCACGTCGCGCCGCGCGACGATGCGACGCACCGCGAGCACCGCGCCGACGACGGCGGCGAGCACGGTGGACCAGCCGAGGTACCACGCCAG
>JAJYTJ010000248.1 GCA_021793115.1 Actinomycetes bacterium | reverse complement strand
GACGACGACGGCACCGGCGCCACGCCGACGTACGGCGCCGCGCCCGCCTCCGGCGCGATGCGTACCTCCCATGGCCCGACCTCCGGTGGCTCGACCTCCCATGGCTCGACCTCCTGCGGCCCGACCTCCGGCGGCTCGACCTCCGGCGGCTCGACCCCCGGCGGCTCGACCTCCGGCAGTCCGTCGAAGGCGTCGCCGATCGACAGCCGGTCGCCGGGCTGCACCGGTGCCGGACCCAGGCCGGACAGCACGTCGGTGGACCGTGAGCCGAGCACCGGCGGCTCGGCGACGCCACCGCGCACCGCGAGCCACGTCCGCAGCCCCGTCAGGGGCACGGCGAGCCGCAGCGTCGCGCCGGCGGGGGCACGCACCGCGCGGTCCAGGGGCACCGGGACGCCGTCCAGCGTCGCCTGCACCGCCGCCCCGACCAGCGCGATCGCCGTCGTGGCGAGGAACCGCACGACAAGGCCGCCGAGCACCACCTCGAGCACGGCCGCACCGGCACGGTTGCCGACCAGCCGGTTCGCCGCCCGCAGCGCTCGCGGGTCGGCGCCACCGCTGCGCGGCACGCCGAGCGCCGCGAGTCCCGGCCGGCCGGCGTCCTCGACGAGCACCAGGGGGCCGGTGGCCAGCACCTCGAGCTCGCCGGTACGGCGCCCCTCGGTGCGCGGCTCCACGGCGGGCTGCTCACGCCTGCGCCGCACGTCGGTGGGCTGCTCACCGGCGCGTTGCTCACCCGTGCGCGGCTCACCGGCGCGTTGCTCACCCGTGCGCGGCTCACCGGCGCGTGACTCACCCGTGCGCGGCTCACCGGCGCGTGACTCACCCGTGCGCGGCTCACCAGTGCGTGACTCACCCGTGCGCGGCTCACCAGTGCGTGACTCACCCGTGCGCGGCTCACCAGTGCGTGACTCGTCGGCGGGCTGCTCGCCGGCTCCGCCACCCGCGAACGGGGCACCGCCGGAGACGGGCGCGCCGGCGACGACGAGCTCGCGCAGCGGGACGAAGCGCACCTCGTCGCCCGGCACCAGGAGCGCCGGGCGGTCGTCCCGCGTCGGGTCGAACATCACGGCGTCCGTCCGCCCGAGCAGCCGCCAGCCGCCCGGCGTCGCCCGTGGATAGACCGCGCTGTACTCGCCCGCCACGGCCACGGCACCGGCCGGCACCCGCGTCCGGGGAGCCGCCAGCCGGGGCACGGCGAGCACCGGGTCGAGTCCCGTGAGATAGGCGAATCCGGGCATGAACCCCCCGAAAGCGACGCGGTAGCGGGCCGCGGCGTGCCGCGCGACGACCTGCTCGGGCGTCAGCCCCACGAGATCGGCAACGTCTGCAAGGTCGGCGCCGTCGTAGACCACCGGGATCCGCACCAGGCGTCCTGCCGTAGCCGGGGGTGCGGGCGCGGTCGACACGTCCCGCGCGTCGCCGACCAGCGTCTGCACGGCGGCGAGCCAGCGGTCCCGGCCGGGTGCCGAGCCACGGACCAGCACCGTGCGGGCGGCCGGCACCACGTCGACCACACCCTCCGGCGGTGCCGCCCGCAACGCGGCCGTCACCCGGGCGACCGCGTCGCCACCGGGCAGCTCCACCAGCAGCCCGTCGTCGCCGACCCGGTGCCAGGACCACGCGGCCGGAGGCTCGTCGTGCCGTAGGGCCACGCCGGGGGACCTCAGTCCGCGACCGGGCGCATCACGGGCGGCACCCGGAAGGCCGTCACGTCGATGCCGGCCGCTGCCAGCGCGGACCTCGTCGCGCGCGCGATCTGCACCGAGCCGGGGGTGTCGGAGTGCACGCAGAGCGACTCGGCCGGGACGGCGACGACGGCGCCGTCGACCGCCACCACCGTGCCCTCCACGGCGAGCCGGACGGCACGTTCCCCGGCCAGTACCGGGCTGGTGACGAGCGCCCCTGGCTCGCCGCGCGGCACCAGCGTGCCGTCCGGCCGGTAGCCGCGGTCGACGAACGCCTCACGAACGGTGCGGATGCCGGCCTCGTCGGCCAGCTCGAGGGCCCGGGACCCCGGCGGCCCGACGAGCACCAGCGTCGGGTCGAACCGCGCGATCGCCGCCACCACCGCCTGGGCCTGCTCGTCGTCGTGCGCGATCCGGTGGTAGAGCGCACCGTGCGGCTTGACGTGCGTCATGACCCCGCCGACCGAGCGCACCAGCGCCGCGACCGCCCCGAGCTGGTACAGCACCTGCGCCGTGAGCACCGCCGGCGCGACGTCGGTGCGCCGGCGCCCGAAGCCCTCACGATCGTCGTACGACGGATGGGCCCCGATCGCCACGCCACGGCGCACCGCGTGCGAGCAGGTCCGCGCCAGCAGCAGCGGATCGCCCGCGTGGAAGCCCGCCGCGACGTTCGCGCTGGTCACCAGCTCCAGCAGCGCGTCGTCGGGCACCGGGCCCTGCCGCCACGGGCCGTCACCCTCGCCGAGGTCGGCATTGAGGTCGATGGGCACCCCCTGATCTTGCCGCGCGGCGTGGCCCCGCGGTGGCGAGATTCGCCCACCCCAAGTGCTCAGCGCGCGCCCGGTGGACCCGAATGGAGGGCCGCAGACGTCGGCCGAACGACGACTGGTCGAGGTCGAAGGAGCACACCCCGTGGACAGCACGACTCCCGCCGCTGACGCCCCGGCACGACGGCGCATCCGGATGTCGGTCTTCACCAAGATCATGGCGCTGGTCGTCCTCGCCGGCGTCGTCATGGTGGGCCTGGGTGGCTACGCGAGCGCGACGATCGATCGGCTCCGCGCCGACACCGACCGTCTCGCGACCGTGCAGGACCAGGTCGGGACCTCCTTGTCGGCGATGCAGGACGCCCTGTGGAACGTCCGCAACCTCATCACCGCGCTCGGCGCCTACCCCCCGTCCGGCAAGCAGGCCCAGGCGGACAAGCTCGCCACCGCCGAGAAGGGCCTCGACACGTCGATGGCGGCGTTCCACGACTCCTTCAGCGCCGCGTTCGGCGCCGAGCCGCAGGGCTGGCAGGCGTTCACCACGGCGTTGAGCGCCTACCGCAGCATGGTCAACGACCAGCTCGACCCGGCGGCCATGGCCGACGACCGGGCGCAGTGGGCCCACATCCGCGACGGCGGCGCCGCCGACCTCGGCGGGACGATGGTCAAGGACCTGACGACGCTCGGCGACGAGGTCCACTCCTCGCTCGCCGCCGTCTCCGCGCGCGCCGACCACGAGGCCCGCACCTCGCTCGTGACGACCGTCGTCGTCATCGTCGTCGGGATCCTCGCGATGCTCGTCGTCGGGCTGGTCATCGCACGTTCCGTCCGCCGGTCGGTCTCGGACGTCAAGCGGTCCGTCGACGCCATGGCACGCGGCGACCTCACGGTGCTGCCCGAGGTCCGGACGGCCGACGAGCTGGGCGAGATGGCGGCCGCCCTCATCGTGGCGCTGGGCGCCCTGCGGGACGTCATCGGCGGCGGCGTCGTGAGCGCCCGGACCGTCGCCGCCTCCTCGGGCGAGCTGTCCACGGCCGGCACCGAGGTGGCAGCCGGGTCAGAGGAGACCTCGACCCAGGCCGGT
Organism: Actinomycetes bacterium; assembly: GCA_021793115.1. The sequence continues at coordinate 670 of JAJYTJ010000248.1, read as the reverse complement.
GTCGTGGCCGCGGCGGCCGAGCAGGTGTCCCGCAGCGTGCAGTCGGTCGCGGCGGGCGCCGAGCAGATGGGCGCCAGCATCCGGGAGATCGCGCACAGCGCCACCGAGGCCGCCCGGGTCGCCGCGGCGGCGACGCAGGCCGCAGCGGACGCCACCGCCCAGGTCAGCCGGCTCGGCACGTCCAGCCAGCAGATCGGCGAGGTGGTCAAGGTGATCACCACCATCGCCGAGCAGACCAACCTCCTGGCGCTCAACGCCACCATCGAGGCGGCCCGTGCCGGCGAGTCCGGCAAGGGCTTCGCCGTCGTGGCCGGCGAGGTCAAGGACCTCGCGCGGGAGACCGCGAAGGCGACCGAGGACATCGCCCACAAGGTGGAGGCGATCCAGGCCGACACCCAGGGCGCGGTCACCGCGATCGACCGCATCAGCGAGATCATCACGGCGATCAACGACCATCAGGCGACGATCGCGTCGGCCGTCGAGGAGCAGACGGCGACCACCAACGAGATGTCCCGCTCGGTGAGCGAGGCCGCGCAGGGCGTCGGGGAGATCGCCGGCAACATCACCGGGGTCGCCGTCGCGGCGCGCACGACGAGCGCGGCGCTGCAGCACGTCGACAAGGCGACGCAGGACCTGGCGCAGCTGGCCAGCGGTCTGGAGAGCCGGGTCG
>JAJYTJ010000050.1:481-23057 GCA_021793115.1 Actinomycetes bacterium | reverse complement strand
GGCGCCCGCCCCGGCCAGTGCCGCGGCGACCCCCAGCGCGATGACGGCCAGCGCGGCGGACGCACCCGGCAGCTGCGCGCCGCGCACCAGGTCGGCGACGAGCGCCGTCGCCGCCGCCAGCGCGAGGGCCGCCTGCGCCCACACCAGGACGCACACCAGCCGCACCGCTACCGGAGCCCGACCTGCCACGGGCAGGACCCTACGCGGCGGCCGTCGAGCCGCGCCCGCGGCACCGCGGTGGCCGCGCCACCCGCCGGACGTCGGCCGGCCGTAGCGAGCCAACCTGAGGCGGCGTCGCTGAACATCAGCCTCTGTTAGGACTAAGGTCCCGGCGCCCGTGCCGCGGCCTCCGTCGCCACCGGCCGTACCGCCGACGAGCGTTTCGCGAGGTCACCTGGGATAACGCTTTCACGGGCGCTCACGGCGGTGTCACAGGATGTGACGAACATCTCTGCGGTCACCCGTCCGAAACCTTGTCGTAACCCTTGTGCAGTGGCGCGAGCGGATGTGAACCTTGGTGCAGCACGAAACCCCCCACCATTTCCCCGCGGTTCGCTGCGCCCACTGGGCGTCGGGCGGGCTGTGCGCGCAAGGAGACATTCATGGACTGGCGCCACCGCGCTGCGTGTCTGGACGAGGACCCCGAGCTCTTCTTCCCGATCGGGAACACCGGACCCGCGCTGCTGCAGATCGAGGACGCGAAGGCGGTCTGCCGTCGCTGCGAGGTCGTCGACACCTGCCTCAAGTGGGCGATCGAGACCGGTCAGGACGCCGGTGTCTGGGGCGGCCTGTCCGAGGACGAGCGTCGCGCCCTCAAGCGCCGTACCGCCCGCCAGCGTCGCGCCAGCTGACCTCCGGTCCGCAGCAGGACCCGGTGCGCCCGGGGTTCGTCGGACGACCTCCGGCGGGCCTCGGGCGCAGTTGCGTCAGGCCACCGTCTGGGCGTCGCGGTTGACCCGCAGCCGGCAGTGCAGCTCCACGTGCGTGCCGCCACCGGCGCGGGGCCGCCAGTCGATCGTCCCGCGCAGCTCGTTGCGCACCAGGGTGGCGACGATCTGGGTGCCCAGGCCGCTGCCGGCACCGCGATCCTCAGGGACCCCCACGCCGTCGTCGGCGACGACGACACGCAGGTTCTCCCCCTCGCGCTCGACCTCGATCTCCACGGTGCCTGCGTCCCGGCCTGCGAACCCGTGCTCGACGGCGTTGGTCACCAGCTCGGTCAGGACGAGCGCGAGCGCCGTCGCGTCGTCCGCCAGGACCAGCCCGAACGAGCCCTGGATCTGCGTGCGCACCCGGGCACCCGGCGTGGCCACGTCCGCGGCAAGCCGCAGGCTGCGCCCGATGAGCTCGTCGAACTCCACCGACTCGTCGAGGGTCTGCGACAAGGTCTCGTGGACCAGCGCGATCGTCGCGACCCGCCGCTCCGCCTCCGCGAGCGCGGCGAGCGCCTCCGCGCTCGTCACCCGCCGGGCCTGCAGCCGCAGCAGCGCGGCCACGGTCTGCAGGTTGTTCTTCACGCGGTGGTGGATCTCCCGGATGGTGGCGTCCTTCGTGATCAGCTCGCGCTCACGGCGTCGCAGCTCGGACACGTCACGGCAGAGCACCACCGACCCGATCCGCTCGCCGTGCTCCGTCAGCGGGACGGCCCGCAGCGCCAACGCCACGCCGTGGGTCTCGACGTCGACGCGCCAGGCGGCCTTGCCCGCCAGCACGAGGGGGAGCGACTCGTCCACCGGCGACTCGCCGTCGAGCAGGTCGGGCACCACCTCGATGAGGGAGCGCCCCACGAGGTCGCCCATCGCTCCCAGTCGGTGGAAGCCGGACAGCGCGTTGGGCGACGCGTAGAGGACCTCGCCCTCGGCGTTGAGCCGGATGAGCCCGTCGCCGACGCGCGGGGCGCCGCGCTGGCGTCCCGTCGGAGCGTCCGCGAGCGGGAACTCGCCGCGCGCGACCATGCCCAGCAGGTCGTCGGCCGACTCGACGTAGTTGATCTCCAGACGGCTCGGCGTCCGCGCCCCGCCGAGGTTGGTCTGACGCGCGAGGACCGCGATGGCCCGCCCCCTGCGGACCACGGGCACGGCCTCCTCGCGCACGGCGTACTCGCCGAACCACCGCGGCTCGCGGGAGCGCTGCGCCCGCTGCGAGCTGCGGGCAAGCTCCAGCTGAGCGCGCTGACCCTCCGGGACGCGGGCGCCCACGACGTCGTCGTAGTGCACCGTCGGCGCCGTCGACGGACGCACCTGCGCCACCGCCAGCCAGTCGTCGTCGGTCGTCGGCAGCCACAGGACGAGGTCGGCGAACGCCAGGTCCGAGATCACCTGCCAGTCCCCGACGAGCAGGTGCAGCCACTCCAGATCGGCCGGCTCGAGCGCGCCGTACCGCTCCGCCAGGTTGCTCAGCGTGGACACCTGCCCAGCCTAGGTGGCGCAGCCCCGGGACCATGCCGCCGTCTACGCCGTCGCGATGCCTCCGAGCAGCCTGCGCGCCGGGGCCGCGTCGGCGAGTCCCGACGACGTCCCACAGTAACGATTCGGTAACACGGAGGGCGTTCGAAAGTGGCTCTGACCTGCGACGACACAGTGTGGAACCGCTTCCGCACGCGGCGCCACCGCGCCACTGCCTTGACACCGGGGCGAGCGCGGCGGAACAGTTCACGCAGGGCGTGGGATCGCTCCCGCATCGATGGTGAGGGAGCGCTCCCGCACGGATCAAGAAGATCCGGCCCGGACGTCGCCGGTACTTCCGGACGACTCAGGGGGCTCTAGCAGCGCGGCGTTGAAGCCGTCCGACTGACAAGGGAGTCATTGTGCTCAAGACCACACGCAAGTCGTGGGGTGCTGTGGCCGGGGTGGTGGGCATCGCCCTGCTGGCCGCGGCCTGTTCCTCGGGCAACACCGGCGGGGCCACCGCGTCCACGCCTGCCACGCAGCCCTCCTCCGGCGCCACCAACGCGTCGTCTGCCTGCCCTGCCGGCAACCCCACCGTCACGGTGAGCACGTTCAACAACTTCGGCTACCAGCCGTCGACCGACAAGGCTCCGGGCGCCGACCTGTGGGCCAAGTACAAGACGGTCTGCCCGAACGTCACCGTGAAGGAGACCGTCGCGGCGTCGTCCGACGACGCGCGCGCCGCCTTCAACACGGCCATCTCCACCGGCACCGGCGCCTACGACATCCAGGCCGTCGACGTCGACTGGATGCCGTCGATCATGGCCCAGCCCGACAAGTTCCTGGACCTCACGTCGTTCAAGACGCCCAACAACGACTGGCTGGACTGGAAGACCAAGATCGCCACGACGTCGGACGGCAAGCTCCTCGGCTTCGGCACCGACATCGGCCCGGAGGCGATCTGCTACCGCTCCGATCTGCTGCAGGCGGCCGGCATGCCCTCCGACCGTGAGGGTGTCGCCAAGCTGCTCGGCGGCGCGAACGCCACGTGGGACTCGTACTTCCAGGTCGGTCAGCAGTACGTCCAGAAGACCGGCAAGGCGTGGTTCGACTCGTCGGCCGCGACCTGGCAGGGCATGGTCAACCAGATGCAGTACGCGTTCATCGACAAGAGCAACAACGTCATCGCGACGACGAACCCCGACGTCAAGGCGGCCTACGACAAGCTGACCACGGCTGCCGTCACGAACAAGGAGTCGGCCGGCCTCAAGCAGTGGGGCAACGACTGGAACTCGGCGTTCAAGAGCGACAAGTTCGCGACGATGCTGTGCCCGGCATGGATCATCAACAACATCAAGGGCAACGCCGGCGCTGACTTCAAGGGCTGGGACATCGCCAACGTCTTCCCGGGTGGTGGCGGCGACTGGGGTGGCTCGTACCTCGTCGTGCCGAAGCAGTCCAAGGTTGCCGACGCCGCGGCCAAGGTCGCCGCGTGGGTGACGGCTGCGCAGCAGCAGGTCGCGGTGTTCACGGCCGCCTCGAACTACCCGAGCTCCCCGACCGCTGAGGCGGACCCGGCGGTGTCGGGCAAGACCGAGCCGTTCCTGAACAACGCGCCCGTCGGCACCATCTTCAAGGACCGCGCGGCCGCCGTCACGGTGGTCCCGTACAAGGGTGCGCAATACTTCGACATCGAGTCGAAGATGGCGGACGCGCTCAACCGGGTCGACGTCGACAAGAGCATGAACGCCGGCGCCTCGTGGAACCAGTGGATCAGCGACGTGAAGTCGCTCTCCTAGTTCCGACAGCCGGTCAGTCTCTGCAGTAGCGGTTCGGGGGACGCCTTCCTCGAGGGCGTCCCCCGAGCTCGCAGTAGCGAAGAGGACGAACGTGACACACCAAGCGACAATGTCGTCAACGGTCGAGGTCGGCCCGGACCGGGCTCGGCTCGAACGGAAGCTGCTGGCGCGGGGCCGCCGGGGCAAGCTTGACGTCAAGCTCTCCCCCTACCTGTACACCGCCCCCTTCTTCATCCTCTTCGCAATCACGGGGCTGTTCCCGCTGCTCTACACCGCGTGGATCGCCACCCGGAGGTGGAGCACGCTCAGCGGCGACGGTGGCGTCGCCGTCTGCGGCGCCATCTGCGGCGACACCCACGCCTCGTGGCTCGGCAACTTCCAGTGGGTGCTGCACCAGCACGAGTTCTGGATCGCGCTGCGCAACACGTTCTCGATCTTCCTGATCTCGTCGGTTCCCCAGATCATCGCCGCGCTGTTCCTGGCGTTCATCCTCGACGCGAACCTGCGCGCGCGGACCTTCTGGCGCATGGGCGTGCTGCTCCCGTATGTGGTCGCGCCCTCGGCGGCCGGCATCATCTTCAGCCAGATCTTCTCCGACAAGCAGGGCCTCATCAACACCGCCCTCACGGCGATCGGCATCCCCGCCGTCCCGTGGCACTCCACCGTCCTGGCCAGCCATATCGCGATCGCATCGATCGTCAACTTCCGGTGGACCGGCTACAACGCGCTCATCCTGCTGGCCGCGATGCAAGCCATCCCCCGTGACCTGTTCGAGGCGGCGGTCATCGACGGTGCCGGCCGCGCCCGGCAGTTCTTCTCGGTGACCATCCCGATGATCCGGCCGACATTGATCTTCGTCATCATCACGTCGACCATCGGTGGCCTGCAGATCTTCGACGAGCCCCAGATGTTCACCGTCGGAACGAGCGGCTACGGCGGCAACAACGGCGAGTTCCTCACCATGACGTTGTATCTGTGGCGCCTCGGCTTCGTCGAGGCGTCGCCGGGGCAGCCGAACATGGGACGCGCCGCAGCGGTCGCCTGGTTGCTGTTCCTCGTCATCGTCGTGTTCGCACTCATCAACTTCATCCTCACGCGGCGCATCTCGTCGGCCGGCGGGGCCCCCGCCAAGAAGACCAAGGTCAAGGAGGTCGTCCGATGAACCGCGAGGTCTCCGTCGCCGTCCTGCAGCAGAGCGCCGGCAAGGGCATCGCCCGTGCGGCGGCCCGCAAGCGGCGCCTGCAGATGACGGGCGAGGGCCGCCGGGCCGGCTGGGCGTCGTACGTCGTGCTCACGGCGGTGCTCCTCATCTCGCTCTTCCCGCTCTACTACGCGATCTCCATCGCGTCGCAGCCGACGACCGACACCCAGTACGGTGCGGCCGCCCTGAAGTTCGGCTCGGGACTGTTCCGCAACCTGCACACCGCCTTCGACGAGATCAACTTCTGGCACGCCCTGGGTGGCTCCGCACTGGTGTCGGTCGTGACCTCGGCGAGCACCGTGCTGTTCGCCACGCTGGCCGGGTACGCGTTCGCCAGGCTGCGGTTCCGCGGTCGCGAGCCGCTGCTGTTCTTCGTCATCGCCACCATGGCGATCCCGACGCAGCTGGCCGTCGTCCCGCTCTACCTCATGATGAGCAAGCTGCACCTCTTCGGGTCGATCTGGGCGGTGGTCATCCCGGCCCTGGTCACCGCGTTCGGCGTGTTCTGGATGACGCAGTACCTCGATGCCGCGTTGCCCTACGAGCTCATCGAGGCCGCCCGCATGGACGGCTGCTCGATGATCCGGACCTTCTGGCACGTCGCGGTCCCCGCGGCGCGGCCCGCCGCAGCGATGCTCGCGCTGTTCACGTTCGTCGCCCAGTGGACCAACTACTTCTGGCCGATGCTCATCCTGGGACCGAACAAGAACGCGGTCCTCACGGTCGCGGCCGCTAACCTCAAGGGTGGTCACTTCACCGACTACACGCTCATCATGTCCGGCGTCGCACTCACCGCGTTCCCGCTGATCGCGCTGTTCTTCTTCGCCGGACGGCAGCTGGTGTCCGGGATCATGGCCGGCGCGGTCAAGGGCTGACGTCGGTCCGCATCGTCCGAGGAAGGGGCCAAAGATGGCACCCAGCGGCATCCCGCCGGCGCACGGCTCGAAGCTCCCGGCAGTGCCGACCCTGGAGGAGGTCGCCGCACGGGCCGGCGTCTCCCGCTCCACCGCATCGCGCGCCATCAACGGCGGCCTGCGGGTCTCCCCGGAGACGCTGGCCAGCGTCGAGGCCGCCGTCGCGGAGCTCGGCTACCTGCCGAACCGCGCGGCACGGTCCCTGGTGACGCGCCGCACCGACTCGATCGCCCTCGTGTTCCCCGAGCCCGACGAGCGCGTCCTCACGGACCCGTTCTTCGCCGGCACGTTGTCCGGTGTCTCGGCAGCGCTCGCGGACTCCGACATCCAGATGGTGCTCGTCATCGCGCGCCCCGGGCAGAGCCAGCGCACCGTGCGCTACCTGCGCAGCGGCCACGTCGACGGCACGATCGTCGTGTCCCACCACCGGGACGACGCGCTGGACCGGGCCCTGGTCGAGGCACGGCTGCCGAGCGTCTTCATCGGGCGCCCGATCGGCGCCACCGGCGAGGACGACGCCGGCCTGCAGTACGTCGACGTCGACAACGTCGAGGGCGGCCGGCTGGCGACCGAGCGGCTCCTCGACCTCGGCCGGCGCCGCATCGCCACCATCGCCGGACCGCAGGACATGTCCGCCGGCATCGACCGGCTCGCGGGCTGGCGCGCCGCGATGGCGCAGGCCGGCCAGCCCGATGACGCCCTCGTCGTGGGGGACTTCACGATCGCGGGCGGCGCGGCGGCCGCGCGCACGTTGCTGGCGCAGCACCCCGACGTGGACGGCATCTTCGTCGCCTCGGACCTCATGGCGTCCGGCGCGCTCACGGCGCTCGCCGAGGCAGGCCGCACCGTGCCCGACGACGTCGCCGTGGTCGGCTACGACAACAGCGCCATCGCGGCCTCCACCACCCCCCCGCTGACGAGCGTCGTGCAGCCCGTCGTCGCGATGGCGCGGGCCGCGGGGCTGCGACTGCTCGACCAGCTCCAGGGCGGCGCCGACCGCGGCGCGCCGGTGATCTTCGCCCCGGAGCTCGTCGTGCGGGCCTCGGCGTAGCAGGCGCCGCCGGCCGACGATTCTTCGGCGGACGGTGCGCGTGCGCGCCGGTTCCGTGGTGCGGTGGCACAGTGGCCCCATGGTGGACCCCTCCCCGCTCGCGACGGCGCGAGCGCAGCTGGCGACCGCGATCGAGATCCTCGGCTACGACGACGGCATGCATGAGATGCTCGCGACCCCGCGCCGCGAGCTGCACGTCGCGGTGCCGCTGCGCCGCGACGACGGACACGTCGAGATCCGGCACGGCTACCGGGTGCAGCACAACATCTCCCGCGGTCCCGGCAAGGGCGGCCTGCGCTACGCCGCCAACGTCGACCTCGACGAGGTCCGCGCGCTGGCGATGTGGATGACGTGGAAGTGTGCGGTCGTCGAGCTGCCCTACGGAGGCGCCAAGGGCGGCATCGCGCTGGACCCGAGCCGCTACAGCACCGCCGAGCTGGAGCGCGTCACCCGGCGGTACACGAGCGAGATCATGCCGATGATCGGCCCCGAGCGGGACATCATGGCGCCCGACGTCGGCACCAACGAGCAGACGATGGCGTGGGTGATGGACACCTACTCCGTCAACCGCGGTTACACCATCCCGGCCGTCACCACGGGCAAGCCGCTGTCGGTCGGTGGCTCGCTGGGCAGGGCGACGGCGACGAGCCGCGGCGTGGTGCACATCGCCGCCGCGACGCTCGCCGACGCGGGGGTCGACCTGCGTGAGGTCAGCGCGGCGGTCCAGGGCTTCGGCAAGGTCGGCTCACACCTCGCCCGGTTCCTGGCCGAGGCGGGCACCCGGGTGGTCGCCGTGTCCGACGAGCACGGCGGCGTCATGGCCGCGGACGGGCTGGACGTGCCCGCGCTGCTCGGCCACGTCGAGCGCACCGGCTCGGTCGTCGGTTTCCCGGACGGCGAGCCCGTGGACAACGCCGCGCTGCTCGGCCTCGACGTCGACCTGCTGTTCCCGGCGGCCGTCGAAGGAGTGCTCGACGAGGAGGCCGCGGCCCGCGTCAAGGCCCGCTGGGTGGTGGAGGCGGCCAACGGCCCGACGACGACCGCCGGCGACCGGGTCCTCGCCGAGCGCGGCATCGTCGTGGTGCCGGACATCCTCGCCAACGCGGGCGGCGTCGTGGTGTCGTACTTCGAGTGGGTCCAGGCCAACGAGGCGTACTGGTGGACCGAGCCGGAGATCGAGGAGCGCCTGGCGCAGCGGATGCAGCGCTCCTACGCCACGGTCGCCGACTACTCCCGTGCCGAGGGCGTGAGCCTGCGCGACGCGGCGCTCGTGCTGGGGGTGCGACGGGTGGCCGAGGCGCACCGCACGCGCGGCCTGTACCCCTGACGACGGCCGCGGCCGGGACGGCCTAGACCACCAGCACGGCGTCCTCGGGGACGAGCACCGCCTCGGTCCCGTCCTCCGCCACCAGGCGCAGGCCGCCGTCGTCGACGGTCGCCGCGAGCGGCACCGAGAGCAGCGCGAGCAGCGCCCGCTCGGTGGCCATGGCGTCGTCGGGACCCGCCAGCATCGTCGAGACGAGCGGGCCCACCGTGAGCTGGTCGTCCTCGTCGGAGGACCACGTGGCACGCACCCGGTTCACGCCGACCATCCCGTAGAGCATGCCGTCGCCGTCGAACGTCAGCGTGACGGGGCCGTGGGTGTCGCCCGCCGGGGCGCGACCGCCGATGAGCACGAGACGCCAGGTGCCGGTGGGATCGGTCATGCACCGATCCTCGCGCCCGGTGGCCGGGGGCGCGAGCGCAGCCCTGCTAGCCCTTGACGGCGCCACCCATCCCCGCGCTGCTGAGGAACATCCGCTGGAAGACGAGGAAGACGGCCACCGGCAGCAGCGCGGCGATCGCCATCGCCGCCATGAGCACGCCCAGGTCGGTGGACGCCTGCAGCGCCGGCAGCCGGACCGCCAGCGGCTGCAGGTTCTGGTCGCGCAGCACGAGCATCGGCCACAGGAAGTCCTTCCAGGACGCGATGACCGCGAACACGGACACCACGCCGAGGATCGGCCGGCTCATGGGGAGCACGAGCGACCAGAACACGCGGAACGGTCCGGCCCCGTCGACGCGGGCCGCCTCGAACACCTCGCGCGGCAGGCTGTCGAAGAACCGCGTCATCAGCACGACGTTGAACGCACTGGCCCCCGCAGGCAACCAGACGCCCCAGAAGGTGTTGACCATCGAGTGGCCGATGAGCGGCGGGTGCAGGACCACCAGGTAGAGCGGCACCAGCAGCACCACGGCCGGCACGAACAGCGTCGCGAGCACCGCCCCGTTGAGCACCGCGCCCCACCGGGGCCGCAGCACCGAGAGCACGTAGCCGGCGCTCGTCGCCACGAGGACCTGGCTGACCCAGCACCCGGCAGCCGCGATGACCGAGTTGAGGAAGTACCTGCTGATGTGGACCCGGTTCCAGGCCTCGCTGACGTTCGACCACCGGATGCCGTGCGGGAACACCGCCAGCGGCGTCCGCAGGATGTCCTGCGACGGCGTCACGGCGAACTTCAGCAGCATGACGAGCGGCCCCAGGCTGGCCACGACGAGCAGCACGAGCAGCACCGCGTGCATGGCACGCCACGGCCGGCGCACCCGGGCACGCCGCCACTCGATGCCTGAGATCGCCGAGCGCGTGCCGTCGTCGTGGCCCGGTGCGGCGGATCGTGACCCGCGGGCGACCCGTGCCGCCGCCACCGGGGGTGCCGCAGGCCTGGTCATCGAAGGTGTCGAGGTCACGAGGTGCTCCAGCGGCGGGTGAGGCGGAAGTAGAGGACCGACAGCACGGCGAGCACCACGGCGAGCATCACCGACAGCGCCGTCGCCTCGCCGTACTGACCGCCCAGGCTGGTGCCGAACGCGTACTGGTAGACGAGGAGCAGCACCGTGATCGTGGCGTTGTTGGGCCCGCCGCCCGTGAACAGGTAGGGCTCGTTGAACACCTGGGCGGTGGCCAGGATCTGCAGGATGAACGTGATGAACAGGACGCCCCGCAGGTGCGGCATCGTGACGTGCCAGATCTTGCGCCACACCGATGCGCCGTCGACCTCCGCGGCGTCGTACAGCTCGGCGGGAACGCTGCTCAGCGCGGCGAGGTAGATGATGACCGTCCCGCCGGCCGCCGCCCAGGTCGCCTCGAGGACCAGGGCGGGCATGACGATGGTCCGGTCCTGCAACCACAGCACCGGGCCGATGCCGACCGCGCCGAGGAGACGGTTGAAGACGCCCACCGGTCCCGGCGTGTAGAAGAACTTCCACAGCAGCACCGCGACCACCGGCGGGACGACGACGGGCAGGTACGCCAGCACGGAGTACAGCCCCTTCATCCGCCGCACCTCGTTCATGAGGACGGCTGCGACCAACGGCACCGGGAACCCGAAGACCAACGCCAGGGCCGCGAACCACAGCGTGTTGCGGATCGCGATCGGCAGCACCGGGTCGGCGAGGACGTGCTGGAAGTTCGCCCACCCGGCCCAGCTCGTGACGATGAGGTTGGTCCTCTGGAAGCTCATGACGACCGCCTTGACGATCGGCAACCAGGAGAACCAGCCGAAGACGAACAGCGTGGGCAGCGCGAACACCAGCGCCGACAGGCCGCCGCGCCGGACCCACGTCACGGGGGTGCGGCGCCGACGTGCCGTCGTGGACGGCGAGACGCGCGTCGGGCGCCGGCTGCCGGGCGGCCGGACCTCCACCACGTCGTGGATGACCATACGGAACCTTCCTCGGGTCTCGGACATCGGGACGGGTGAGCCGCGACCGGGCGGGTCGGCCCCGCCCGGTCGCGGCCACCGTGACCTCAGGCGGCCGGCGTCGGGCTGGCCGTCGCAGCCTGGTCGATGGCCAGCTGCGCCTGCGTGTTCGCGTCGCTCAGCAGCGTGTCGATGTTGGCCTTCTTGTCCGTCAGCACGGCCTGGACCACCGGGGACAGCAGCGTGTAGACGGGCTGGGTCGCCATGCTCGGCTCACCCACCACCGGCTGGGAGAACATCACGTCCGTGTAGCCCTTCATGTTGTCGAGCGGGACGTTGATGTAGTCCTTGATCCAGCCGAGGGACTCCTGGTACAGCTGCTGGGAGAAGATGGGCAGCACGGGCGTGCCGACCGGCTGCTTGGCCGCGACGGCCACCTTGGCGTCGGCGACGGCCTGGTCCTGGTCGCGCAGCTTGGACAGGTACCAGAAGTCGATCCACTTGACCGCAGCGTCCTTCTCCGCATCGGTCGCGTTGGCCTTGACCGCGGCCAGCGTGCCGCCGCCCAGCGCCCCGCCACCGTTCTCGGTCGGGACGGCGGTCAGACCGTAGCCCCAGTCCTTGGTCATGCCGTTGGTCTGGACCATGGCGTTGTACACGTCGCTCCCGGACGTGAACATCGCGAACTGACCGGCCGCGAAGGCCTGGTTGGCGCCGGCCCAGTCGAGCGACACGTCCGGGTCGATCGAGTTGTCCTGCGCCAGGCCGGCGAGCCACTGCAGCGATGCCTTGACGGCCGGGTCGGTGAGGTTCGCCCGGTAGCTGCCGTCGGCGTTCCGGGTCTCCAGGCTGCCGCCGCGCGAGGCGGAGTCCACCGCGAGCTGCCAGCCGCCGGTGGCCCCGCTGGCCATCTGGCCGTAGCCCCACACGCCGGTCTTGTCGTGGATGACCTTGGCGTCCTGGCGGACCTCGTCCCACGTCGTCGGCGGCTTGTTCGGATCCAGCCCGGCCTGCGTGAACAGGGTGCGGTTGATGTGCAGCGCGTTGGCGTAGAAGTTCTTGGCCGGCACGGCGTAGAACGCGCCGTCCTGGCCCTTGGCGTTGCCGACGATGGCCGGGTTGAAGTCGTTGTAGTAGGGCATGTCGGCCTTGACCTGCGCGTCGATGTCGGCGAGCTGGTGGTTCTGGATGAGCGTCTTGCCGTCCGTCACCGGGATCTCGAAGACCGTCGGCAGCGTGCCGCCGGCGAGCTGCGCGGTGAAGGTCGTCGCCGTCCAGAGGTACTCCTCCGGCTTCACGGTGATGGCGGGGTACTTCGCCTCGAACTCCTTGACGCGGGCGTTGAGCTGGTCGACGTTGTCCTGCGACGCGCCGGGCAGCGTGCCGGCGACGGTGATGGTGACCGGCTGCGGGGCGCCGGGGGTCGCCGCTCCGGCGGCGGGCGTCGTCGGGCTGGTCGTGCCGCCCGTCGATGAGCAGGCGGCCAGCAGGCCGACGGCTAGCGCGCCGGCCATGCCGAGCGCGGTCGTGCGTGAGGACCTCATCGTCTCGTCACTCCTCCTTGGTGGTCCCGGGCTCCGGGTTCCGCTCGGTGTTCGTGCGGGTGGTGCGCAGCCACCCCGCGGTGTCGCGGGGCAGCCGCCCTGCGTCGAGCGGACCGCTCAGCAGCAGGACGTCGTGGTGAGGCGGCAGGTCGACGGGCGCGGTTCCGAGGTTGACCACGCACAGCACGTCCCCGCGCGTGAAGGCCAGCACGTCGTCACGAGCATCGACCCAGGTCAGGGGGCCGTCACCGAGGCTGCCGTTCCGCTCTTCGGCCTTGCGCACCCGGATCGCCCGCCGGTACAGCTGCAGCATCGAGGCCCCGTCGGCCTCCTGTGCCGCGACCGTCAGGCCGGCCCAGTCGCGCGGCTGGGGCAGCCAGGGCTCCCGGGACGCCCCGGCGGGGCTGAACCCGAACGGCGGCTCGCCGTCGGACCAGGGCAGCGGCACCCGGCAGCCGTCCCGCCCCGGGTCGGTGCCGCCCGAGCGGTGGTAGATCGGGTCCTGCAGCGCGCCCAGCGGCAGGTCCTCGACCTCCGGCAGGCCGAGCTCCTCGCCCTGGTACACGTACCAGCACCCGGGCAGCGCGGCGGTGAGCAGCGCGGCGGCGCGGGCGCGACGGCGTCCGAGCTCGACGTCGGTGGGCGTGCCGAACCGCTTGGCCGCGAACGAGAACGACGAGTCGGCGCGCCCGTAGCGCGTCACGGGCCGGGTGACGTCGTGGTTGGACAGCACCCAGGTCGGTGGGGCGCCGACCGGTGCGTGCGCCGCGAGCGTCTGGTCGATCGACTCGCGCAGCTCCTTGGCGTCCCACGCCCGTGCCATGAAGTCGAAGTTGAACGCGGTGTGCATCTCGTCCGGCCGCAGGTAGCGGGCGAAGCGCTCGCGATCCTCGAGCCACACCTCGCCGACGAGCACCCGGGTGTCCGGGTACTCGTCGGCGACCGCGCGCCAGCCGCGGTAGATGTCATGGAGCTCGTCGCGGTCGACGTGCGGGTGCTCGCCCGGCCCGGGGAACGCCGGCACCTCCGGCAGCTGCGGGTCCTTGACCAGGAGCGCCGCCGAGTCGATGCGGATGCCGGCCGCTCCGCGGTCGAACCAGAACCGCAGGATGTCCAGGTGCTCGGCGGCGACCTCGGGGTTGCCCCAGTTGAGGTCCGGCTGCTCGGGCGTGAACAGGTGCAGGTACCACTCCCCCGGAGTGCCGTCCGGAGTGCGTGTCCGCGTCCACGTCGGGCCGGCGAAGTCGCTGCGCCAGCCGGTGGGGATGCCGTCGCCGTGCGGGCCCTTGCCGGGGTGGAACCAGAACCGCGCCCGCTCGGGGGATCCCGGGCGGGCCGCGAGCGCGGCCCGGAACCAGGCGTGCCGCGCCGACACGTGGTTGGGGACGATGTCGACGACGGTCCGCAGGCCGAGCTCGCGCGCCTCGCGGATGACCTGCTCGGCCTCCTGCAGCGTGCCGAACTCGGGGGCGATCGACCGGTAGTCCGCGACGTCGTAGCCGCCGTCCGCCATCGGCGACGCGTACCACGGGGTGACCCAGATCGCGTCGACGCCCAGCCGCGCCAGGTACGGCAGGCGGCTCCGCAGGCCGGCGAGGTCGCCGATCCCGTCACCGTTCCCGTCCGCGAACGACCGCGGATACACCTGGTAGATGACCGCGTCCCGCCACCACAGCGGATCGGAGTGCGCCTGCGCCAACGAAGGCCCCGTCTCTCGTGCTCACCCGACGAGCGCAGACCGCGCTGTCGACGACGGCAACACTAAAGTCTGCGACGAGATGGCTGCAAGAACTCGACAGCACAGTTATCGAAACGTGACCGATGACGGCTGGGTCCGCAGCGCGGGCGTGCGGCAACCACGACCGGCCCGCGGGGTGTCAGTGGCGCGCGGCCGCCGGCTCGGCCGGAGCCGGCGCGGTCGAGCCGCGCACGACGAGCTCGGGCTCGAACAGCAGCTCGTCCGTCGTCGTGCCGGAACCGGCGATCTGCTGCACCAGCAGGTCGATGGCAGCCCGGCCCATCGCGTCGATCGGCTGACGGACGGTCGTCAGCGGCGGCTCGGTGCAGTTCATGAAGGCGGAGTCGTCGTACCCGACGATCGACACGTCCTCCGGCACGCGCAGCCCGGCCCGGCGTGCCGCCCGGATCGCGCCGAGCGCCAGCGGGTCGGAGGCGCACGCGATCGCGGTCACGCCTTCGCGCAGCAGCCGGGTGGCCGAGGCCTGGCCGCTCTCCAGCGAGTACGCCGAGCGCGCCACCCAGCGGTCCGGCACCTCGATCCCCAACCGGGCGGCGAGCGCCCGCGCCGCGCCGAGCTTGCGCTCCGACGGGATGTGGTCCTGCGGGCCGAGCAGCAGCCCGATCCGGGTGTGGCCGAGCGACGTGAGGTGCGTCAGCGCCTGCTCCACCGCGACCTCGTCGTCGCAGGACACTCGCGGGAACGGCAGCGCGTCGATGGAGGCGTTGATGAGGACGACCGGCAGGTTGAGCTGCTCGAGCCGGGTGTAGTGCTCGTGCGACGCGCTGCGCTGCGCATACAGGCCACCGGCGAAGACGATGCCCGACACCTGCTGGGCCAGCAGCAGGTCGACGTACTCCGCCTCGGTGATGCCGCCCGCGGTCTGCGTGCACAGCACCGGCGTGTACCCCTGCTGCGCCAGCGCCCCGCCCACCACCTCGGCGAACGCCGGGAAGATGGGGTTCTGCAGCTCGGGCAGCACGAGCCCGACGAGCCGGGCCCGCTCACCGCGCAGCTTCGTCGGCCGCTCGTACCCCAGCACGTCCAGCGCCGAGAGCACCGCGGCGCGCGTCTGCTCCGACACCCCCGGCTTGTCGTTGAGCACGCGGCTCACGGTCGCCTCGGACACCCCGACCTTGCGTGCCACGTCTGCCAGTCGCCTCGACATGGCATCCATCGTAGGACGAGATCACGCAAACGACTTGCAGGAATGTCGCAAGCCTTGCGAACGTGTCCCCGGCGTCAGACTGCCGCGCCGTGGTAGCTGGCACCGACCGGCGGGTGCTCCGCCAGGTCGTCGGCCACCGCCAGGGCCCAGGTGCGCACCGCGGCGAAGTCGCGATGGTCCCCCTCGCGCGCCCGGGCACCCGCGATCGCGGCCCGCTCGGCGAACGTCAGCAGCGTCCGGTCGAGCCGGCCCCGGAACGAGCGGTGGCCGCGGGCGCCGATGAGCGTCCGCAACGCCAGCAGCTCGTGCGGCGAGTTCGCCGACGCGGCCGGCTGCGTCGCCAGCCCGCAGGAGAACATCCACACCGGCATGCGGGACAACGGCTCGGCGAACCGGTCCGCGAAGTCGCGAGCCGTGCTCATCCAGTGCGCCAGGTACACGGCGGATCCCAGGACCACCGCGTCGTACCCCTCGATCGACGCGACGTCCTCGGGCGCCCGCTGGTCGACGAGGTGCCCACGGGAGGCGAGCGCGTCGGTGACGACCTCGCCGATCTCCCACGTCGAGCCGTGGCGGGAAGCCACGACGACCAGAATCCTCATCAACCCTCCCCCTGGCGCGGGACCTCATGGCGGCACGTGCGGTTGCGCGTGCAAGCCATCGTGCCTCGCGGGGCTTCCCGGGCGGTGGGCCGGAGGTCCCGCGGCGGGCCCGACAGGGCCCTAGGTCAGAAGTCCTAACCGCTGAGAACGACCTGCGCCTGGGCGCAAGGTCCTAGACCTCGACGTCGCGCGCGCGGGCCCTCAGGCGGTCGAGCAGCCCGCGCAGCGTCGCCAGCTCCTCGGCGTCGAGCGCCGCGCCGATCACGTGGTCGATCGACCGCACGTGGCGGCCGCCGACGAGCCGTTGCAGCCGCAGTCCCTCGTCGGTCAGCGTGACCGCGACGCCGCGCCGGTCGCCCGCCACCGGACCGCGCCGCACCAGGCCCGCCACCTCGAGCCGCTCGACCAGGCGCGACAGGCTCGGCTGCGTGAGCAGGCTGCGGTCCTGCAGGTCCCGGATGCGCGCGGTGCGGTCGGGGCTCGAGGCCAGGGTGTACAGCACGTCGTACTCGTCGATCGAGACCTCGTGCCACACGTCGTCGCGGCGGAACCGTCGCAGCAGCTCCACCTGGGTGCGGAACAGCGACTCCCATGCCTGCGAGGACTCCCGCGGCGTCGCCCGACGCACCGATCCGTTCGCCATGCGCACCTTCCCCGTCCCCGCCTGCACCTACAGTGTGGTGATGGCAGCCGGACAGTCCACCACCTATCTCGTGGTGGATGGCGAGAACCTCGACGCGACCCTCGGTTCCTCCATCCTCGGAGGCCGGCCCGCACCGGAGTTCCGGCCGCGCTGGGAACGCGTGCTGGCCTTCGCCGGCGACCGCTTCGAGCAGCCGGTCAAGGGCTTGTTCTTCCTCAACGCCTCCGGCGGCTCGCTGCCGATGTCGTTCGTGCAGGCCCTGCTCGCCATCGGGTTCCAGCCGATCCCGCTCGCCGGCGACGCCTCGGAGAAGGTCGTCGACATCGGCATCAAGCGGATGCTGGACGCCATCGCCGACGCCGGCGGCGACGTCGTGCTGGGCAGCCACGACGGCGACTTCGCGCCCGAGGTGGAGCACCTGCTCGGCCTCGAGCGGCGCGTCGGGCTCGTCGCGTTCCGGGAGTTCGTCAGCACGTCGCTGACAGCGCTGCAGCCGCGTGGCCTGCAGGTCTACGACCTGGAGCTGGACGTGCAGGCCTTCAACGTCCAGCTGCCGCGGCTGCGGATCATCCCGCTCGACGAGTTCGACCCGCATCGCTACCTGTGAGCGAGCCCGCGCCCGGGCCGTCGGTCGGTGGCAGCCGCGCCGGCGCCGCGGCACAGTTGCCGTCCATGGGTGACGTGCTGGTCGCGCTGCTGCGGGCGGTGAACGTCGGAGGGCGCACGGTGCGGTCCGTGGACCTCAAGGCGGCCGCGGCCGAGCTCGGGCACACCCAGGTCGCGACCTACGCCGCCAGCGGCAACCTCGTGCTGGTCCCGGCCGCCGATGCCGACCCGGCCACGATCGGCCAACGCCTGTCGCGAGCGCTCGGCCGGCACGCCGGCTTCGCGGCACCGGTCCTCACCCGCACGGCCCAGCAGTGGGACCGGATCGTCGCGGACGTGCCCTGCCCGGAGCACGCCGCCGAGGACCCCTCGCGTCTCACCGTCATCGTGTGGGACGGCACACCCGACCCCGACGCGGTCGCCGGCTTCGACCCCGGTCGCTACGGCGAGGAAGAGGTGGTCTGGCACGGCGACGAGGCCTATGTCTACTACCCGCACGGGATCGGCCGGTCGCGACTGACGCTGGACGTCCTCAGCCGCGAGGCCGGTCTGGTGGGCACGGGCCGCAACTGGCGCACCGTGCTGGCGTTGCAGCAGCTCGCAGACGAGCGGCGCGGTCGCAGCGGCTAGCCTGCCGCCATGGCCACCCTGTTCACCCGCATCATCGACGGCCAGATCCCGGGCCGGTTCGTCTGGTCCGACGACGTGTGCGTCGCGTTCGCCACCATCGCCCCGATCTCCGACGGCCACGTGCTCGTCGTGCCGCGGGCCGAGGTCGACCGGTTCACCGCCGCGCCCGACGAGCTGCTCGCGCACCTGATGGCGGTCGCCAAGGCGATCGGCGCCGCGCAGGAGGTCGCGTTCGGCGCTCCGCGTGCCGCGCTGCTCGTGGCGGGGTTCGAGGTGCCGCACCTGCACCTGCACGTGCTGCCGGCGTGGGGCGAGGCCCACCTGTCGTTCGCCGACGCGCGGCCCGACACGCCCGGCGAGCGGCTGGACGAGACGATGACGACGCTGCGCGAGGCGTTGCGTGCCGCGGGCCACGGCGCCCACGTGCCGGCACGCCTCGGCTCGCCCGACCTGTGACCCACCCGTCACGCCTGGCCGCTCGCGTGCCCGACGGGTCCCGCCGCGGCAGCGCCGGCCTCGGCCGGGCGCGACGTCACCCAGGCGCTTCGGACGGCGCGCGGGACTCGCTCGGGGTCGCCGCGTCGACTCGCAGTGTCCGCATCCGCGGCAGCGCCTCCGGCGACTCGCGGACCAGCCACGCCGCCAGGCCCTCCCGGACCTCGCAACGCAACGCGAACAGCGTCCCGGAGTCCGCCGCCGACACCAGCACGCGCACCCGCAGCGAGCCGCCGATCGCATCGGTCACCTGAAGCTGACCCACGCGGCCGTCCCACAGGCTGCTGGCGTCGAGCAGACGGCGCAGCTCGGCGCGCATGCGGTTCACCGGCACCGACCAGTCGACGTCCAGCTCGACGGTCCCGAGCAGCTCGACCGTGCTGTGCGTCCAGTTCTCGAACGGCGTCGTCGTGAACCAGCTCGACGGCAGGATCACCCGACGGTCGTTCCAGAGGCGCACGGCGACGTAGGTCAGCGTCACCTCCTCGATCCGCCCGGTCTGACCCTGGACGACGACGATGTCATCGATCCGGATCGCGTCCGTGAAGGCCAGCTGCAGCCCCGCGAACGCGTTGCCGAGCGAGCTCTGCGCCGCGAGGCCGGCGACCACCGACAGCAGGCCGGCCGACGCGAACAGGCCGGCACCGACGACACGGACCTGGGGGAACGTCAGCAGCGCGGCACCGATCGTCCAGACGACAACGAGAGCGACCGCGATGCGCCGCAGCACCTGTACCTGCGTCTGCACGCGCCGGACCTGGCGGGAGTCCGCGGACGCCGCGGCGTACCGGCGCAGGGCGGCGTCCTCCAGGACGTGGACCAGGCCGACGAGCAGCCACCCGACGCCCCCGATGACGACGATGGTCAGCGCGTGCCCCACGCCGGACCGCCACGGCGCCCCGGCGGTGCTGGCGCCCAGCCCTACCCAGCCCAGCACGACGACGAGCGCGGCGCGCAACGGCCGGTGGCAGCGGTTGTTCAGCTCGGCGACCACCGGCCATCGTCCGGCGAGCCGGCGGGCGGCGGCCTCGAGGACCGCCGCGACGAGCACGGCGAGCAGCGCCCCGCCGACGACGACGACTGCCGGGACCAGGACGTCTTGCGGGCGCACCCGGCCAGCGCAGGGCGGCGACCAGCACGACGCCCCGCTCCCTGACGGGAGCGGGGCGTCAACGGGAGCCGTCTCGCCGGCACGAGGCGTGGCGTGCTCCGGAACCCTGCACGGGCGGGTCGGCTCTCGCCGCCCCTCTTTGCTTCCCGGGCCGCACCGCTACGACCCGATGTCTCAGTTGTAGCACGGGACCGTCATGACTGCACCCGGAACTTCCCCGGCAATGCCATGGATTCGTCATGAACTGATGAGATCCGCGCGCCGGGCAGCCGCCGGACGTCAGAGCGCGGCAATGTCCCAACCACTGAGACGGCATGACGTACCACCCCGAAGGTCCCACGAATCGGCGGCCGGACGTCCGTAGCGTCATGCCACGTCACATGCCGTTCCATGGAACCGCATCGCCAGAGCCGGCGCCCCGGACGGCTGCGGCCGTGGCGGGGTCGCCGACCTCGTCGAAGGAGCCGCCGTGAGCCTCACCACCGCCACGCCGCTGTCCGAGGTCACCCTGCCGCCGGCGGTGCGCGCCGCGCTCGACGCGAGCCCGCGGATCATCGTGCCGGAGTCGCGCGCCGACCTGTACGCGCTCGCGCTCGGCCCCGCCGGGGGGCCGGTCTTCACCGTCGAGTACGACGTCGACGGCACGCCCGTCCCCGAGGCGACCGTCACGCGCTGCCGCAACGGCATCGCCGTGAACTACCCCGAGGACTACCTGCGCCGCCGGGACCCCGACTGCATGCGCATCGCCGACGACCTGCCGACCGACAAGCCGCGCTACCGCGACGTGTTCGGTGCCGAGTTCGCGCCCGTGAAGCAGAAGACGCTCGACTGGCTGGGGACCCAGGAGCTCGTCGTCGTCCCGTTCAAGGCAGGCGGTCCGGCGTTCGGCTACCCGTCGCTGGCGATCGTCCCGGCGAACGCGGCGTTCTTCGCGCTCATCCTGGTCGACCTGCAGGGCTGGGTGACGTTCGACGAGATCGGGCCGTTCGAGCCGCGCTCGATCCTCTACCTCGCGCCGCCCTTCCGGCACACCGAGTTCCACGGGCGCCAGGTCGTGGTCCACGACCGCTCGACGACCCTGCACGAGGTGTTCGCCTACAACGTCTATCCGGGGCCGAGCGCCAAGAAGGGCGTCTTCTCGGTGCTGCTGGACATCGGTGAGCAGGAGGGCTGGCTCACCGCCCACGCGTCGAGCGTGCAGGTGACCACGCCGTACGAGAACGAGACCGTCATCATGCACGAGGGCGCCTCGGGCGGCGGCAAGTCGGAGATGACCCAGGAGATCCGGCGCGAGGAGGACGGCCGCATCCTCGTCGGCACCAACGTCGTCACCGGCGAGCCCTACCACCTCACGCTCGGCGAGACGAGCACGCTCGCACCGGTCACCGACGACATGACGCTGTGCCACCCGGCGGTCCAGCGCGGTGACCACAAGCTCGTCGTCTCCGACGCCGAGGCCGGCTGGTTCGTCCGCGTCGACGGCATGACGAGCTACGGCGAGGACCCGGCGTTCGAGCGCGTCATCATCCACCCCGAGGAGCCGCTCGTCTTCCTGTCGCTGGACGGCGTGGCGGACGCGACCGTGCTGCCCTGGGAGCACACGCTCGACTCCAACGGCAAGCGCTGCCCCAACCCGCGGGTGATCGTGCCCCGGCGCTTCATCCGGCACGTGGTGTCCGAGCCGAAGGAGGTCGACGTGCGGACGTTCGGCGTCCGGATGCCGGCCTCGACGAGCCAGCAGCCCAACTACGGGATCATGGGGATGATGCACATCATCCCGCCCTCGCTGGCGTGGGTGTGGCGGCTCATCGCGCCACGCGGGGACAAGAACCCGTCGATCGGCGAGTCCAAGGCCGAGAGCACCGCGCTCGCGCACGGCGGGCTCGTCGCCGAGGGCGTCGGCTCGTACTGGCCGTTCTCGACGAACACCAAGGTGGGCGCCGCCAACCTGCTGCTGTCGCAGCTCGTCGCGAACGACCGGACCCGCTACGTGCTCATCCCCAACCAGCACATCGGCGCCTACAAGGTGGGCTTCGCCGCGGAGTGGCTGACGCGCGAGTACCTGGCACGGCGCGGCGGCGGCCGCATCCGGCGGGAAGAGCTGACGCCGGCCCGCTGCGCGCTGTTCGGCTACCGCCCGCGCGAGGTGAAGATCGACGGCCAGCAGATCCGGCCCACGCTGCTGGCACCAGAGCACCAGTCGCAGGTGGGCGTCGCGGCGTACGACGAGGGCGCGGCCATCCTCTCCGGATTCTTCAAGCACGAGCTGGCCCAGTTCCTCACCGACGAGCTCGACCCGCTCGGTCGGCACATCATCGAGGCGGTGCTCGAGGACGCGGTGGTCGACGACTACGAGATGCTCACGCCGCTCTACATCTAGGACGGGGTCCGGGCGCCCCGGACCCCGTCCCGGGCTGCTCGCCCGGGCGACAAACGCCGTGCTCAGCGGCCTCCGCAGGGCGTCGTCGGGCGTGCCAGGACCCTCCGGAACCGGTGGGCCGTAGGTCACCCCTGGGCACGGGGGCCCACTCCTAGCGTGGTTTCCGACAGCAACGTTGCTTTCACCCGGGATCGGAACGATGACGAACTTCGCGTTGTTCTCCAGCCTTTTCCCCCAGTCGGCCGGCGATTCCTCAGGCGGCGAGGCCAACCTCGTCCTGCCGGACCTGTCGGTCGTCCACGTGGTCGGCGGCGCCTCCGGCCGGCTCCTCCTGCTGATCGGCCTCGTACTCTGCGTCCTCGGCCTCGGCTTCGGCGTCATGGTGTTCCTGCAGCTGCGCAAGCTGCCGGTGCACGCGTCGATGCGGGAGATCTCCGAGCTCATCTACGCCACGTGCAAGGCCTACCTCGCCCAGCAGGGCAAGTTCCTGCTGACGCTCTGGGTGTTCATCGCCGCGGTGATCGTCACCTACTACAAGGCCCTCCAGCACTTCAGCTGGGGCCGCGTGGCGATCATCATCACCTTCAGCCTCCTCGGCATGGCGGGCTCCTACGGCGTCGCCTGGTT
>JAJYTJ010000050.1:0-471 GCA_021793115.1 Actinomycetes bacterium | reverse complement strand
GTGCACCGCATCCCCATGAAGTCGGGCATGTCCGTGGGCATGGTGCTCATCAGCACCGAGCTGCTCATGATGCTCGTCATCCTGCTGTTCCTCCCGGTCGACATCGCGGGCGCCTGCTTCATCGGCTTCGCCATCGGTGAGTCGCTCGGCGCGTCCGTGCTGCGCATCGCGGGCGGCATCTTCACCAAGATCGCCGACGTCGGCTCCGACCTCATGAAGATCGTCTTCAAGATCAAGGAGGACGACGCGCGCAACCCCGGCGTCATCGCCGACTGCACCGGCGACAACGCGGGCGACTCGGTCGGCCCGTCGGCCGACGGGTTCGAGACCTACGGCGTCACCGGCGTCGCGCTCATCACGTTCATCCTGCTGGCCGTCTCCTCCGGCACCGTCCAGGCCACGCTGCTCGTGTGGATCTTCGCGGTCCGCGCCGTCATGCTCGTCGCCTCGGCGCTGTCGTACCTGGTCAAC
>JAJYTJ010000247.1 GCA_021793115.1 Actinomycetes bacterium | reverse complement strand
GGCAGGGGTCGGTTCGGCGCCGTCTGTCATCCTGGTGGGTGGGCGGCCACCGCGCGGCCGTCCGACCAGATCCGACCTCGTGTTCCGGCTCGGCCGTCGGGCATGCCGAACACCGTCCTCGAAGGGCACCGCACGCGTGAACAGCAAGCACAAGCCCGCGCCGACCCAGCGTCAGGCGCGCCTGGCGGCCGTCAAGGCCGCCCAGAAGCGGACGGAGCGCCGGCGCACCATCCTGATCGCTTCGATCGCCGGGGTGGTGGCGCTCGGTCTGATCGGAACCACCGCAGCTGTCATCGTGCAGCAGGCCCAGCACAATGCCAGCGTTCAGGCCGCGGCAACGGCGCCGATCGCGGGCGTCAAGACCTTCACGGGCCTGTCGCGGAACCATGTGACGGGCACGGTCGCCTACGCCCAGGACCCGCCCGTCGGCGGCGACCACTCCGCGGTGGACGAGAACTGCGGCTTCTACTCCGCGCCGGTGGCCGACGAGAACGCCGTGCACTCGCTGGAGCACGGCGCGGTCTGGATCACCCATGACGCCAACCTTCCGGCGGCGCAGCTGGCGACCTTGCGTGGCGTGGCAGCGAAGAACGCCTACGTGCTCGTGACCCCGCGCGCGGGTCTGCCCACACCCGTGGTCGCCTCGGCGTGGGGTGTCCAGCTGCAGCTTTCGTCGGTCGACGACCCGCGCCTGGCGGCGTTCGTGGCCAAGTACGCCAACGGACCCCAGACCCCCGAGCCGGGCGCCGCCTGCTCCGGTGGGATCGGCACGCCCGACGCGCCGTAACAGGGACGCCGGGCTTCGCGCGCGGTCCTCGCCGGGCGGGCCCGGCGGGCTCAGCCCGGCGGGGTCAGCCCAGCGGGGTCAGGCGCAGCCGGCGCAGCAGGAGGGCGTTGGCGGTGACGATGAGGGTGGAGCCGGACATGGTCAGGGCGGCGCTCTCGGGGCGCAGCCACAGCCCGAGCCAGGCGTACAGGGCGCCCGCGGCGATGGGCAGGGCCAGGGCGTTGTAGCCGATCGCCCAGCCGAGGTTCTGGTGCTCCTTGCGGACGGTCGCGCGCCCGATGCCGTCTCGATCGCCACGTCCGTGCCCGGCGCCGATGGCGATTCGCGCCGGGCCGGATGAGGAGCAGGTCGCCGACCTTGACCTCGTCGGTCGCCACCTCGACGGCCTCGCCGTCGCGCAGGACGACCGCCCGAGGCGGAGCCAGCTGGAGCAGGGTCCGGACGGCGTCGTTCGCGCCGCCCCGCGCGCGCATCTCCAGCCAGTGCCCCAGCAGGACGAACGTCGTCAGCACGGTGGCGGCCTCGTAGAACACCTCCCCGTCACCCGTCAGCGTGACGACGACGCTGAAGAGCCAGCTGGCGCCGATGGCGACGGCGACCAGCACCATCATGTCCAGCGTCCTGGCCCGCAGGGCACGGACCGCCCCGTCGAAGAAGATCCACGCCGAGTACCCGACGACCGGCAGCGAGGCGATCATCGCGACAACGTCGTCGCGCAGCCCGAACGGGGCGGGCACGCCGACGTGCAGCACGTCGCGCCCGATCGGCGACCACAGCAGCACGACGACCGACAGCGCCGCCGCCACGACGAACCGGTTGCGCATGTCGCGGGCCATGTCCGCCATCGACCCACCGTGACCGCCGTGACCCATCGCCTCGCGCGCACCGGGCGCACCGGCCATCGCGGCGTGCCCGGGCTCGAGGGTGGTGGTGGCGGCCGCTCCGTGCTGGTGCCCGGCGTGCTCGTCGTGCTCGTCGTGCGAAACGCCGTGGTGCTCGTGGCTCGGGGCCATCGCGGCACTCGGGCCTTCGACGGGCTCGGCGGTCGGGTCGCACACGTGCTCGGGGACCGCCTGGCCGGTGCAGTGGTAGCCACACTCGCGACCCCACGCCGTCAGGTCGGCAACGGAGGTCGACGAGGAGTATTAGGTCACGGTCGCCGTCTGGGCGACCGCGTTCGGGGCGACATCGAGGACACCCGGCCTGCGCCGCAGCTGCCGCTCGATGACCGGCTGCGAGGTGGCCCGGTGCAGGTCCCCGACGTCGAGCACCACCGTGCGTGCGGACGTGGCGGACTACCTCACGTACCGGCGGGGATCGACCTCGAAAGCGGCAGCGCAGCCCTTCGAGCAGAAGGAGTACGTGGTCCCCTCGAACTCCCGACTGGCGGCGGCGCTCGCCGGCTCGACCGTCATCCCGCAGACCGGATCGATCGCGCGGACGTCGGCAGACTGGCGGCGGAACAGGGACATCGCGGTCTCCTTCTCGAGGGGCTTGCTGAACCGACTGGCACTATACCCCCCAGGGGTATAGATCAGGCAACCGCTCCGACGATCGCGCCGACCAGGACGGCTGGGGCCAGGACGAGCATGACCGCCCGGCCGTAGCGTGTGGCGCGCGGCAACCCGCGCAGCGGGAACAGGATCTGGCGCACAAGCACGTACGAAGCCAGCCCGGCCAGGAACAGAGATCCGGCGTGCTCCGGCGGCGTGAGCCAGGCGGCCGACCCGGTGATCAGGGCGAGGGCGCCGGCCGATGCAGATTCCAGGATCTGCACGGGGATGCGGCGGGTACCGATGGTCCGGTCGGAGGACCACACCGCCCAATGCCTCGTCGTCGGTCGTCCCACGCAGCAGCCCGCCAGCAGGCAGCCGAGCCGTCCCACGGCCTGACCCACCAGCAACGCGGGTATGGAGGCGTCCAGCAGGTGGCCGACCGGTATGCCCCACCACCAGCCGCCCAGCACGAAGACGGTGGTCGACACCAGGACGAATCCCTGCACGCTGAGGCCGGCCAACCATGGGGCCGGCGCCTCGCGCAGGTGCGTGAACCGGTAGTAGGCCTTGGCGCCGAACAAGCCCAGGAGGCCGGCCGTCAGCGCGAGCAGCAACACTCGCCCGCTGGACAGGCCGTGCACCCGGGCCAGCAGGCCCTGCACCAGAAGGCCCAGGGCGAACCCCAGCGAGACCATCATCGGCCACGCGCCGAGCACGACACCCGGGGCACGGAAGGCAGCGATGAGCGCGTAGACGGACTGGCCGATCCCCGTGGCCGCCGGCAGGCGGATCGCGGCGGCGCGGTCTGCGCCGTTCGGCGTGGCGTACCCCTCCGCCGTGACGGACCAGCGCCCCGGAGCCACACCGGTCACTCGTTGGGTCAACGCGATCGGGCCGCCCCCGGGGGCGACGTCGGTCGCGGCCGCAGTCACGACGAAGTCGTCCGCGGGGCTGCGTGCCCCGGTGACGTCGAGGCGATGCCCGGTGAACCGTACGTCGATGCGGTGGGGAGCTTGGCCGTCGGGCGCGGTGAACCAGTAGCTGACACCGAGGGACTGGGGGCCGAGGTCGGCGAGCGCGTGGAACGGGTTGGTGACGAACTCCAGGCGGGTGGCCTCCGGACGCCGCGACCCGGCCATCCGGGCCAGGGCCGGCGCGTCGATCGGGGGCGCCGGCGCGGTGGCCGCCCGGGTGGTTCGCCTGTGGGGAACGGGCGGCGTCGCCGGCGCGACTTCGGCCGACGCGGTCCGGGCGGCCGCCAGCTCGATCAGCTCCGCCAGCGAATGCTCCCGCAGGCGGCCAGGACGGCTCGCCTGCCCACCGGGCTGCAGCTGGGCACTAGCCGTGCCGGGACGCTTCTTCTGCTGTGCCATCAGTACCTTCCCAAGATCGCGGCCGTACCCGGCCGCACGCTGGTCGAGCCGCGCGTCCGCCCCACCCCTGGACCTGTCGCGTCCGCTGGGGACGCGGTGAACGTCGACCGGCCGGCGGCGCGTGTTGCGCGCGGCCGACCCGGCGTCATGCGGGCCGGTCGCGCGCCACCTGCGTCAGCTGCGGACGAGACGGACGATGGCCGCCGAGGCCTCCTGCACCTTCTCCTCGTGCAGCTCTCCGCCGACCTGGGCCGCCTGGGACAGGCAGTGGCGCAGGTGCTCGTCGAGCAACGCGAGGGCGACCGCCTGCAGCGCGCGGGAGGCGGCGGAGACCTGCGTGAGCACGTCGATGCAGTACGCCTGCTCGTCGACCATCCGGGCGATGCCGCGGACCTGGCCTTCGATCCGGTGCAGCCGCAGGACGAGCTCGCGTCGGTCGGGCCCGGCGCTCATCCGGTCGCCTCCCGTCCGTTGTGGCGTCAGTGCGCCGGGTGCGGGTGGCCGTACTTGTGCGGGTCGGCGTCGAACGCCGCGGCGCACCCCGGCGAGCAGAAGGAGAACGTCGTCCCGTCGAGCTCGCGGGTGGCGGCGGCGCTCGCCGCGTCGACGGACATCCCGCAGACGGGGTCGACGGCTGTCGTC
>JAJYTJ010000049.1 GCA_021793115.1 Actinomycetes bacterium | reverse complement strand
CGCCGAGCACGGCAGTTGGTGTCGAACACGGCAGGCCGGAGTGCCGTGTTCGACACCAACTGCCGTGCTCGCGCTCGGCGCGGCGGTCAGTGCACGCGGAGTCGTGGCGCGGGTGGGGACGGGTGGGACGAGAGGGACGTTCCGACGACGGGCGGGAATCAGGAGAGGGCGACGGGCGGGGATCAGGCGACGGGCGGGATCGGGCGAGGGCGACGGGCGGGAATCAGGCGAGCTCGGACCAGGCGGCGGCGAGGCGCGCGCGGGCGCGGCTCAGCGCGGCGTCGGCGCCCCCGCGTCCGATGCCGAGCACCGCCGCCAGGTCGTCGCCCGCCAGGCCCTCCCAGGCGTTGAGGAGCACGATCTGCCGGTCCCTCGGCGACAGCCGGCGGAGCACGGCACGCACCTGCTCGTCGCGCACGGCGCGGACCGCGGGGTCGTCGTCCACCACCTCGTCCGGCACGTCGCCCACGGGGACCGGCCGGCCCTTGCGCCGGTGGTTCGCGACGACGAAGCCCGCGGTGCGGTAGAGCCACGCGAGCGGGGCCTCGTCGGGCACGTCGTCCCGGCGCCGCCAGGCGACGACGAGCACGTCCGCCGCGAGGTCGTCCGCGTCCGCGGCCCCCACGCGACGCAGCAGGTAGCGGTGGAGAGCGCGCGTGTGGCTGCGCACGAGGTCCTCGAACCAGGCGGCGTCGTGGGGAGCGGCCGGCGCCCCGCCGCCCGCCTCGGCGGCATCCCCCGCACCGTCGCGGCGATCACGATCGGCGCCGTCGTCACGCGGCCGGTCGCGGCCGTCCCGCGCTCCGGCCTCGTCGGGCAGCGCGTCGCGGCCGTCGCGCTCGGCTCCGTCGTCGGGCACCACGCTGAGCCTCGGCGCCACGTCAGCTCCCCACCTCGCGCGGCCTCGTCATCCCCACTGTGTCGCGGCGGCGCCGGATCTTGCATCGGCCCTGCGTCGGACTGCGGAGCGCCACGCGGACGCCGGCGCGGGGACGGGCCGCCGGCCGGGCCGCCCGGGGGCTACAGCCCCTCGGCCACGGCCGCGGTCGCCTGCAACCACGCCGCGCGCGTCGCGGGCCGCAGCGTGCGGTAGTCGATCCGCCCGCCGCCGACGAGCTCCGGCTCGTACGGCACCTCGACGACGGTCCTGGTCAGCGCGCCGAAGTGCGTCCGCAGCCGCTTGCGCAGCTCCTTGTCGACCTTCGGCGCCGCGTCCGACAGGATCGTCACGGCACGGCGCACCGCGTCCTCGTGGCCGGCGGCGCGCAGCGCGTCGAGCGCCCACGCCGCCGACTGCCCGGTGTCCTCGCGCACCGTGCTCACGACGACGAGCTGGTCGGCCGCGTCGATGGCCGCACGCCAGTTGGAGGCCCGCATGTTGTTGCCCGTGTCGATGATGAGCACCCGGTAGAACTGCGACAGCAGCCGGTGCAGGTTGCGGAACGACTCGGCGTCGATCGACGCGGCCGAGGCGGCGTCCTCGTCCGACGCGAGCACGTCGAACTGCTCGGTCGGCTGCGTGCGGACGAACCCGTCGAGGTCGCCGATCCGCACGGTCCCCCGCACGGCCAGCGACGGCATCGAGCGCAGCAGGTCCACCGCGGTGCGGTCGTGCAGCGCCGCGGCGCGCCAGCCGAGCGTGCCGTGCGTCTCGTTGTTGTCCCACGCGAGCGTGTAGCCGCCGCGCTGCAGCCCGAACGTCGCGGCCAGCAGCATCGTGGCCGTCGTCTTGTGCGCGCCGCCCTTGGGGTTGACGACGACGACGGTGCGCGGCCCGTCCAGCGGCCGTCGCACCGAGCGGACCGCGGCGCGCTCCCGCCGCTCGGCGCGGCCGGGCCCGGGCCGCACGCCGCCGAACGTCACCACCGCGACGCCGTGGCGCCACCCCCGGTGCGCCGGTTCCCGGCGCTCGGCGCGCCGGGTGGTGACGAGGTCCTCGAGGGTGGGCAGCGGCGCCCCCGCGCCCGGCGTCGTGGCGCGGGTGACCTCCGGGGCCGCGGCACGCGCCGCCGTGCCGACCGGCTCCGGTACGGACTGCCCCGCGGGGGGCGCCTGGTCCACGCGCCCGTCGGGGTGGACGACAAGGGCCCACAGGCCGTCGGGATCGCGCACCTGCAGGGACACGGCCGCGTCCAGGCGTGCGGCGACCGCGGCCACGCGGCTCGTCACCTCGGCGCCGACCTCGGCGAGGTCGGCGCCGGCGATCGTCTGCACCACGCCGTCGATGCGCAGCTCGCCCGTCCCGTCCGCACGGACCTCGGCCGTGATCGCCGGCACCCGCCCCGCTGCGACGGTGCCGCCCCCCGCTGCCTCGACGTCCGTCATGGAAGCCCTGCCCTTCGTCGTCTCCGGCACGAGCGGAGTCGTCACGCCTCGTACCGAATGAAACTACGTCGGGGCAGTCCCGGCGCGCCGAGGGCTCGCAGGTGGGGCGGCCTCAGCCCGCGGTCGCGACGTCGAACCAGACCGTCCGCTGGCCGTCGCGGCCCCGGCTGCTGCCCCACGCGTTGGACAGCACCTCGACCAGCGCGAGGCTCGTGGCGTTCGACGGGGCGAGCGCCGCCAGCGCGGGACCCGTCACGGTGACGTGCACCGCGTCGTCGTCGACCTGGAGCCGCACGGCGACCTCGTCGTCGGGCGTCCCGGTGCGGACCGCCTCCGAGACGAGCTCGGCCGTGAGCACCTCGACGAGCTGGTTGAGCGCGCCGCCCACGCCGGCGGCCGCCACCACGCGCATCACCCAGTGCCGCACGATCCGCGCGGCGCCCGGCTCGGCGGGCAGCGAGAGCTCGTGCTCCGCACCGCGCGCCCGCGCGCTGCGAGCACTCGACAGGTGCCGGACCTCGCCCACCGGAACAGGGTGCCCGACGATGCCCGATTCCGCAGGGCGCGCGATGTCATGCGCCCGGGTGATATCCCCCCTCGGGTCGCCGCCAGTCCTCGACCTCGGCGGGCATGAGCACCCACAGCACCACGTAGACGATGAGGAAGCTGCCCGGGATCAGCAGGTTGACCAGGAGGAAGAGCAGGCGCGTCAGCCACGGGCCCAGCCCGAGGCGCCGCGCCAGCCCGGCGCACACCCCGGCGACGACACGGCCGTGACGGGGTCTGACGAGTCCCTGACGAGCGAAGGCGTCCATGGGTCCCAGCGTCGCCTCCGGCCGAGGGCGCCGCATCGGGGGCTCCCCCGGGTTCTCCCCTGAGGCCCCTCACGCCACCTCAGGGGGTGGCACGGGGACGAGATCCGGCGATCTGCCGATGCGCGCGAGCCGCCCCCACGACGACCGTGGAGACATCACCCGCCGACAGCACCGTAGGGACGTTTTGCTCATGACAAGCACCGCCGGTTCCGATAGAACATGCGTAGTGGATCCCACGACGATCCCTACGCCACGAACCCCACAAGGGAAGGCACGATCAACGATGATCGAGACCCAGGGCCCCGCCCTCGAGGCCGAGGTTGCCTACCGCCGCGAGCGCGCCGGACGCTCCTTCGCCGCTCGTCGTGCAGCCTACGAACGCCGCGCCGCCCACGCGCGCGCCACCCAGGCTCCGATCCCCACCGCCCCCCGCCACCACGGCATGACGTCCGTGCTGCGTGGGTGGCGGCTGCGAGGACCGGGGGCGTGGCACGTAGCGCGGTGACTCCGGCCGGGCCGAGGCCGTGTCCGTGGCGCACCAGCGCGGCCTGCTCTCGCCGCCGTGAGCGCGCGCCCGTAGCGTGAGGGCGTGGCAGCGCGCGACGAGCCCGCGGTGGAGCTCGAGGTCGGTGGTCGCATGGTCCGGGTGTCGAGCCCGGACCGCGTCTACTTCGCCGACCGCGGGCTGACCAAGCTCGACGTCGTCCGCTACTTCGTCGCCGTGGGCGACGGCATCCTCGCCGCCCTGCTGCACCGGCCGACGACGCTGGAGCGCTGGCCGCGCGGGTACTTCCCCGAGGCCAGGCGCGCCACGCGCGCGGACCCGAAGGGCGACGCGTTCTACCAGAAGCGCGTGCCGGCGGGTGCGCCGGACTACGTCCGGACGGCGCGCATCGCGTTCCCCAGCGGCCGTGTGGCCGACGAGGTCGCGCCGACGGAGCTCGCGGTGGTCGCGTGGGCGGCGAACCTCGGCACGCTGACGTTCCACCCGTGGCCCGTGACGCGGGACGACGTCGAGCACCCGGACCAGCTGCGGATCGACCTCGACCCGCAGCCGGGCACGTCGTACGCCGACGCGGCGTTCGTGGCGCCCCATCTGCGCGAGCTGCTCGCCGAGCACGGCCTGACCGGGTGGCCCAAGACGTCCGGCGGCCGCGGCCTGCACGTGTTCGTGCCGATCGAGCCGCGGTGGACGTTCACGGAGGCGCGCCGCGCGACGATCGCGCTGGGCCGCGAGCTGGAGCGCCGCCTGCCGGGCCGCGTCACGACGAAGTGGTGGAAGGAGGAGCGCGGCTCGACGATCTTCGTCGACTACAACCAGATGGCGCGCGACCGGACCATCGCCTCGGCGTACTCGGTCCGCGCCAACGCCCGCGCCACGGTCTCTGCCCCCCTCACGTGGGACGAGGTGCCGCAGGTGGAGCCCGACGACTTCGACGTCACGTCCCTGCCGGGGCGGTTCGCGGCGGTGGGCGACCTGTTCGCCCCGCTCGTCGCCGGCGGCACCCCCCGGTACTCGTTGGAGTCCGCGCTGGAGCTGGCCGCGCGCCAGGAGCGCGACGACGGCGCGGGCGACCTGCCCTACCCTCCCGAGTACCCGAAGATGCCGGGCGAGCCACCGCGGGTGCAGCCCAGCCGGGCCCGCAAGGCCGACTGAGACCGGTCGTCGCCTACCCACCGCCGTCCGTCGCACCGGCCGCGCCCGTCACCCGCGCCCGTCACCCGCGCCCACGCCCGCCGACACCGCACAGCGTCGCCGGCCGCCCGGTCGGACCGCCGGACCGCCGGTCAGGGCTGGTAGTCGAAGTGCCAGTACTCGTACGGGTTCGGGACCCAGTGCCACGTCGGCCCGTGGGCCACGAGCCAGTCGCGCTGCGGCGTGTGCAGGCCGTACTCGCAGGGCAGCTCGGGGACGTCGATGGCGATGCCCCAGCCGTGGTTCGACGTGCCGGGGCGCGCTGCCACGTTCGGTCCCAGCGCCGCGTACATCGCCTCCTGGGTCGCGAGGTCCCGGTAGGCGAGGTCGATGTCGAGGTGGTGCCCGAACTCCGCCCGGAACGCGGCGTCGAGCTGCTCCAGCGCGGCCGTGGCGGGCGTGACCAGCCAGTAGCCGTTGCCGCGGGAGTCGGTCGCCCAGGAGACCGGGGTCATCACCGAAGCCGGGAGGTGACCGTTCACCGTCGGGTCGCCGTCGGCCGCGGGCACGGACGTGTAGAAGGCCGGGCCGCCGTACGTCGTCCGGCAGGAGTCCGCCGGGTCGGGCGTGGTCGGGGCGGACGCCGCGGGAGAGGCACGTGCGGTCGCGAGGGCCCGCGCGGCTGCCGCGGCGGCCGCGGCCCGGGCGGCCTCCCACTCGTGCTGGGCCGCGACGACGGCGGCGGACGCGGTCGCCACGCGGTCCGCGAGGGTGTCCACCGCTGCGGGCGCGGTGCGGCCCGCCAGGGCCTCCTGGGCCTGCGCGATCGCCGCCGCGAGCTGCTCCCGCACGGCGTCGTCGGCCACCCGCCCGGCACTCGCGTCCAGCGTGGCCTGCGCGCCCGGGAGCGACTGGGAGAGGCCCGAGAGCGACCCGTCGAGGAGGTCGCGCCCGACGAGCGTGGCGGACCTGTCTGCGAGCCCGGTCACCGCCAGCTCGTCCTGCCGGCCCGCGGCGAGCGCGGTGGCCACCCGCTCCTGGCTGGCGGCGGCGGCCGCGGACTCGGACCGCGCCTGCCAGCCCCACGCCGCCCCGCTGCCGGCGAGGAACGCCACCGTCACGACGGCGGTCACGACGAGAGGACGGCGCATGCGGGCTCCGGGGGACGACGGACGCTGCCCGCCAGGGTAGGCACGGCGAGGGGTGAAGTCACCCGGACGGGCGAAACCTGAGGTACCCGCACTCAAGCCGGGGCGCGAGCGCGACGATGCCCACGGCATGATCGAGGTCTCCGCGTGGAGCCAGGCCGTCTCCGTCACCGCCCGCGAGCTCACGTACCAGGAGACGGCCGACCTCGATCGGCTGCGAGCGGTGCTCGCCTCCGCGTGCGACCGGACGGATCCGCGCGCCATCTCCTGGCTGTGGGACTCGATGGTGACGACCCACGGCGGCCCCGCGCCCGCAGGGTTCGTCGAGGCGGTGGCCACCGCGCTCGGCGACCTGCTCGCCGTCCACGTGGCCGGGGCGCGCTGGGCCGTCTGGCCGGGCCCCTCCGGCCCGACCCTCGGCGTGGCCTCGTCGGCGCGGCCGCAGTCGCCCGTGGTGCCGTTCCTGGACGCGCATGATCGCTGGGACGCGCGCGCCCGCGGCTGGGTGGTCGACTACCTGTCGCGGGCCGCAGCCCACCTCTCGGGCGCCGCCGTGCCGCAGCAGCGCCCGGCGCCGGACGACGCCCCGGTCGCCGTCGAGCGGCCGGATCCGGCCGGCGAGCCCTCGGCGGCCCACCGCGAGACGGTCGTCACCGCGCCGCTGCCCTCCCGGCCGGTCGACCACGCCGAGGTCCCGTACGAGCCGGCCACCACGGGCCTGTCCGTGCCCGCCCTGCCCACGCGCGCGGCCGCCGCCCCCGTGCCTGACGCGCCGCACCTGACCGCGCCGGACCATCCGTCCCGCGGGCGGATCGCCGACGTGTTCGCGCGCACCTCCGCGGTGCCGCTGGCGCCGGTGCCGGCCGAAGACCCGTCCCCGACCGCGCAGATTCCGGAGCCGACCGCCGGGGCACCCGCCGCTGCCGAGCCCACCTCGGGCGCGCTCACGGCGCGGACCGCGTTCGTGGACCAGAGCCCCGCGGACCCGTCTCCCGTGCCGGGCACGTCGACGGCCACGTCGCCCGCGCCCGCCTCCGCACCGGCGCCCGTGCTGCCGGAGACGCCGCTCGACGACCTCGCGCTCGACGCCCTCGAGCACGCGATGGTGCTGCTGCGCGAGACGGGGGCCTTCGACCGTGAGGTGTTCGTGCTGCTCATCGACGGCGACGGGCGACGCCGCACCGAGTCGTGCCCCGGCGAGGCCGGCGACGCCCGGTTCCGGGCGCGCGAGCTCGTCCGCTCGTCGGGCGCCGTGCGCGCGGCGACGACCTACATCGAGCGCGACCCGGCCGACCTTCCCGGCCCCCGGCAGACGTTCCCCGCGGTGGTCGTCGACGCCTGGGACGCCGGGGTCGAGGGCGTGCGCGTCGGCCGTCGGTTCGTCGACGACGTGCTCGGTACCGGCCCGCTCGGCCCACCCCTCGTCGTCGGGCCCATCGCGCCGCTGCTGTAGCCCGGGCCGCGGCCCGCTGCTGCGGCGCGGTCATCACCGCCGCCGCGGACAGGCGCTGGGTCGGGCCGTCAGCCGGGATAGCCCGGGTAGCTCCCCGGCTTGATCGTCACGCCACCGAAGACCGAGACGACGTGCACGTCGAGCACGGGCGCGTCGGGAGCGGCGGTCGGGGCCGTCTTGTCGGTCCAGCCACCGAAGGCCGGCAGGCCCGTGACCCGCACGCGCCAGGTCGGTGGCACCTTGATGTCCACGCCTCCCAGCAGCGCGAACGCGTCGACGCGGGCCGTGCCGGTGAAGCTCGCCGCCCGCAGGTCGAGCGTGATGCCGCCGAGGATGGACGTCAGCCCGGCGGAGCGGAAGCGCTGCGACACGCACCGCCGGTGGGCGCCCCAGAAGAGGACGAGGCTCGTGACGCGGTCCGCCTCCTCCGCGTGGGTGGTCGAGGCGACGAGGATCGACAGGCCGAGCACGATGATCGCCACGGGCAGCACGTACGTCCCCGCGCCCACGTGCACCACGTCCACGGTCTCCAGCAGCCAGTACACGCCGAAGGCGACGAGCAGCACCGGCCCCACCCAGGCGCGGGGCACGACGAGGAGCGCGGCCAGCCCGAGCGCCGCGAGCAGGAGCGGCCAGAACGCCGCCCACACACTCCCGGCGGCAACCACGTCGAGCCGGTCGAGCAGGAGCACCGCCCCGGCGAGGAGGACGACCGTGCCGAGGACCAGCTGACCGAGGGACCGCTGCGTCATGCCGACACCGTAGCGGCGAGCACCGACGGCCACCCGAGGTCCGGTCGGCGCCTACTGCGGGCGGCGCGGCACGTCCGCGTCGTCCAGCCCGAGGAACGGGCCGAGCACGCGACCGAGGAGGCCGAGCGCCGCGTCGGCGTGGCGCCGCGCCTCGTCGGCGTCGAGCGCCCACACGTCCCGCGTCGCCCGCAGCACCATGGAGTCGACGATGTCCGCGACCGCGGCGGGGTCCGGCTCGCCGTAGGCCGCCAGCGCCGCGACCAGCGGCTCCTGCAGCGAACGGTGGAAGGCGCCCACCGGCTCGGCGAGGACGCCCGGCTCCACCACGGACGTCAACGCCCGCGCCACCGCGCGCTCGGAGCCCGCGAAGAGCCGCACGTTGGCCTGGACGTACGCCCACACCCGCCGGCCGGGGTCCGGCGCTGCACGCATCGCCTCGACCACGGCCCCCGCCCAGGCGGGGAACACGTCGGCGACCACCGCCGCGAGCAGCTCGTCGCGCGAGCCGAAGTACTCGTAGAGGCTGGACCGCGCGAGCCCGGCCCGGGCCCCCACCTCGGCGAGCGTCGGGGCCTCGCCCCGCTCGGCCAGGTGATCGCGTGCCGCGTCCAGGATCGCGCGCAGCTGGCGGGCCCGGTGCTCGGCGACCGTCGGGGCGGAGATGCGCGGCACAGTTCCCCCCACTCGTCGTCGGTCCCGGTTGCGGCCCACATTACCGTCGGGCCCCGCAGGGGCCCCGGTGCCGGGCGCGGCCAGGGCCGTGGCGCACCGGTGCCGACCCGGCCTGCGCGGCGCGAGCCAGCGCCGTGACCTGCACGAAGGGAGCCGCCTGAGAGAATCGAACTCTCGACCTTCTCATTACGAGTGAGACGCTCTGCCGACTGAGCTAAGGCGGCGTCGTCGGGAACGCCCGGCGAGCGTGGCAACTGTACCCGGCACCCCGTGCGGGCCCCAAAACGGATTGGACACCGGGCCACCCCCTCCCGCCTGCCCCGCCCACGAACACGGCAGGTGGCGCCGAGCACGGCAGTCCGGCCTGCCGGGCTCGACACGAAGTGACGTGTTCGCGGCACGGTCCGGGCTCGGGGTGGGGAGGGGATCCCGGGGGCGCCCTGGGGGGTCAGCAGCGCGTGCCGGGGGCCGGCGTGGTCCCGTCGAGGAGGTAGTCGTCCACGGCGCTCGTGGCGCACTGGTTGCCCAGCCCGTACACCCCGTGCCCCTGGCCCACGTGCGTGAGCAGCACGCCGGAGGACAGCTCCTTGGCCAGGGCCTGCGCCCAGACGTACGGGGTCGCCGGGTCGTTCGTCGTGCCGATGACGAGGATGGGCGGGGCGCCCTTGGCGGAGTAGTCGGGCAGGCCGCCGACGTAGGGCTCGGGCCACTGCGCGCACAGGGTGCCGGAGTACGCGAAGAACTCACCGACCGTCGGTGCCGCCTTCTCGATGGCGGCCGCCTCCGAGCGCATGGTCGTCAGGTCGGTGGTCGCCTTGAGGTCCAGGCAGTTGATGGCGCTGAAGGCCTCGGTCGTGTTGGTGGTGTACGTGCCGTTCGAGGCGCGGTCGTAGTAGGCGTCCGACAGCGCCAGCAGCACCGTGCCGTCTCCGGCGAGCGCCGCCCGGAGCGCCGCCGTCAGCTGCGGCCACGCCTGCTGCGAGTAGAGCGGGTAGGCGATGCCGGTGAAGGCGAGCGGCGCGGTGAGCCGGCGGCCCGACGTGGTGGGCAGCGGCTTGGTGTGCGTCGCGTCGAGCATCGCCTTGATCTGCGCCATCGCGGCATCCACGGACCCGGTGAGCGGGCAGCCCGACCCCGACAGGCAGCTGGTGACGTACGCCCGCAGCGCGCTCTCGAAGCCCACCGCCTGGCCCGCGGCCATCTGGTCGCCGTCGAGCGTCGGGTCGAGCGCCGAGTCGAGCACCATGCGGCCGACGGTCGTCGGGTAGAGCGCGGCGTAGGTGGCGCCGAGCTTGGTGCCGTACGAGTAGCCGAGGTAGTTGAGGGTCCGGTCGCCGACGAGGGCGCGCACCACGTCCATGTCGCGCGCCGAGCTCACGGTGTCGACGTGCCCCAGCGCCGGGCCAGTCTTGGCCGCGCAGGCCTTCCCGAAGGCGCCCCACGCGTCCGTCTGCTGCTGCACGCCGGCGTCGGTGCTCAGGTTGAAGTCGGCCGCCGTCAGCTGGTCCATCTGGGGGCCGTCGTAGCAGGTCACGGGCGTGCTGCGCTGGACGCCCCGGGGGTCGAAGGCCACGAGGTCGTACTCGTCGCGCACCTCGACGCTCATGATCGTGTCCATCGTCGACAGGAAGTCGATCGCGGAAGCGCCCGGGCCGCCCGGGTTGACGAGGATCGACCCGACCGGGTCCTTGCCCGTGGCCGCGTCGCGCGCCACCGCGAGCGAGATGGTGTCGCCCTCGGGGTGGGCCCAGTCGAGGGGAACCTGGATCGTCGCGCACTGGTCGGCCTGGGTGCCCTTGGGGCACGACGACCAGGCGACGTGCTGCGTGTAGAACTTCGCCGCGCCGGCAGGCGCCGAGGCCGGCGGTGTCTGCGCGCTCGTGCCGCCCGTGGGGACGGTGACCTGGTGCACCGGGGCGACACAGCCGGCGAGCAGCAGGGCCGCCGACGCGGCGAGGACGGTGGCGGCGGCTCGGCGGCGGCTCAAGGGCACGGGCCCCACGGTAGCCGCCGATCCTGACGAAGCCCGAACGTTCCGCTGACCGCCCGTGCACCTGGGCACGGCAGCGTGGCTCCCGTCCAAGTCACCACCGAAGGGAGCCACCCATGTTCCGCTGGACCTCACGCCGCGCCGCGGCCGTCGGCGCCACCGCCCTGCTCGTCACCGTTCTCGGCACCGGCACCGCCTGGGCCGCCGAGACACCGGCACCGTCCCCGTCGCCGACGTTCTCCACGTCGGTGAACGGGAACCAGGTGACCATCACCACCGACCTGGCGACCGTGCGGGCCGAGTGCTCCCGGGTCACCGGCACGCAGAAGCGGCTGAACACGCTCATCGCGCGGATCCAGGCGGGCGCCGACACGCCCGGCTCCGCCGCCTACCTGCGGGCCCGCGCCCAGCAGGCCGGCGCCGCCGGGCACACCGACCGGGCGAACGTCCTCACCGCGCGGGCGACGCTGCGCGCCGACCGGGTGCCCGCCCTCCAGAAGGCCCTCGCACGGCTGAACACGGTCGACACGGAGATCTGCGCCGTGCTCCCGGCGGCGGGCCAGTGACCAGCCTGGGCGACCGCCGGGGCCCCGACGGGCGTGCCGTTCGCGGCATGCCCGTCGGGCGGGCCGGACGCCCAGGAGGGCGGCCGGGCCTGGTGGCGGCCTCGTCGACCATCCCGCCGGCTCGGCGACGTCGCCTGGGGGCGGCCTCGGCCGGCGCGGCGCTGCTCGTCGTCCTCGTCCTGGGCGGCTGCGGCCACGCGGGCACAGCCGGGTCGGCCGGGTCAGCCGGGTCGAACGGGTCGGCCGGGTCGGCCGGGTCGAACGGGTCAGCCGGGTCCGCCGGCACCACGGCGCCCGGCGCGTCGGGCGCGACCACCTCCTCCGTCCCCGCCACCGCGGGCGAAGATGGGCCGACCGCCGGGCCCGGCTCCGCGGCGGCCGTCCAGCAGGCGCTCGACGGCGCGAACGCGCTGGCCGACGAGGTGGACCGGGACATCGCGTCCGACAACTCGTGAGGAGGTGACCGTGCCCGGCCTCGTCGTGCTGGCCGAGGACGACGCCGCTGTGTCGTCGTTGGTGCGGCTGTACCTCACGCGGGACGGGTTCGGGGTCGAGGCGCACGCCGACGGCGCCACCGCGCTCCAGGCGATCCTCACGCGGCGGCCCGTCGCGGCGATCCTCGACATCGGGCTGCCCGGCCTGGACGGCATCGAGGTGTGCCGGCGGCTGCGGGAGCGCGGTGACCGCACGCCGGTGCTCTTCGTCACGGCGCGGGACGAGGAGGTGGACCGGATCCTCGGCCTGGAGCTCGGCGCGGACGACTACGTCACCAAGCCGTTCAGCCCGCGCGAGCTGGTGGCGCGGGTGCACGCGGTGCTGCGCCGGTCCCGCCCGGTCGACGAGGACCGGCTGCAGCTCGGTCCCGTCTCCGTGGACGTGACGAGACGCCGCGTCTACGCCCACGACGACGAGGTCCACCTCACGCCGACCGAGTTCGACCTGCTGACGCACCTGCTGCGGGCACCGGGACGGGTCTGGACGCGCGACGAGCTGCTCTCGGCCGTGTGGGGGTACGGCGGCGGCAGCGGGCGCACGGTCGACGTCCACGTCGCCCAGCTCCGCGCGAAGCTCGGCGCCGGTGCCCCCCTGCGAACGGTGCGCGGCGTCGGCTACGCGGCCGACGATCGGGGAGACGACCGATGAGCACGAGCCTGACGACACGCATCACCCTCACCTGCGTGGGCGTCGCCCTGGCCGCGGCGGCGCTGGCCGGCTTCGCCGCCGCCCGGGTGGTGCTCGCGGAGGAGCGGGCGAGCCTCACCGCGATCCGCAACTCGGGCACGGTGGACCCGGCTCGGCTGCGCGCCGAGGAGCGGGCGGCGGCGGTCGCCCCCACCCGGCGGATCAACCAGGCCGTCGCCGCCGGCTGCCTGGCCGGCCTCGTCGTCGGGCTCGTCGCCGGCACGACGACGGCCCAGGTGCTCACCCGGCCGCTGCGCCGCACCGCCGCGGCCGCGGGCGAGCTGGGGGCGGGCCGCCGGGACGTCCGGGTGCCGGTGGAGGGGCCGCCGGAGGTCGCGGAGGTCGCCGAGTCGCTCAACACCCTCGCGGCCGCGCTCGAGACCTCGGAGGCCCGGCAGCGGAGGTTCCTGCTCTCGGTCTCGCACGAGCTGCGGACACCGCTGACGGCCGTCCGCGGGTTCGGCGAGTCGATCGCCGACGGCGTGGTCACCGGCGACGAGGCGCAACGGGCAGCCCGCGTGGTGGTCGACGAGGCGGCGCGGCTCACGCGCCTCGTCGAGGACCTGCTCGACCTGGCACGCCTGGGCGCGGACGACTTCCGGCTCGAGCTGGCGCCCACCGACCTCGCGGTGCTCCTCGACCAGGCGGCCGACGCCTGGGCGTCGCACGCCCGCGCGACCGGAAGCCACCTGGTCGTCGAGCGGCCCGGCGTCCCGCTCGTGGCGCTCACCGACGCGGGGCGGGTGCGGCAGGTGCTCGACGGCCTGGCGGCGAACGCCGTGCGGCTGACGCCCGCAGGGCGCCCGGTGGTGCTGGCGGCACGCGCCGCCCCGGGCGGGGTGGTGCTCGAGGTGCGGGACGGCGGCCCGGGCCTCACGCCCGAGGACCAGGCGGTGGCGTTCGAGCCGGGTGCGCTGGGCGCGCGATACCGCGACGAGCGGCCCGTGGGCGTGGGCATCGGACTGTCCCTGGTGCACGGCCTGGTGCAGCGGCTCGGCGGCGGCATCGCGGTGGGGGTCGCACCGGAGGGCGGCGCGGCGTTCCGCGTGACCCTGCCGGTGGCAGGGCCGACGCGGTAACCCCGACCCCCGGCGTCGCAGGCGGCGTGGGTGTCCGGGTGCGACCCAACAGCCCGGTCCCGCCGGCGTCTCAGGCGGCGTGGGTGACGGGTTCGCCGTGGCGGGTGAGGAAGAGCCACCCGCCGCCCGGCGAGGGGCGGATCCGGATGTGCAGCCGGTGGATCAGGTCGTGGTGGTACCAGCACAGCAGGATGCCCATGTTGATGTCGGTGTCACCATGGTCCTTGACCCACTCGTCGATGTGGTGGATCTCGCCCAGTGCCGGTGGGGCGGTGCAGCCGGGGTAGCGGCAATGGCCATCGCGGGCGATGACCGCCTTGCGGCGTGGCCCGGCGAAGGTCCGTTCCGCGCGGCCGACGTTGATCACCTGGCTGTCGGGCCCGAACACGATCCGCGACAGCTCGCTGTCGCAGGCCAGGCGCGCAAGCACGCCGGCCGGGATCGGCCCGGCCCCCAGCACCTCGGCCACCGCGAAGCGTTCGACGTCGGCCACCGGCGTCAGCCGGAACAGGCACGCCGACCCGGCGCGCGCCCGGAACGCGGAGTCGAACGGGATCTCCGCCGGTTCCTCGTCGCAGTTGGCGTGATCGGCGCCCAGCGGGTCGGGTCCGCGGTCCGTGGGCCGGTCGTGGCCACCGCGACCGGTGGCTTCGCGGCCGTGCGCCGGCTCGCTGGTCGTCGACGCGCCGCTCGCCACGCGCTCGTCGGCCGCCGGGCCTTCGACGGTGCGGCGCAAGGTGTCGAAGTCGACGACCACGGACAGGTGGGGGCGCACCGCCGCGCCCGTCCCGACCAGGCCGTGGTCCAGGGTCAGGCGAGCCAGGTCGCTCAGGGCCTGGGCGCGCCGCTGCTGGGTGGTCCGCGCGTCCCCGGCCGCCGGCGGGCTCATCACGGCGTCCAGGGCCGTGCCCAGCGTGGCGCCGTGCTCGGTGGTCAGGAAACCTGCGAGGTGGAACCCGCCGAGGGTCGGCGAGAGCGCGAGGAACTCGCGGTCGCACGCGTCGCGGTAGCCACGCTCGTCGGCGGCCGGATCAGCGGCCGCGGCCCACCGGCGGGCCAGCCGGCGGAACCCCTCGGCCCCCTCCGCGGGGGCGTGCTGCACGAGGAACTCCTCGCCGCACTCCTCGGCCGAGCCGGCCAGCGCCGCCACCCGTGCCTCGCTCGTGGCGACCACCGTGGCCATGGTCTGCACCTGCTCGGCGCTCATCGCCCCGGCCAG
This sequence comes from Actinomycetes bacterium, assembly GCA_021793115.1. Next base: position 8,513 of record JAJYTJ010000049.1, on the reverse strand, counting down.
GCCGGCAGCCTCGGTGGCGGGCAGGTGGTCACGCAGGGCACGGCCGGTGGCCACCAGCCCCCGCGCCCTGGCGAACGACATCCCGCTCCGAGCGGCGAGCCACGCCGCGAACGACCGCGCACCCTCGGTGGCCCACAGGCCCTCGGCGTCCACCTCGGTCGACAACCGGGCGCCGGCGACCGTCAGCCGGCTCGCCTGCTCCAGCACCGACAGCAGCAGCTCCTGCGACTCCGCGGCCGCGAGAGACGCGACCGGAAGGGCCGCCGCGGCTTCGACCACGGCGTCGACGGCGCAGCACAGGGCGGCAGCGAGCGGTTGCGAGCTGTGCTGCACGACTGCCCCCTCGTCGCCCCCCGAGACACCGATTCGGCGCCTGACCTGGGACAATGCTACCGATCGGGTCCGACAACCACCAGGCTTCGTCGTACATGTGTACGTATTTTCGCCGAGGGCGAAGAGAGGGGCGCGGCGCCGGGCTCTCCCCGGCGCACGAGACGCTTCGCGGCCGCCGGACCGCGGTCGGGATCACCCTCGGCGCCGACGCCCCAGCCGTGCGAGCCTGGACGCGCTGCTCCTCGGGCTCGTCGGCCCGTAGGACGACCTCCGGAGGACCTGATGGACGACGCGACGGCACCGGCCCGGCGACGGTCGCTGCGGATCGACCTCGTCCTCTGCCTGACGCTCGTCGTGCAGTTCCCGCTCGGCATGGTGACCGACCTGTTCGTGAAGATCCCCGACGACCACCCCGGCGCCCACGCGCGCAAGCACCTCTCCGAGGCGACCGACGACCTGGGGCGCCTGCTCACCCGGCGCCCACGCGCGCGAGTACCTCTCCGGGGTCGTCGCGACCATCGGCTGAGCGCTCTCCCACGGTCCCGGCTCGGTCGCCGCCCACGTCATGCTCGGGCTGCTGCTCGGCGTCGGCAGCGTCGCCGGCCTGGTCACCACGCGGCGCACCGGGATCCGGGCGCACACCGTCCTGTCGGCCGTCGGGGCGTTCGCGATCGTCGGTGCAGGGTTCAACGGAGCGAGCCTCGTCAACTACGGCGCCGACCTCAGCTCGCCGCTCATGGCCGCCCTCTGGGCGATCGCGCTCACCAGCTACGTCGTCGCGCTCTTCCTCCTGGCTCGTCGGGCCGCCGAGGGCGCGGACGCCCGCACCGAGGCGGCCGGAGCGGCCCCGCGCTGACCACGCGCCAGGCCAGGTGCCGGGACTCCGCTACGCCTGCGGCCGCAGGGCGATCGCCATCGCCTCCACCGCGAGCAGCGGCGCGACGTTCCCGGACAGGCGCGTGCGGGCCACCCCGACGGCGTCCATACGGCGCAGCGTCTGCTCGGGCGTCGAGCCGGCCGCCAGCTCGCGCACCATCTCGTCCTGCTCGGAGTTCACCAGGTCGACCGCCGCGCCGAGCTGCACGACGAGGACGTCGCGGTAGAGCGACAGCAGGTCGAGCATCGCCCGGTCGAGCACGTCGCGCTGCGCGCGCGTGGCGCGGCGCTTCTGGTCCTCCTCCAGCTGCTTGACCTGCGAGCGGACGGTCGGCGGCAGCGTGGCGAGCCCCTCGGCGCCGAGCGAGCGCAGCAGCCCCGCGCGCTCGCTCGCGTCGCGTTCCGCGGTCGCCGCCTTGGCGTCGGCCTGTGCCGTCTCGACGAGCCGGCCCGCCGCGAGCACCGCGTCGCCGACGCCCCGCACCCGGCCGGCGATCGCCAGCACCTCCGCCCGGCGGGCCCTCGCCTCGGGGTCCCGCGCGAGCCGGCGGGCCACGCCGACGTGGCTGCTGGCCGCCCGCGCCGCCACCAGGGCCACGTGGGGGTCGACGCCGTCCCGGCGCACCAGCAGCTCCGCCACCGCCTCGACCGGCGGCACCCGCAGCGCCACCGCACGGCACCGCGAACGGATGGTGACGATGACGTCGGCCGCGCTCGGCGCGCACAGCACCCACACGGTGCGCTCGGCCGGCTCCTCCACGGCCTTGAGCAGGGCGTCCGCAGCCTCGTCGGTGAACCGGTCCGCGTCCTCGACGAGGATCACGCGCCACCGGCCCAGCGACGGCGCGCGGGCGGCCAGCCCGACGAGCGAGCGGGCCACCTCGACCCGGATGAACACGCCCTCGGTCGCGACCACCGTGACGTCGGGATGCGTGCCGCCCAGAGTCGTCGTGCACTCGTGGCAACGGCCGCAGCCGCCCTCCGGGCACTGCAGCGCCGCGGCGAACGCGCGCGCCGCGACGGACCGGCCCGAGCCCGGTGGCCCGGTGAGCAGCCACGCGTGGGTCATGGCGTCCCGGTGCGTGGCCGCGTGCGACAGCACGCCGACCGCGGGCTCCTGCCCGACGACCTCGTCCCAGACGGACGGGTCCTTCGGGCCCATCGGGGTCAGGCTGGCCGCGCCGCCGGCCCCGCTCACGGCTGCTCCTCGGCCAGCAGCCCCGCCACGCGCGCCTGGATCGCCGCGGCCAGCTCGTCGGCCGGCGCCGTGGCGTCCAGCACCAGCCACCGACCCGGGTCCGCGGCGGCCCGGTCCAGGAAGGCCTGGCGCGTGCGCCGGTGGAACTCGTCGCCCGCGCGCTCCAGCCGGTCCGGCTCACCCGTCATCCGGGCGAGCCCCGTCACCGGGTCGATGTCGAGCAGCACCGTGAGGCAGGGCAGCAGACCCTCGGTGGCCCACAGCGACAGGCGCTCCACCTCGGCCGCGCCGAGGCCGCGCCCCACGCCCTGGTAGGCCACCGACGAGTCGAGGTACCGGTCGGTGAGCACCACGTCGCCGCGCTCCAGCGCGGGCCGCACCACGGCGTCGACGTGGTGCGCGCGGTCCGCCGCGTAGAGCAGCGCCTCGGCGCGCGGGCCCACGTGGTCGCCGTGCAGCACCGCCGTGCGGAGCATGGTGCCCAGCGCGGTGCCGCCGGGCTCGAGCGTCACCACCACCCGCTCGCCGCGCGCGCGCAGCCAGTCGGCGAGGAGCCGGATCTGGGTGGACTTGCCGGCGCCGTCACCGCCCTCGAAGGAGACGAACAGCCCGGTCACGGCGTCAGGGTAGCCGCGCTCCCCGACACTCACTCCTCGCCGGGGTAGACGACGCCCACCTGCCGGCGCACCTCGTCCATCACCCGCAGCTCCGCGAGCGTGTCGTCCCACGTCATGAGCGGGCTCTGCGTGACGTGGTCCGCCACGCAGCGCGCCACCTCGGCGGCCTCGTGCGCGAACGTGCGGGCCAGCGGCTGCTCGAACCGCCACGTGCGCCCGTCGTGACGACGCACGGTGAAGCTCGTCGGCTCGTAGAAGTCGCCGTCCACCGTGACGAACCCCTCGGTGCCGGAGATCGCCGACGTGGTCGGCGTCTTGGCCCAGAGCGTGGTCGAGAGGTCGGCCTGCGCGCGGTCGGCGTAGCGGAGCACCATCGAGACCTGCCCGTCCACACCCGTCTCGGTGAGCTGACCCATGGCCTTGACCTCGTCGGGCTCACCCAGGAAGTCCAGCGCCCACGCCACGGGGTACACGCCGAGGTCGAGCAGCGCGCCGCCGGCCAGCGCCGGGGCGAAGAGCCGGCTCTTGGGGTCGAGCGCGAAGGCCTGGCCGTGGTCGGCGCGGACGTTGACGAGCTCGCCGATCTCGCCGCCGTCGATCACCTGGTGCAGCGCGGCGACGTGCGGCAGGAACCGCGTCCACATGGCCTCGAGCACGAACACGCCGGCCGCCCGCGCCGCGGCGAACACCCGCTCGGCCTCGGCGACGTTGCGCGTGAACGGCTTCTCGACGAGCACGTGCTTGCCCGCGGCGATCGCGAGCAGCGCGTTCTCGGCGTGCTCGGAGTGCGGCGTGGCCACGTAGATGGCGTCGACCTGCGGGTCATCGACGAGGTCGCGGTAGCCCACGTGCGTGGTGGGGATGCCGTGCGCGGTGGCGAACCGCTCGGCGCGGTCCCGGTTGCGCGAGCCGACCGCGACCACCTGGGCGCGCGTGCCTGCCGACACCGTCTGCGCGAAGTGGGCGGCGATGGAGCCGGCGCCGAGGATCCCCCAGCGGATCGGCGGTGCGGTGCGGGGGTCCGGGGTGCGTGCCATGGTGCCCAACCTAGCGGGGTCGCCCGGTGGGGTCGCACGGTGCCGGGCGGCTGGCGCTACGCCTTGCTGCGCGCCTTCGTCGTACGCGTGCCCGACGAGCGGCCGCCGCCCCGCTTCGGCGCCGGCCCGGCCGCGCGCTTGGCGGCCAGCAGCTCGATCGCCTGCTCCCGCGTGACGGTCTCGGCCGTCACATCCTTGGGCAGCGTGCGGTTGGTGATCCCGTCGGTGACGTACAGGCCGAAGCGCCCGTCCTTGACGACGATCGGGCGCCCCGACTCGGGGTCGTCGCCCAGCTCGGCGAGCGGCGGCGCCGCCGCGGCCCGGCCCGCGCCGTACTTCGGCTGCGCGTAGATCTCCAGCGCCTGCTCGAGCGTCGCGTCGAACAGAGCCTCCTCGCTGGGGAGCGTGCGCGAGTCGGTGCCCTTCTTCAGGTACGGCCCGTAGCGGCCGTTCTGCGCCGTGACCTGCTCGCCCGACGAGGGGTCGACGCCCACCACGCGGGGCAGCGAGAACAGCCGGAGCGCGTCGTCGAGCGTCACCGAGTCCACCGTCATCGTCTTGAACAGCGACGCCGTGCGCGGCTTGGGCGCGGCCGCGAGGGCCTTCTTGCGCGCCGCGGCCGACAGGCCGGGGTCGAGCTCGGGCTCCGGCAGCTGCTCGGTGACGTACGGGCCGTACCGGCCGTTCTTCACGACGATCGGCGTGCCCGTCGCCGGGTCGGCGCCCAGCACACGGTCGCCCTCGGGCTCGGCCGCGAGCAGCTCGCGCGCCCGGTCGGCCGAGAGCTCGTCGGGCGCCAGGTCCTCCGGCACGGACGCCCGCGCGCCCTCGGGGCCCTCGAGGTAGGGCCCGTAGCGGCCGACGCGCAGCGTGATGCCGTCCGCCACCTCGATCGAGTTGACGTCGCGCGCGTCGATCTCGCCGAGGTTGTCCACCAGCCCGCGCAGCCCGCCTGTGGCGCGCGAGTCCGAGCGGTCCCCGAAGTAGAACTCGGTGAGCCAGTCCACCCGGTCGCGATGCCCGGCGGCGATCTCGTCGAGGTCCTCCTCCATCTCGGCCGTGAACGAGTAGTCCACCAGCCGGTCGAAGTTCTCCTCCAGGAGCCGGGTCACGGCGAACGCCAGCCACGTGGGCACGAGCGCCTGGCCGCGGCTGGTCACGTAGCCGCGGTCCTGGATCGTCGAGATCGTCGCGGCGTACGTGGACGGGCGGCCGATGCCGCGCTCCTCGAGCGCCTTGACCAGGGCCGCCTCCGTGTAGCGCGGCGGGGGCGTGGTGGCGTGGGAGTCCGCGGCCAGGTCGGCCACGGTCAGGGCGTCGCCCGCGGCCATGACGGGCAGGCGGCGCTCGTCGGGCTGCGCGGACGCCGCCTCGTCGTCGTAGCGCGCGGTGTCCTGGCCCTCCTCATACGCCGCCAGGAAGCCGCGGAACGTGATGACCGTCCCGGACGCCGAGAACACCGCCGCACGGGCGTGGCCGTCCACCGTGGCGGTCGCCGCGAGCCGCACCGAGGCCGTCTGCCCGGCAGCGTCCGCCATCTGCGAGGCCACCGTGCGCTTCCAGACGAGCTCGTAGAGGCGGAACTGGTCGCCCGAGATCTCGCGCGCCACCTGCGCCGGCGTGCGGAAGTGGTCGCCCGCGGGCCGGATGGCCTCGTGCGCCTCCTGCGCGCCCTTGGCCTTCGCCGTGTACACGCGAGGGTGCTCGGGCACGTACTCGGGGCCGTACAGCTCGGCCGCCTGGCGCCGCGCGGCGTCGATCGCCTGGCTCGACAGCACCGGGGAGTCGGTGCGCATGTAGGTGATGTAGCCGTTCTCGTACAGCGTCTGGGCGGTGCGCATGGTGGCGCGCGCGCTCATCCGCAGCTTGCGGCCGGCCTCCTGCTGCAGCGTCGAGGTGGTGAACGGCGCTGCCGGACGACGCGTGTACGGCTTCGTCTCCAGGCTCTGCACCGCGAAGCTCGCGCCGGTCAGCGCCTCCGCGAGCGCCGTGGCGGCCGCGCCGTCGAGGTGGACCGCGTCGCCGCGCAGGGCGCCCCGGTCGTCGAAGTCCCGGCCGCTGGCCACGCGCCGCCCGTCCAGGCCCGTCAGCCGCGCGGCGAACGCCGGCTCGGCCGGGTCCGCGACGCGGAACGTGCCGGTGACGTCCGAGTACTCGGCCGCCCGGAACGCCATGCGCTCGCGCTCGCGCTCGACGACGAGCCGCGTCGCCACCGACTGCACGCGCCCCGCCGACAGGCCCGGGCGCACCTTGCGCCACAGCACCGGCGAGACCTCGTAGCCGTACAGCCGGTCGAGGATGCGGCGGGTCTCCTGGGCGTCGACGAGACGGTCGTCGAGCTCGCGCGTGCTGGTCAGCGCCCGCTGGATGGCCTCGCGCGTGATCTCGTGGAACACCATGCGCTTGACCGGCACCTTCGGCTTGAGCTCGGCCAGCAGGTGCCACGCGATGGCCTCGCCCTCGCGGTCCTCGTCGGTGGCGAGGTAGAGCTCGTCGGACTCCTTGAGCAGGCGCTTGAGCTCGGCGACCTTCTTCTTCTTGTCGGCGTCCACCACGTAGTAGGGCTGGAAGCCGTCGTCCACGTTGACCGCGAACTTGCCGAACGGGCCCTTCTTCATGTCCGCCGGCAGCTCCGACGGCTGGGGGAGGTCGCGGATGTGACCGACCGACGCCTCGACCTCGTAGTCGGGGCCGAGGTAACCGGAGATCGTGCGCGCCTTGGCAGGCGACTCCACGATGACGAGCTTGCGTGCCATGACCGTCCGCCGGTTCCTGCCTGTCGATGTCCGTCCGTTGCCCTGCGGACTCTACGACTCCTCGTCAAGCGCGACGCCCACGGTGCGGGTGTCAGAACCCGTCGACGAGGGGCGCCGCGGCGGCGTTCCCGAGGGGCGGCAGGCCCAGCATGTGCTCGGTGGTGCGCAGCAGCGCGTAGTGGTCCAGGCGGCCCGCGATGGTGGTCCCGGGCGCCACGGACGGCGCCACGACCAGCAGCGGGACCCGGTTGGCCGCCGAGCCTTCGTCCTCGTCCCAGGTGATGAAGACCGCGGTGTCGCCGCGCTGGTACGCCGGGCTGGCGAGCAGCGTGGGCAGCATCCCGCGCAGCCACGCGTCGCCCGCGGCCACGGAGCAGTCGTGCATGTCGTGGCACAGGTCGGGCGTGACGAACGCGAACGCGGGCATCCGGTCGCTCGCCAGGTCCGCCGAGAGCCGGTCCAGGCCGACGTCCCAGCGCGCGCAGTCGGCGCGCACGGCCGTGTAGTACACGGCGGGGTTGTGCTTGACGGCGTAGCGGCCGCGCGAGGTCGTCGCGCACGGCGCCGGCATCGACTCGTCGTAGGCGCGCCACGACAGTCCCGCGTCGGCCACCTGGGAGAACAGCGACGGTCCCGGCAGCGGGTGGGCGGCCGGGCCGGCGTCGTCCCTCACGCCGTGCGTCGATCCCGACGTCGCCGCCAGGTAGTTCGGCAGCGACGGGTGGGTCACGCCGTGGTCGTCCGCGGCAGAGGCGCACGCCGCGGCCAGCCCCGACAGGTACGGGGCAGCCGACGAGCCGAGCGCCGACGCCTTGTTCTCGAACCAGATCCACACGACGTGCCGCCACCGGGTGGGCGCGGGCGCGCCGACGCACGGCCGCGTGGCGGTCACCGCCACAACCCCACCCGGGGATGGCGCGGGAGCGCCGGACGGCCCGCCCGGGAGGGGCGCCGCCGCGCCCGGGGTCGACCGTTCCGTGGGGATGTCCGGGCCGGGCGCGGGCGCACCGCAGCCGGCGACGAGCGCCGACACCACCGCGGCGACCAGCGCCCACCTCGCGACCACCTCGGACCGACCCACCCGGCACACTCTGCGCGACCACGGCGGCCGGTGTCGACCAGGACGCACTCCCGGAACGTCCGGACCGCTCCCGCCGCGCGCGGTGCGGCGGCACCCCCCGGGACGTCACGCGCGCGCGAGCGGCGCCGGCACGTCCACCTCCGGCAGGCCGTCCGCCGCGAGCGCGGCGGGGTCGTGGCGCAGGCAGGCGACCCGGCGCGACGGGTCGTCGCCCGCCACCGCGGGCCGCACCAGCGTCGGGTGCAGCGTGCGGCACCCCTCGACGACGAACGCGCACCGCGCGGCGAACGGGCAGCCGGCCGGCAGGCGCCCCATGTCGGGCGGCGACCCCGGGATGCCACCGAGCTCGCGCCGCGGCCCGTGCAGCGGCGGGAAGGAGTGCAGCAACCCCTCCGAGTAGGGGTGCCGCGGTCGGCGGTAGACGTCGTCGGCGGCGGCGTCCTCGACGATCTCGCCCGCGTACATGATCGCGATGCGGTCGGCGATCTCGATGAGCAGCGAGACGTCGTGGGTGATGAACACGACGGCGAAGCCCAGCCGGTCGCGCAGCTGCATGATCTGCTCGAGGATCTGGCGCTGCATGACGACGTCGAGCGCGGTGGTGGGCTCGTCCAT
>JAJYTJ010000246.1 GCA_021793115.1 Actinomycetes bacterium | reverse complement strand
CAGCGTCGCCTGGGCCAGGCCGGCCCCGGCGAGGATCCCCGTCACGGACGAGGTGACGCCGAGGAGCGTCGCCTCGACGAGCACCGACCGGCGCAGCTGCGAGCGCCGCGCGCCGACCGCGCGCAGCAGCGCGAGCGTGCGGGTGCGCTGCGCGACGAGCACCTGGAACGTGTTCGCGATGACGAGCGCGGCGACGAGCATCGCCACGGCGGCGAACCCGAGCACCACCATGACCAGGGCCTGGTCGCCACCGGTGCCGAGCTGCTTCATCTGCTGCGCCGCAGCGTCGGAGCGCGTCAGCACGGTGGCCGCCGGCAGGGCGGCCGCGATCTCGTCGCGCAGGGCGGTGGCGGCGGTGCCGTCCGCGGCCGCGACGACGATCGCGCTCCCGGGCGCCCCGAGCAGGGAGCCCGTCGAGCTCCAGCGGGCGACGTCGGCCGGCAGGGCGAGGCCGGCGCCCCCGGCCGCGGCCCAGGCGCCGTGGGGGTCGTCGACGTAGCCGACGAGCGTGAGGGTCTCGGTGAGGGCGGGCGCGCCGGTCGCCGGGGCACCGGCCGACGACGACCCGGCCGACGACGACCCGGCCGACGACGACCCGCCCGACGACGACCCGCCCGACGACGGTGCGGCCGTGGGCGATCCCGCACCGTTCGCGGCGGCCGGGGCCTGCCACACGGCCGTCAGCGCGCCGCCGAGCGAGACGCCGAACGCGTCGGCCACCGAGCGCGGCAGCGCCACCTGGCCGGCCTGCGTCGGCAGGTGCCCGTCCTGCACGCGCAGTGGCGTCAGCCGCGGGTCGGACACCGTGGGCAGCACCAGCTGCCAGCGGTCCGCACGGGGCGTGCGCAGCTCGACACCGCCGCCGGTCGAGGCATCGGCCGCCGCGACGTGGGGCAGCGCGCGCACCGTCGCCAGGTCGGCTGCCGCGAGCGTGCCCCGGACGACGACGTCCGCCTGGCCGTAGCGAGCCGTGACGGCGTCCCGGCCGGTGCGGGTCATGACGTCGCCGGCCAGCAGCGTTGCTGCGACGAAGGCCGTGCCGATGGCGATCGCCAGGCCGGCGGCGGCGAGCCGCCCGATGCTGCGGCGCATCTGGGCCAGCGTGAGGCGCAGCATCAGACCCCCTCGAGCTGACGCAGCGCGTCGAGGCCCGCCAGGACCGACTCCGGCGTGGGGTCGGCGATGTCGCCGGCGATGCGGCCGTCGGCCAGCAGCACCACGCGGTCGGCGTAGGCCGCCGCGGTCGGGTCGTGCGTGACCATGATGACGGTCTGTCCCAGCTCGCGGACGGAGCGGCGCAGGAAGCTCAGCACCTGGGCCCCCGCGCGGGAGTCGAGGTTGCCGGTCGGCTCGTCGGCGAACACGACGTCCGGCCTGGTCACCAGTGCGCGGGCGATCGCGACGCGCTGCTGCTGACCGCCCGACAGCTCGCTCGGCCGGTGCTCCAGGCGCTCGCCGAGGCCGAGCGTGGCGACGAGCTGGGCGAGCCAGGCCTCGTCGGGCCGGGTCCCCGCCAGGTCGAGCGGGAGCAGCACGTTCTGCCGGGCGGTGAACATCGGCAGCAGGTTGAAGCTCTGGAACACGAACCCCACGCGGTCGCGGCGCAGCCGGGTCAGCGCGTCGTCGTCGAGCCCGGTCAGTGCGGTCTCGCCGAGGCGCACGGTGCCGGACGTGGCGGAGTCGAGCCCGGCCAGCAGGTGCATGAGGGTCGACTTGCCGGACCCCGAGGGCCCCATGATCGCGGTGAACGCGCCGCCCGCGAAGTCGACGTCGACGCCGTCGAGCGCGCGCACCTCGGCGGCGCCGCGGCCGTAGACCTTCGTCAGGTCGCGGGCTGACGAGGCGATGGTGGGACTCATGGAGATCCTCCGGATGGGGTCGATGACGGGACCACGCTAGGAGCGGCGCCGGCGCCGTCGCGTCGCCCCCCGGTCGCTCGTCGTGCGTCCTCGCGTCCGCCCCAGGTCGCACCCCTCCCCATGCCCGCGGCCGCTCCGGGCCGCCCCCTCTCTGGGGTGGAACGAACGGGTCGGTTCCGACGGTGTGTCTCGGCGTGTCCGTTCCACCTGGACGGGGCGGTGACGGCGTCGTGCGGCAGCGCCCCGGGGCGCGGATGCGTCCCCCCGCCCGGAGTGGAACGAACGGGTGCTTCGGCGCGGTGTGTTCGGGCGTGTCCGTTCCACCCGGGCGACGCGGCGGGGCGTGGCGGGGCGGACAAGGAGGTGGTGGTGGGCGCTGAGAGGGGAGCGGGCGATGGAGGGAGCGGAACGGTGCCGGGCAGCGCGTCAGTGCACGCGCCAGGCGCGCGGACGACGCGCTGCACGCGCCCGGGCGCCGACGAGCCGGGCACGCCAGCTTGCGCGGTTCGCGGGCGTCGCGAGGTCGACCGCGGTTGCCGTCACCACCGTCAGGTGCGCCTCCACCATGCGCTCGCGGCGGATGGCGTCCCGCCGTCGGCGGTCGGCACCGGCGTGGTGACCGCCGTCGTACTCGCCGACGAGACCCGTCGCCTCGTCGAGCAGGTCGACCATCGCAACGAACCGCCCCGCGTCGTCCTCGACGACGGCGTTGCAGCGTGGTCGCGGGAGACCGGCGCGCAGCCACTCCAACCTCATGACCGTCTCCATGGGCGAACGGACGTCGTCCTCGGCGAGGTGCAGCGCACGCACCGCGCGCGCCCACCCGCGCCAGGAGTGTCGCTGGGCGACGAGAGCCGCCAGGTCGTCGCGAGCCACGAGACGAAGGCCGAGGAAGCGGTCCAGCGCAACCACGCCCTCGGTCGGGCCGGACAGGCGGGCGAGGTCGAACGCGGTCCGCAGGGGAGTGGTGATGCTCCCGCCCGCCCACGGCTGCCGCTCGGTGTCCGGGACCGCGCTGCGGAAGACCAGCCGGTCCGGCGCCGGCCGGGCTCGATGCTCCGGCGCCATGAGGACGAGGACCGGTTGGAGGCCGGCCGGCCCGCCGTACGCCGAGGCTCCGTCGAACACGCACAGGTCGTCGCCGGGCGGCCGCGCCGTGAGCTCGTGGACGTGTGCCGCGGCCCACCCGCCGATCGTGGACGTTGACCCGGCGAGCAGGAGAGCCCGGGTGATGCGGTGCATCGGCAGCGTCTCGTCCGCCCACCGGGCGGCGTACAGCCCGCGCGCGTCGGAGCGGTAGAGCGTCCGGCGCTCGGCCTCGGTCAGGCCCGCTGCGGCCAGATGCCGGGTGGTCACGAGCTCGGGGAGAGGATCCATCACCGGAGCCCACCGGTTGGGCGCCGTTCGCGGGGCACCACCTGAAGGCCACCGTGCGCCGGCGGCCGGTGGCCCCGGGCTGTGGTCGGCTCGCGCCGGCCCCTGCCTTGAGCTCGCGAGACGCGCGCCCGCTCCCTGCACTGGAACGGACACACCGAGGCGCGCGGCGCGAGGCACCCTGGACGTTCCAGCCCAGCGGTGGGGCGCGCCCGACTGGAACGAACCCAGCGGTGTCCCCGGTGTGTCCCGGTGTGTCCGTTCCAGTCGGGGTGGGGCAGCGGGGGGAGGGCCAGGGGGGGGGGAGGGCCAGGGGGCCGGACTGGAACGAACTCAGGGGAGTCCCCGGGTGTGTCCGGGTGTGTCCGTTCCAGTGCCACGACAGGGTGGCCGGGGCCGGGGCCGGGGCCGGGGCCGGGGTCAGGGTCAGGGTCAGGTGCCGGGGCGCACCAGGCCGGCCTCGTAGGCCGCGACCACCGCCTGGACCCGGTCGCGCACGCCGAGCTTGGCCAGGATCCGCCCGACGTGCGTCTTGACGGTCGCCTCGGCGACGAACAGGTCCGTGCCGATCTCGGTGTTGGAGCGCCCCCGCGCCATGAGGACCAGGACCTCGCGCTCGCGGTCCGTGAGGTCGTCGATCGCGCGCCGCGTGGGGTCGTCGGCCCCGTTCTCGGGCGCCGGCAGCACCTGGACCAGGTGCTCGAGCAGCCGGCGGGTCGACGAGGGGGCGATGACGGCGTCCCCGCGGTGCACGGTGCGGATGGCCGCCAGCATCTCCTCCGGCGGCGCGTCCTTGAGCAGGAATCCCGACGCCCCGGCCCGGATCGCGTCCAGCACGTACTCGTCGAGGTCGAACGTGGTGAGCACGACCACCTTGGGTGCCTGGGGGCGGGCGGTGATCTGGGCGGTGGCCGTCAGCCCGTCCATCGCCGGCATCCGCACGTCCATGAGGACCACGTCGACGTGCGGCCCGGGCCCGGTGAGCTGGCGCACCGCCTGCACGCCGTCGCCGGCCTCGAGGACCACCCGCAGGTCGTCCTGCGAGTCGATGACCATGCGGAACCCGGCCC
>JAJYTJ010000048.1 GCA_021793115.1 Actinomycetes bacterium | reverse complement strand
CCGGACCCGGCCACGGTGGTCCGGACCCGGCCACGGTGGTCCGGACCCGGCCACGGTGGTCCGGACCCGGCCACGGTCGACCCGACCCACCACGCCAGCTCCGACGGGTCCCTGGCCACGGCACCGGCGTCCCTCCACGATGACTCCGTGAGCTCGTCGTCCCTGGTACCCGCCGCCTTCGAGGTCAACGCCGAGGTGGCGGCGGCCCTCGACGCGCTCGAGCGCTCCGGCCGGCACGTCTTCGTCACCGGGCGCGCGGGCACGGGCAAGTCCACGCTGCTGCTGCACTACCTCGAGGGCGCCGACCTGACGCGGACGGTCGTGCTCGCGCCGACCGGGGTGGCCGCCCTCAACGTCGGCGGCGAGACGATCCACCACTTCTTCCGGATGCGTCCGGGAATGATGCCGGCGGAGGCCGCCGAGGCCGGTCGCCGGGCCGGGGGCGGTCCCGGCGCCGACGTGTACCGGCGGCTGGCCACCCTGGTGATCGACGAGGTGTCCATGGTGCGCGCGGACCTGCTCGACGGGGTCGACGCGTTCCTGAGGGCGGCCCGCTCGTCGGCCGAGCCGTTCGGGGGCGTGCGCGTCATCGCCTTCGGTGACCTCTACCAGCTGCCTCCGGTGGTGACGGCGGAGGAGCGCGGCCTGTTCCGCGAGCGGTACTCGTCGCCGTACTTCTTCTCGTCACAGGTGTTCGACCGGCTGCGGACCGAGGAGAACCTCGAGAACTTCGCGTACGTCGAGCTGCAGAAGATCTACCGGCAGCCAGACCAGGTCTTCGTCGACTTCCTCAACCGGGTGCGGTCGAAGGACGTCGATGCGGCCGACCTCGAGCTCGTCAACGCCCGTGTCGTCGACGTCGCCGAGGCGATGGCCGACCCCGGCGCACCCCTGTTCCTCACGACGACGAACCGGCGCGCCTCGGAGATCAACGACGCGCACCTCGCGCGGCTGGCGGGCCCGGCGCTGCGGTCGCTCGCGCAGGTCACGGGCGAGTTCCCCGAGTCGTACCGACCCACGGACGTGGACCTGACGATCAAGGCCGGCGCCCGCGTGATGCTCCTGACCAACGACCCGGCCGGCCGCTGGGTCAACGGGTCGATGGGCACGGTGTCGAGCCTGGACGACGGCGGTCTCGTCGTGCGCCTCGACGACGGCGACGAGGTCGACGTCGAGCCGCACACGTGGGAGGCGACCTACAACCGGTGGGACGCGGGCGCGGACGGGATCGTCCGGGAGTCGCTCGGCTCGTTCACCCAGCTGCCGCTGCGGCTGGCCTGGGCCGTGACGATCCACAAGGCGCAGGGCAAGACGTTCGATCGTGTCGTCGTCGACTTCGAACGGACGACGTTCGAGCACGGCCAGGCCTACGTCGCGCTCAGCCGCGTCCGGTCGCTGGAGGGCCTCGGGCTGGCGCGCCCGATGAAGGCGGGCGACGTGCGCCTCGACCGCAGCGTGGTTCGCTTCCTCACCGGCCTCCAGGCGCAGATCGCGCATGCCGCGTGGGACGGGGAGGAGATCGTCGAGATGCTCGGGCGGGCGATCGAGGACGGCGCCGACCTCGAGATGGTGTACCTCAAGGGCAACAACACGCGCACGACGAGGGTGATCACGCCGCGCTCGTTGGGCGCCATGTCGTACTCGGGCACCGGCTTCCCCGGTCTGCTGGCGTACTGCCACCTGCGCGAGGAGGTCCGCACGTTCAACGTCGAGCGAATCCTGGAGCTGCGTCGCGTCGAGTGACGCGGCGACGTCCCGGGCCCACGACGGTCCCGGGCTCACGACGGTCCCGTGCTCACGACGGTCTCGTGCTCACGACGGTCTCGTGCCGACGACGGTGTCGCGCCCGCGACGGTCCCGTGCCCACGACCGCGGGTCGCCGCGGTCTCGTGCCCACGACCGCGGGTCGCCGCGGTGCCGTGCCGACGACCGAGCGGTGCAGCGACGGCGCGGTCGAGGCGGCGCGTCGTCGGGGTGGCAGCCGCGGTCCCGGCGCGCGAGCATCGCAGCACGGCGGAGACCCGCGCGCTCAGAAGGTCGGTTCATCCGGGTAGCCCCGCGGCGGGCTCCCGTCGGCGGGCGGATCACCGTCAGGGTCGCATCCCCACCGGCCTGCCGCCGATCTGCCGGCGCGGATGCGGGCCAGGGCGGTTGCCGTGAGCGTGATGGGGATCGCCAGCCGGGTGAACGTGATGCCCCACGGGTCGGTCCACTCACAGGCGCCGGACTCCGGGATCCGGCGCACCGACCAGCCACCGCTCGTCTTCTGCTCGTGGTGGTGCTTGCAGCGGGCGTCGAGGTTCTCCGCGGTGGTCTGCTCGTCGGCCGGTCGAGCCGGGTCGAAGGGCTCGCGGTGGTCGAGCTCGCACCGCCATGCGGGCTGGCCGCACCCCATGAAGGTGCACGTGACGTCCCGGGCGACGACGAACGCGGTGAGGTCCGTGCCCGGCCGGTACGTCACGGTGCCGCGCTCGACGAGGGTGCCGGTGCCGGGGTCGGTCAGGAGCCGTCGCCACGTGCCGTCCTGGGCGATCTCGCGCGCCATGCTCGCCGGGATCGGTCCGAAGCCGGCCAGCTCGCCGGGCAGCTGGTCCAGCCCGAGCAGCGTGGTGGCGGCGACCGTCACCTGGATCTCGGCGCGGCGACCGTGCTTGCGAGGAAGCGTGCGGCCGTCGGGGAGCGCGCCGGTCGTGGCGATCGTGTCGAAGATGTCGCTGAACGCGTCGGCGCGGCGCTGGTGGACGTCCCGCTCGTCGCCGGCCTCCCGTGCGGTGCCCGCCAGGGCGTCGACGACGGTGAAGGCCGTGACCGCGGCCGGCGCGGGCAGCAGTGCGCTCAGCAGCGCCATGCCGTCGCCGACCGCCTTGAGCTCCAGGCCCCGGTCGGCCCGGGCGCGGGTGCAGCGTTCCTCGGCCTGCTCGGGCTCGGCGGCGATGACCAGCCGCTCGGTCCGGTGTCGGAGCATCGGCGCCGACAGCAGGGGCGCGCTCTCGAGGAGCGTCTCGAGGACGCCGTCCCACCGGCGCGGGTCGCCGCCGACGGGCAGCGCGTCCAGCACCGCGTCCACCCGACGCAGGTCGAGCGTGCCGGACGCCAGCTCGTCGGCCAGTCGCGGGTGGGCCGTCAGCTCCTCGGCCCGCATGACCATGCGTTGGGCCTGGTACGTGGTGCACGCCAGGGCCGCCTGCAGCTCGTCGGCCAGCCGGTGGGCGCCGACCTCGGTCCGCGCTGCCAGCTCGCCGAGCACCTGGGCCTGGGCGGCCTGGGCCATGGCGATGACGTGCTCCCAGCCGACCGCCCGGGTGAGCAGGTCCACGCTCGGCGCCGCCGACACGTCGACGTCGAGGAGGCGCTGCGCGAGCGCGACGAGGTCCGTCGCCGGCACCTCGGGCAGGACGTCCGGCAGTGCCGCGCCCGCTGCCGCCGGCACCAGCCGAAGCGGTGCCCGTACTGCCGTCGCCATACGCACAAGTGTACGAACGACCACTGACACGGCCGCCCGCCGTCCGGCGGACCGCTAGGGCGCACGCGTCACCGGTTCGGGCGCCGTGACGGTCAGCCTGAAGACCACGCTCGACCGGGCGTCCGTGAGGCGCGGGTCGGGCCCCGGGGTGGGCGTGGAGGAGAGCGTCTGCGTCACGACGAGGTCGTAGGTGCCGGGTGCGAGGAGGGCCGTGCCCGTGGCGCCCGGGTCCTGGCTGCACGAGGCGAGCGCGAGTCCCACCTTCGTCACGACGGGGAACGGACTCGTGGGCAGGCCCGCGTCGTTCAGTCGCTGGCTCAGGGGCAAGGAGAGGTCGGGTGTCGCAGGGCCGTCCTGGACGCCGACGACGACGCCGTTGCGCACCACCGACAGGTCCGTGCCCCACACCACGGCGATGTCGCCGGCTGCCGTCGGCACGTCCGCGACGACCGAGGCGACCCAGGCCCTGTCCGCCGGGACGGACGACGACGCGTCGCGAAGCGAGATGGTCATCGGCGGCCCGATGTCCGGCAGCACGTCGCCGACGCGCTGCCCGCACCGTCGGAACTGAGCCGGCCGGTCGGCCGCGGTGCTGACCCGCGGCGACGGCGCGGGGACGGGTCCCGCGGGGGCCGCGCCGCGCCACCCCGGCAGCCCGGCGTACGCCCCGCCCGCCACGGCGCCCACGACGAGCACGGCCAGCGCCGAGGTGACCCCGGCGCGCCGCACGCGCCGTCGCCGCACGCCCGCGCGGACCGCCTCGACCGGAATGGTGAAGCCGTGCGCCTGCGGGCTGTCCGAGAGCTCGTCGAGCGCCCTCGCCAGCGGGTTCCGGTCGTCGCAGCCGGTCATCGCGCCCTCGCCAGGTGGGGGTCGTCGGGCGCGCTCATCGCGCCCTCCTCGGGCTGAGCTCCACGGCGACCTCGTCGTCCGTGTCCGGCAGCGGTCCGAGCAGCGGCTCGAGCTTGTGACGTGCGTCGGACAGGTAGCGCTTCACCGAGCCCTCCGCGAGGTTCAGCCGCGCCGCCGCCTCGGCGACCGAGAGGTCCTCGGCGTAGCGGAGCACCGCGACCGCGCGCTCCGTCGGGGACAGCCGCAGCAGCGCGAGCCGGACGTCCATCGCCGCCGTCACGGCGGCCTCGGGCGACGGTGTCGCGGGTTCGTCGTCCGACGAACCGAACAGGTGCCTCACCGTGGCCCACCGTGCGGCGCGCCGCGCCCCGTCGAGGAAGGCCGTCAGGATCGCCCGGCGCACGTAGCGCTCGGCGTCGTCGGGCGCGAACCCGTGCTGTGCCCGAACCCTGCTGAACGTCCGCACCAGCCCCTCCTGCACCAGGTCGGCGGCGGCGTCGCGGTTGCCCGTCAACAGGTAGGCGTAGCCGAAGAGGGCCCCGGCGCGCTCGCGGGCGAGCACCGCCAGGGCGTCGTCGGCGTCGCCGCTGCTCACGTCACCTCCAGGCACCGTCACCAGTCGTCTCCGGGCACCGTCACCAGTCCTAGACGCTCAGCGTGGCGTCACGGTTGGGGTCCGGTGGCAGATTCGCCGCGCGGGTTCGCCGGTGTGCCGTCGACCAGGCCGATCGCTCGGCGCCTGCGCCCTCAGTGGGACTTAGGTCACGTGTCCCCGGTAGACTGCCGGCTTCCGCGGGCGCCGCTGCCTGCATCCCGTGGGCGCGCGCGTCACGGTGTGGCACGACGCAGGCACGGCACGGCACCCACCGGCGGTGCGCGGGCAGGTCGAAGACAGGTCGTCAGCGCCACGTGGCCACGAGCTGCGTGCCGTGTGCAGGGGGAGGACACATGCGCCATCTGGGCACCACGAGCGTCGTCATCGTCTCGGTCGTCGGCGTGCTCGCGCTCGCCGCGCTGGTGCTCGCGGCCGTGCTCGCGCGCCAGGTGCTCGCGGCCGACGAGGGCACGCCCCGGATGCAGGACATCGCCAAGGCCGTCCAGGAGGGCGCCACCGCGTTCCTCCGCCGCCAGCTGCGCACGCTCGCGCTGTTCGCCGTCGTCGTCGTCGCGCTCCTGCTGTTCCTGCCCGGCACGCCCGCCGTCAAGGCCGGCCGCTCCCTCTTCTTCCTGGTCGGCGCGGCGTTCTCCGCGGCGATCGGGTTCCTCGGCATGTGGCTCGCGACCCGCGCGAACGTGCGCGTGGCCGCGGCGGCGTCGACGAAGCACGGCCGCGCGGCGGGTGCCCGGATCGCGTTCCGCACCGGCGGCGTCGTGGGCATGTGCGTCGTCGGGCTCGGCCTGCTCGGCGCCGTCACCGTCGAGCTGATCTTCGGCTCGGACGCGCCGACCGTGCTCGAGGGCTTCGGCTTCGGCGCCGCCCTGCTGGCGATGTTCATGCGCGTCGGCGGCGGCATCTTCACCAAGGCGGCGGACGTCGGTGCGGACCTCGTCGGCAAGGTGGAGCAGGGCATCCCGGAGGACGACCCGCGCAACGCCGCCACCATCGCCGACAACGTCGGCGACAACGTGGGGGACTGCGCCGGCATGGCGGCCGACCTCTTCGAGTCCTACGCCGTCACGCTGGTCGCGGCACTCATCCTGGGCCGCGCCGCGTTCGGCGAGCAGGGCATGGTGTTCCCGCTCATCGTCACCGGCATCGGCGCCCTGGTGGCGGCGCTCGGCGTGGCGATCACGCGGGTGCGGGGCACCGAGTCCGGGCTCGCCGCGATCAACCGCGGCTTCTACGTCTCCGCGCTGGCCGGCCTGGTGCTCGCGGTCGTCGCCTCCTACCTCTACCTGCCCTCGTCGTTCGCCGCGCTCGCCGGCGGCACCGCCGGCCTGCAGACGCACCGCGGCGACCCCCGGCTCGTCGCGAGCGCCGCCGTGCTCGTCGGCATCCTGCTGGCGGGCGTCATCCTCTGGGTGACCGGCTACTTCACCAAGACGACGAGCAGGCCCACGCTGCACGTCGCCCGGACCACGCTCACCGGAGCGGCCACCGTCGTGCTGTCCGGCATCGGCGTCGGCTTCGAGTCGGCCGTGTACACCGCGGGGATCGTCGCGGCCGCGATCTGCGCGGTGTTCCTCGTCGCGGGCGGCTCGGCGCCGCTGGCGCTGTTCCTCATCGCGCTGGCCGGCTGCGGCCTGCTCACCACGGTCGGCGTCATCGTCGCGATGGACACGTTCGGGCCGGTCAGCGACAACGCGCAGGGCATCGCGCAGATGTCCGGCGACGTGTCCGACGAGGGCGCGCAGATCCTCACCGACCTCGACGCCGTCGGCAACACGACGAAGGCCATCACCAAGGGCATCGCCATCGCCACGGCCGTGCTCGCCGCGACCGCGCTGTTCGGCTCGTTCGCCGACGAGGTGACGCACGCCGTCGCGGGCGTCACCGGCACCGTCACCGGCGGCCTCGTCGCGGCGATGCTCGACTACCAGGTGATCTCGCCGATCACGCTCGTCGGGGACATACTAGGTGGCGCCACCGTGTTCCTGTTCTCGGGCCTGGCGATCGACGCGGTGACCCGCGCGGCGGGCTCGATCGTCTTCGAGGTGCGCCGGCAGTTCCGCGAGCACCCCGGCATCCTGTCCGGCACCGAACGGCCGGAGTACGGCAAGGTCGTCGACATCTGCACGCGTGACTCGCTGCGTGAGCTGGCGACGCCCGGGCTGCTGGCGGCGTCCGCGCCGATGGCCGTCGGGTTCGGCCTCGGCGTCGGCCCGCTGGCGGGCTTCCTGGCCGGCGCCATCGCCACCGGGGTGCTCATGGCGGTGTTCCTGGCCAACTCCGGCGGCGCGTGGGACAACGCGAAGAAGATCGTCGAGGACGGGCACTTCGGAGGCAAGGGCTCGGCGGCGCACGCCGCCGCCGTCATCGGCGACACCGTGGGCGACCCGTTCAAGGACACCGCCGGGCCGGCCATCAACCCGCTCATCAAGGTGATGAACCTCGTCGCGCTGCTCGTCGCCCCGGCTGTGGTCAGCGTCTCGGTGGGGTCCGGCGCCGACACGGCGCTGCGGCTGAGCCTCGCGCTGGCGGCGGCCGCGGTCGCCATCGGCGCGGTGCTCGTCTCGCGGCTGCGCGCGGCGCGGGCCGACCGGGAAGGCCGGTTGGAGGTGGAGGCCGCGCTCACCGGCGCCGAACGCATCGACCTGGTGCTGGCCGACGAGGAGGCGCGCGCCTCGCGCGAGCAGATCGACTGACGGGACGTCAGGCGGCGGTCAGCGCGACCAGCCGCATCGTCACGTCGTCGGTGTAGCAGGTCTGCAGCAGGATCTGCCCGTGCATGCCTGCCGCGGCCGAGTAGCGGGACACCCGCGGCACGTCGCGGGTGTCCGTGACGACCCACAGCGATCCGTCGATGCTCACCCGGGCGCCCAGGCCCAGCGTGAGCAGCGGCATGCCGCCGCAGCGCCAGTGGATGGGGTAGTACGGCTTGCCGTCGACGTTCTCGAACCAGCGGGTGAGGCCGCCCAGGCAGCGGTTCACGGCGTCCTGGCCGCCGGAGTTGACCACCCGCGTGCTCCAGGCCACGGCGGGCGTGACCGGCGCCGGGGGTGGTGCGGGAGGGGGTGCGGGAGGGGGCGCGGCGGGGCGCCGGGTCGCCGCCGTGCGCTGCGCGGCGGCCGCGGCGGCCGCCCGTTCCGCGGCCTGCTCGGTCGCCGCTCGGGTCGCCGCTTGGGCCGCGGCCTGCTCGGCCGCCCGCTGTGCCGCGACCGCCTGCGCCGCGACCGCCTGTGCCGCGACCGCCTGCGTCGCGGCCGCCTGCGTCGCGGCGACGCGCTCGGCCTGCGCGCGCGCCTCCGCCTCACGCTGCTGCGCCAGCATCCGGACGGCGCTCGCGGCGACCAGGCCGCGCGCCGTCAGGGCGGTGCGCTCGTCGTCCTGCGCGGCGGCGGCCGCGGTCGCCACCCGCGCCGCCGCGGTGGCCGCCTCGCCGCCCGGTGGCTGGGCGCTCGCGCCGGGCACCGCGACGCCGACCAGCAGCGCCGAGGCCGCCGTCGCCGTGGCGAGCGTGCGCTTCCACATGCCCGACCCATCGGCGGGTTGCGCGCCGTCGTGTGGAGTTCAGCGCCACGTCGCCCGGTTGGACCACATCACCCGGGCCGGCGCCGCACGGTCGCCGGGCCGCGGGACGGCCTGCGGCGGCCGACGACGTCCGCCGCGCGCTCACCGGCCGCCGCGCTGAGCGGCGGATGAGCGCGTAGCTGAGGACCGTCGGGCCGGAGTCCGCCAACCGGCTGACCGCCACGGTCCACGACCGCGTGGTTGCCGTGAGCTGCCCCGTCCTCGCCAGGGCGTAGGTCACGGAGGTCGCTGCCTGTTCCTGCTGTGCCTGCTGAGCGAGCCGTGCCGCCGCAGCCTCCTGCCGCTGTGCCGCGATCCGTGCGTCGATCGCGGCCAGTGCCGCGCGGTCCACCGCCAGCCTCATCGTCGCCGCCGGCAGGGAGTCGCCGGCCGCCGGGGCGCCCACGAGCGAGTCGTAGGTCTGCTGGGCGCTCGTGGCCGCAGCCTCGGCCTGCGCACGCTGCGCCTGCAGCGTGGCCAGCTCTGCCGGCGACGCCTGGTCCTCGCCGACGACCTCGTCGAGCGACGGTCCGTCCACGGCGTCGCGCAACGTCTTCCCCAGGTTCGGCGTCATGGCTTCCTCCCCGGTACCAGGTGCACGTCGGCGGTCTCCTTCGCGTCCTCGAGCGGGCCGAGGAGAGCCTCGAGCTGATCGCACGCGTCGGAGAGATATCGCTTGACGGACCCCTCTGCCAGGTCGAGGTCCCACGCGATCTGCGGCACCGTGAGGTCGTCGTAGAACCGCAGCACCACGCACGCCCGCAGCCGCGGCGGCGGGGTGGCGATCGCCCGCTGCCGAAGCTCTTCATGAGCGCGTCCTGGACCAGGTCCTCCGCCTGCAGGCGGTCGCCCGTCAGCAGCGTCGCGTAGCGGACGAGGGCGCCGCCGCGATGGCGGACGAGGTGGTCCAGCACGTGCTCCCACGAGCTCACCGCCCGTCCGCCTCCCCTGCCGTCGTCCTCATCCCCCAAGACGTGCGGCGGTGGCGGATCGTCGGGTCGTCGTGCCTCCCCGTCCGTGGAGCCGTCGGCCACCGCTCGTGCGACGCGAGGCCGACCACGCGGACCGGTCCGGCCGGGCGGCCGCTCCCGGGGGACGGCGACCGAGCGTCCTGCGGCAGTCCTAGGCTGGAGCACACGCCGAACCGAAGGAACCTTCCATGCCTGCCGACCTGCGCGCCGCCGTGGCCGCGCTGATGCCCCGCGCCCTGTCCGACCTCGCCGAGCTGGTCGCGATCCCGTCGATCGCCGACGAGCGGATCGTGCCGCTCGCCGAGTGCGACCGCGCCGCCGAGTGGGTGGCCGCGGCGTTCCGGGCCGAGGGCATCGACGACGCCCGGCCGGAGCGGACGCCGGACGGGACCGCCGCGGTCGTCGGGCAGCGCACCGGACCGGACGGTGCCCCGACGGTGCTGCTCTACGCGCACTACGACGTGCAGCCGACGCTCGACGAGGCCGCCTGGACCACGCCGCCGTTCGAGCTGACCCAGCGCGGCGGCCGCTACTTCGGCCGCGGTGCCGCCGACTGCAAGGGCAACATCGCCGCGATCCTCACCGCGCTGCGGGCACTGCGGAACGAGTCCGGCGGCTACCCGGTGACGCTCAAGCTCGCGATCGAGGGGTCGGAGGAGCAGGGCGGCGGCGGCCTGGACCAGCTCGCGGAGGCGCGGCCCGAGCTGTTCGCCGCGGACGCGGTGCTCGTCGTCGACGTCGGCAACGTGGCCGTGGGCCGGCCCACGCTCACCACGTCGCTGCGTGGCTCCGCGGACGTCGTCGTGCACGTCGCGACGCTCGAGGGCGCGGTGCACTCGGGGATGTTCGGCGGCGCCGCCCCGGACCCGGTGGCCGCCCTCGTCCGGATGCTCGCGACGCTCCGCGACGAGCACGGCGACACGACGATCCGCGGCCTCGACAACACCCAGACCTGGCCGGGTGCCGGCTGGGACGCCGAGGAGTTCGCCGCGGCCGCCGGGCTGCTGCCGGGTGCCCAGGTCGTCGGCTCCGGCTCGGTCGCCGACATGCTGTGGGCGCGGCCCACCGTCACGGTCGTCGGCATCGACGTGCCGCCCGTGGTCGGCTCGACGCCCGCCATCCAGGGCCGCGCCTCGGCACGGCTCAACCTGCGCGTGCCGCCCGGGACGCGCGCGAGCGAGGCCCGTGACGCGCTCGTCGCGCACCTGTACGCCGTCGCCCCGTGGGGTGCGACGGTCACGGTCGAGTCGGACCACGTCGGGGAGCCGTTCCTCGCCCGGACCGACACGCCGGCGTTCGCGGCGCTGTCCGGCGCGCTCGCGGACGCGTTCGGCGCACCGACCGTGACGGTCGGCGAGGGGGCCTCGATCCCGCTGTGCAACGTGCTGGGCACCCTCATGCCGGAGGCGTCCATCGTGCTGCTCGGTGTCGAGGACCCGGCCGCGTCGATCCACGCGCCCAACGAGTCGGTGCACCCCGGGGAGATCGAGCATCTGGCGCATGCGCTGGCGCTGTTCCTGCAGCGCCTGGTCTGATCCTTCACAGCGTCGTTCCAGGTCGACTTCGCGGAAGCCCCAGGTCGCGTCCCTAGCGTTTGTCTGCGGCACCCGACGATCGACGTGAGGACGACATGGCCAGGCGGTGGAGGGCGGCACGCCCTGCGAGGAGGGTGGCCGTCATCATCGTGGCCGTCCTGGTGCTTGCGGGCGCCGGCACGGGCATCCGGTGGCTCACCGGACGTGACAAGGCGAGCGCGACGACGACGGCGGCCTCGACGACGACGAGCGTGGCGGCGAGCCTGACGACGATGCAGAAGTCGGTGAGCGCCACCGGCACCCTGACGCCCACCGTGCAGCAGGCGGTCAGCTTCGCGGTGAGCGGCACCGTGACGTCGGTGGCGGTCAAGGTGGGTGACACGGTGGCCGTCGGGCAGACGCTCGCGACGGTCGACACGCTCCAGCTCAACGCCGACCTCCTGACGGCCAAGGCGAACCTGGCCGGCGCGCAGGCGACGCTGGCCGACCTGGAGGCGGCGAGCACGGGGACGGCCACCGAGGTCGCGCAGATCGCCGCCGCCTCGGCGAAGGTCGCCGTCGCCCAGGCGGCCGAGACGGCGGCCGAGACGGCCATGGGCAACGCGACGCTCCTCGCCCCGGTGGCCGGGCTCGTGACGAACGTGGGTCTCGAGGTCGGCGACAAGGTGACGGGCACGTCCGGCTCGTCGTCCAGCAGCGCGTCGTCGGCCGCGGGCTCGTCGGGCGGCACGCCCGGGTCGAGCTCGTCCAGCAGCTCGAGCAGCTCCTCCTCCAGCGGGCAGTTCGAGATCGTCGGCACCGACGCGTACGACGTCAGCCTGTCGGTCAACGACACCGACGTCGCGCTCATCAAGCCGGGCGACCAGGTCGAGATGACCTCCGACAGCCTCACCGGCACCGTGTTCGGCGTGGTGCGGACGGTCGGTCCGCTGTCCACGTCGAGCGGCGTCGCGTCGTACCCGGTGGTGGCGGACGTCACGGGTGACACGAAGTCCCTGCACGACGGCATCTCCGTCACCGCCTCGATCATCTACGAGCGCCGGGCCAACGTGCTGGCCATCCCCACCGCCGCCATCACCAAGGCCGCGAACGGCTCGAGCACCGTGGTCAAGGTGAACGTGGACGGCACCACCTCGACCGTCACCGTCACCACGGGAGAGACGTCGGGGACCGTGACCGAGATCACCGCGGGGCTGTCCGAGGGCGACAAGGTCCAGGTCACCACCTACGCCCGCACGTCGAAGAGCACCGGCGGCACCACCCAGAGCGGCACGGGAAGCGGCTTCTTCCCCGGCGGCGCGGGCGGCACGGGATCGTTCCAGCTGCCCAACGGACAGACGATCAAGCGCAACGCGAACGGCAGCGTGTCGATCACGCAGGGCAACGGGACGGGCTCCCGTGGCTGAGGGCACCGCGACGCGCACGGCCCAGCAGCTGGTGGCTCCCGGCGCGGACGCGCCCGTCATCGAGCTGCTCGACGCCCGCAAGACGTACACCACCGGCAGCATCGAGTTCGAGGCGCTGCGCGGGGTGGACCTGCGGATCGACGCCGGGGAGTACGTGGCCGTCATGGGCCCGTCCGGCTCCGGCAAGTCGACCTTGATGAACATCCTGGGCTGCCTCGACGTGCTGACCTCCGGCACGTACCGGCTGGCCGGCGAGGACGTGGAGGAGCTCGACGAAGTGGAGCTGGCGGCCATCCGCAACCGGCGCATCGGCTTCGTGTTCCAGCAGTTCCACCTGCTGCCGTCGCTGCCCGCGTGGCGCAACGTCGAGCTGCCCCTGATGTACGCCGGCGTCCGGGCGGGGGAGCGGCGGGACCGCGCGATGCAGGCGCTCGAGCGCGTCGGCCTGGCGGACCGGACCGCCAACCGGCCGGGGGAGATGAGCGGCGGCCAGCAGCAGCGGGTCGCCGTCGCGCGGGCACTGGTGACGGACCCCGCGCTGATCCTCGCCGACGAGCCGACCGGCAACCTCGACTCGACCTCGACCGAGGAGGTGCTCGGACTGTTCGACGAGCTGCACCACCAGGGCCGCACGGTGGTGCTCATCACGCACGAGGCCGAGGTGGCGCACCACGCGGAACGTGCGGTGCACGTGCTCGACGGCCTCGTGACGGTCGACGAGCGGGTGGCGTGATGACCTGGGGCCAGACGCTGCACATCGCCTGGTCGGCGGTCCGCACCCACGTCATGCGGTCCTCGTTGACCGTCCTGGGCATCCTCATCGGCATCGCGGCGGTCATCCTCACGGTCGGCCTGGGGCTCGGGTCGCAGAAGGACGTGTCGGCCCGGATCGACTCGCTGGGCTCGAACCTCCTCATCGTGACGCCGGGGTCCGCGACGACGGGCGGCATCCGGGGCGGATTCGGCTCGGCCACCACGCTGACGACGGCGGACGCCGAGGCGCTGGCCTCGACCGTCAACGCGCCGGACGTCAAGGGCGTGGCACCCGAGAAGTCGACGTCGCTGGAGATCCAGAACGGCTCCACCAACTGGACCACGACGATCACGGGGACGACCGCCTCGTGGCTGTCGGTCCGCAACCGGACGCTGTCGTCGGGCACCTTCATCACGAGCCAGGACGACGCCAACCGCAACGCGGTCGTCGTGCTGGGCTCCGACACGGCGACCGAGCTCTTCGGCACGACGAACGTCGTCGGCCAGTCGGTGACGATCTCCAACGTCCAGTTCCAGGTGATCGGCGTGCTGGCGAGCGCCGGCTCGGCGAGCGGCACGAGCCTGGACGACCTTGCGGTGGTGCCGCTGTCGACCGAGGCCCAGACGCTCGTCGGTGGGTCCTCGCGCAGCTCGGTGAACCGGATCTACGTCGAGGCGGCGAGCACGGGTCAGCTGTCCGCGGCGTACCAGGAGGCGCAGAACACGCTGCTCAACCTGCACGGGATCACCAGCACGGCCAACGCGGACTTCTCGATCGCCTCGCAGCAGTCGCTGGTGTCCACCGCGACCGCGGTCGCCAAGACCCTCACCGTGCTGCTCACCGGCATCGCCGCGCTGTCGCTTCTCGTCGGCGGCATCGGCGTGATGAACATCATGCTGGTGTCCGTCACCGAGCGGACGCGCGAGATCGGTCTGCGCAAGGCCATCGGCGCACCGCCGTGGGCCATCCGCCGCCAGTTCCTCGCCGAGGCCTCGATCCTCGGGCTGTCCGGCGGCCTGCTCGGCGCCGGGCTCGGCGTCCTCGCCGCGCGCACGCTGCCCACGATCGTCGGATCGACGATCGTCGTGTCCGGCGCCGCGATCGCGGCCTCTCTCGTCGTCGCCGTCGGCATCGGTCTGGTGTTCGGCGTCTACCCCGCCACGCGGGCCGCCCGGCTCGCCCCCATCGACGCGCTGCGCTCGGAGTGAGCGTGCTCAGCCTCAGGAGAACCTCGATGTCCACACTGCGCAGCTACGCCCCGATCGGCCTCGGACTGGGGGTCGCCCTGCTGCTCGCCGGGTGCGGCGGCACGACGACGCCGGCCGCGGCCGCTGCGACGACCCCGACGGCCGCGGCCTCGGGCGCCCCCCGGCCGGCCGCCACACGGGGGGCCGGCGGCGGCGGCGTCAGCGGCACCATCGCCTACGTCTCCGGTCAGCTCATGCAGGTGCAGGACAGCTCCATGCAGACGGCGGTCGCCTGGACCGGGACGACGACGATCGAGAAGGAGGCGGCGGGCACGCTCGCCGACGTCGTGGCCGGCAAGTGCGTCGTGGCCACCAGCTTCTCGGCCGCCGCCCGGTCCGGCACCGCGACCGCGGCCCCCACGCCCGAGCCGACGGTCGACCCGAACGCCCCCGCCACGCGGGTGGTCGTCACCGACCCGGTGAACGGCACGTGCCAGGTCGGCGGCGGTGCCGGGGGGTTCGCCGGCCGGACCTCCGGCCAGGCGCCGACCGGTCAGGGCGGCACCGTGCCCTCCGGCCGCCCCTCCGGCGCCGCGACCGGTGGCTTCGGGGCGCGGGCGCTCGGCCTGCACACCGGCCTGGTCACCGGCGTGTCGGGTGACACCGTGTCGATCCAGACCACGGCGCAGGGCGGCACGCACAGCACGGCGACGTTCACGGTCGACAGCACGACGGCCTACACGACCACCGTCAAGGCCGACGCCGGCGCGATCGTCGTCGGCCAGTGCGCGGCCGCGTTCGGCCCGTCCGACTCGTCCGGCCAGGTGACCGCCACGACGATCACGGTGTCCGCGCCGGTCAGCGGAACGTGCTCGTCGTTCGCGGCCGGCCGCGCCGGTGCCGGCTTCGCCGGACGCGGCAACCGCAGCGGCACCGGCGCCACCGGCACGCAGGGTGGCTCGAATGCCTGACCGTTCCCACCGGCGCCGGGGGCCCCGCTGGCGCCGTCCGCTCGCCCTCGGGGTGGGGGTCGCCGTGGTCCTCGTCGCCGGCGGCGGCGGCGTGGCCTGGGCGCTGTCCGGGCGCACGGTGGACCGCTGGACGACCGCCACCGTCGCGATGGGCTCGGTCCAGCAGACGGTCGCGGCGACCGGTTCCGTCGTCTCCGCCTCGCGGCGGGACGTGTCGTTCCCGGTCGCCGGCACGGTCGCGTCCGTCAAGGTCGGGCTCGGTGACACCGTGACCGCGGGCGAGGTCCTCGCGAGCCTCGACCCGACGTCCCTGCAGGACGCGCTGACGCAGGCCACCACGACGCTGCAGCAGGCGCAGCAGCAGCTGACGGACGACCTGCAGTCGCAGACCACCAGCACCACCAGCGCGACGAGCGGCACCACCACCACGAGCGGACCGACCTCGGCGAGCACCACGACCTCGGCGAGCACGACGAGCACGACGAGCACGGCGAGCACGACGGGCACGACGAGCACGACGGGTTCCGCGACGGCCTCGTCGTCCGCCGGCCGGTCCTCGCAGGGCGCGCCGTCGTCCACCTCGACCTCGCCGCAGGTGGCGAAGGCGACCCAGGCGGTCGCCGCCGCGCAGCAGGCGCTGCTGACGGCGTACGACGCCGCCCGCGCCGCCCTCGCCACCAGCACGCAGGCGTTCACCGACGCCCAGGCCGCGTGCACCGGCGTCACCGGGCTGGACGCCTCGACGGTGACCTCGGACTCGAGCACGCCCGCGCCGACGCCCACGGACACCGCGACCGCGACGGCCACGGCGACGGCTACCGCCACCGCCACCGCCACCGCGACCCCGACCCCGACCCCGACGCCCACGAGCTCGTCGACGACGGTCTCGCAGGCCCAGGCCCTCATCGCGGCGTGCCAGGCCAAGCTGTCGACGGCATCGCAGGCGCAGGCACAGACGACGACCAGGCAGCAGGCCGTCAGCACCGCGGCGAGCGCGCTGGACCAGGCCGTCGCGGCGCTGCAGCAGGCGCTCGGCTCCGCAGGTACCGGCTCCTCGGGCGCCGGCCCCGGCAGCTCTCCGACCGGTACGCCGAGCCCGGCCGCCACCGGCTCGTCGAGCCGGACGTCGACCGGCGGCTCGTCGACCGGCTCGTCGACCGGCGCGCAGCAGGGCTCGTCGTCGCAGTCCGGCGCGAGCCGGACCGGCTCGTCGTCGTCGCTGGGCTCGTCGTCCGCCGCGACGCAGGGCAAGGTCGCGACGGCCGCGGACATCATCTCCGACAGTGCCGCGGTCGACGCCGCCCAGTCGCAGGTGGACATCGCCACGGCGGACCTGTCGCTCGTCAACCTCACGTCGCCCATCGCGGGCACCGTGGGCGCGGTGTCCATCACCGTGGGACAGCAGGTGGCGGCCTCGTCCACCTCGTCCGTCATCACGGTGCTCGGCACTGACGGCTACGTCGTCGACCTCACCGTGCCGTTGACGTCGCTGGACAAGGTCGCGGTCGGGCAGTCGGCCACGGTGCAGGTGCCGAGCACCACGACGCAGCTCACCGGGAAGGTGAGCACCATCGGCGTGCTGGACGTGTCGTCGACCTCGACCCCCGAGTACGACGTCGTCGTCGCGCTCGACCCGACGAAGACCAAGCTCTTCGACGGCTCGTCGGCGCAGGTGTCGATCGCGGTCGCCGCCACCGGCGAGGTGATGACGGTGCCGACGTCGGCCGTGCACGTCTCCGGCCAGACCGCCACCGTCCAGGTGCTCGCGGGTGGTCAGGTCAGCGCGGTCACCGTGCAGCGCGGCGCCGTCGGCAGCCAGCTGACGCAGATCACGTCCGGGCTGAGCGTGGGCCAGACCGTGGTG
Organism: Actinomycetes bacterium; assembly: GCA_021793115.1. The sequence continues at coordinate 6,289 of JAJYTJ010000048.1, read as the reverse complement.
CTGGCCGACCACACGCAGCAGCTGCCGAGCAGCTCGACCGCCAAGCAGAGCTCCGGTCTGTCCGGCCTGACGAGCGGGTCCACGACCCGTGGCGGCGGCTTCGCACCCGGCGGCGGGGCGTTCCGGGGCGCCGGCGGCTGACAGCGCCGGAGCCCGGCGGCCGCCCCGCCGTCTGCTCGGGAGTGCGCCGACCCGGCTGGCCGGCGCACTCCCGAGGACTCCGTCGCATCACGGCGTCCCGGCTGCCGGTGCCCGCGCCGGCCCGATCCCGCAGCACCGGCGCGGTGCGCAGGCACGACCCCACGTCCCCGGCGACCTGGAAGCCCGTGCTCGTCACGGTGACCCCGTGCGCCGTGAGGTGGCGCGGCGGCCGCGACAGGGCATCGGACGGCTCGGGGCCGATGACGAGCGCGGACCCGCAGATCACCGGCACGTAGCCGGCCGCGAGGAGATCGACGTGCAGGAGCTGCCCGACATGTGTCGTTGGTGGGCACGCCGCGAAGAGCGTGTCGGCGATGCTCTGTCGTCGTCCCATCGCATCACCGGCCCTGCACGCACCGGCCCTGCGCGCACCGGCCGTGCCGAAGGCGGCGCACGACGAAGCGGCTGACGTCGGTCCGGGGGCAATAGGCTCTCGTCCGCGGGTCGCCGGTGGGGCCCCCGCGGCGGGAGGGTGTGATGTCGGAGCAGGCTGCAGGGACGCGGGCGCGCGTGCTCGTCGTCGGCGGCGGCGTCATGGGTGGCACGCTGGTCACCGCGCTGCTCGCCGCCGGCTGGTCGCCGCGCGACGTCGAGGTCGTCGAGACCGACCTCGCGCGCGCCGAGATCCTGCGACGCAGCCACGGCGTCGCGACGAGCGCGTCGGCGGCCGCGGCCGCTCCTCGCGCGGACATCGTGCTGCTCGCCGTCAAGCCGGACGTCGTCGGCGCCGTGCTGGCGGAGGTGGCCCCGGGGCTGCGGCACGGTGCCCCGGTGATCAGCGTCGCCGCGGGCGTGCCGCTGGCGTTCTACGAGCAGCGGCTGCCGGCCGGCACGCCGGTGGTCCGGGTGATGCCGAACACGCCGGCGGTGATCGGCAAGGGTGCCGCGGCGATCGCCGGCGGCGCGGCGGCGACGGCGGACCACCTCGCGCTCGCGGAGACGATCCTCGGCCCCACCGGGCTCGTGGTGCGCGTCGACGAGAAGCACCTCGACGCGGTGACGGCGATCTCCGGTTCCGGGCCGGCCTACGCGTTCTACCTGGTCGATGCGATGGCGGAGGCCGGCGTGCTGCTGGGCCTGCCGCGCGACCTGGCGACGCGGCTGGCGGCGGCGACCGTCGAGGGTGCCGCCGCCCTGGTCACCAGCAGCGGGGAGCATCCCGTGGTGCTGCGGGAGCGCGTCTCGTCGCCCGGGGGCACCACCGTGGCCGCGGTCGCCGAGCTCGACGCGCACGGCGTGCGCGCCGGTGTGGTGGCGGCGGCGCGGGCCGCGGCGGCGCGCTCGGCCGAGCTGGGCCGCTGACCATGGTCCGCACGCAGTCGGACCGTCCGCCGGCGATGAGGGACGTCGCGGTGCTGGCGGGCGTCTCGCACCAGACGGTGTCGCGCGTCCTCAACGACTATCCCTTCGTCCGGCCCGACACCCGGGAACGCGTCCTGGCCGCGATCGCGGAGCTCGGCTATCGGCGCAACCTCGCGGCGCGTGCCCTGGTGACCCGTCGCAGCGGGACGGTGGGGGTGCTGAGCTCCGGGTCGGCGCTGTTCGGCCCGACGAGCACGCTCATCGCGATCGAGGGCGCGGCGCGGGACGCCGGGCTGTTCGTCTCCGTGGCGACGTTGCCCCGGTGGGACGCCGACGAGGTCGCGGGCGTGCTCGAGCACTTCATGACGGAAGGGGTCGACGGCGTCGTCGTCGTCGCGGCGCACGACGAGGCCATCGAGGCGGTGCGTGCCTTCCCGGCCGCCGTCCCGATCGTCATGGTGGGGCCGGTCGACCTGCCGGCGCCGTTGCGCTCGGTCGCGGTGGACCAGTACGCGGGCGGCCGGATGGCGGTGCGGCACCTGCTCCAGCTCGGCCATCGCGACGTCGTGCACCTGGCCGGACCCACCGACTGGCTCGATGCCCGGCGGCGCATCGCGGGATGGCACGACGAGCTGGCCGCGGCCGGCGTCACGCCCAGCGACCCGATTCCCGGCGACTGGAGCGCGGGTCGCGGGTACGAGGTGGGCCGTGAGCTCATCGCGACAGGGCTGCCGACAGCCGTGTTCGCGGCCAACGACCTGCTGGCGCTCGGCCTGCTGCGGGCTTTCGCCGAGGCCGGCGTCCGGGTGCCGGGCGACGTGTCGGTGGTGGGTTTCGACGACGTCGACGGCTCCGCCAACTTCTTCCCGCCGCTGACGACCGTCCGCCAGGACTTCACGACGTTGGGCGAGCGGTGCCTGGGGGTGCTGCTCGCGGCCATCGCCGAGGAGGAGGCGGAGTCGTCCGGCCTCATCGCGCCGAGCCTGGTGGCGCGCGCGAGCAGCGGCCCGCCCGGCGTGAGGCGCGAGCGGGCACCGGCGTCCGATGCGGCGGGAGACAGTCGCTCAGGCTCGTTGTGAGCGGTAACATTCCGCTGTCGCCGGGACAGGCTGCCCGGCCGCGACGGAGCGAAGGGCGACGATGACCGACCAGGGGACCGCAGACGCCATCGCCGCCGGGCGCACGTCGCTCGGCGTCGAGCTCGGCTCCACGCGGATCAAGGCGTGCCTCGTCGGGCCGCACCACGAGGTTCTCGCCAGCGGAGGCCACGACTGGGAGAACCAGCTGGTCGACGGCCGGTGGAGCTACCCGCTCGAGGAGGTGTGGGCCGGCCTGCAGGCGGCAGTGGCCGCGCTGCTGGACGATGCGCAGGCGCGCCACGGCGTGCGCCCGACGACCTTCGGCGCCCTCGGCATCTCCGCGATGATGCACGGCTACCTCGCGTTCGACCGGTCGGGTGCGTTGCTGGTGCCCTTCCGCACGTGGCGCAACACGAGCACGGGCCGCGCGGCCGCGGAGCTGACGGAGGCGTTCGGCTTCGCCATCCCGCTGCGCTGGTCGATCGCGCACTACGACCAGGCGTTGCTCGACGCCGAGCCGCACGTCGCCGACGTCGCCCACCTGACGACGCTCGCGGGATACGTCCACTGGAAGCTGACCGGACGCCGGGTGCTCGGTGTCGGCGACGCCTCCGGGATGTTCCCCGTCGACGCGGCGACCGGGACGTACGACGCGCGCATGGCGGCGGCCTTCGACGCGCTCGCCGCGCCGCGCCGGCCGGGCGGTCCGGGGATCCTCGGCCTGCTTCCCGAGGTGCTCGTGGCGGGCACGCCCGCCGGCACGCTCACCGCGGACGGCGCGCGGCTGCTCGACCCGACCGGCACGGTGCGCCCCGGTGTCCCGCTGTGCCCGCCCGAGGGTGACGCCGGCACCGGCATGGTGGCCACCGGGTCCGTCGCGCCTCGTACGGGCAACGTGTCCGCCGGCACCTCGATCTTCGCGATGGTGGTGCTGGAGCAGCCGCTGACCCGCCGGCATCCCGAGATCGACGTCGTCACGACGCCGGCCGGCGACGCGGTGGCCATGGTCCACTGCAACAACGGCGCGAGCGAGCTCGGCGCGTGGGCGGGGCTGTTCGCCGACCTCGCCGGCCGCCTCGGGTGCCAGGCATCGTCCGACGACGTCTTCGGCGCCCTGTTCCGCGCCGCTCTGGAGGGGCCTGCCGACGGCGGCGGGCTGCTCGCCTACAACTACCTCGCCGGCGAGCCCATCACCGGGCTGGACTCCGGCCGGCCGTTGCTGGTGCGCACGCCGGGCAGCGCCTTCACGCTGGCCTCGTTCATGCGAGCCCAGATCTACGGCGCCTTCGCGACGTTGAGCCTGGGCATGCGTGTGCTGGCCGACGAGGGGGTGCGCCTGGACGCGATGTTCGCCCACGGCGGCGTGTTCCGCACGGCAGGCGTCGCCCAGCGCCTGCTCGCGGCCGCGATCGGGGCGCCCGTCGCCGTCGGCGAGACGGCGAGCGAGGGCGGCGCGTGGGGGATGGCGGTGCTCGCCGCGTTCCTCGGTTCGGGGCAGGACCTGGGCACGTACCTGCGTGAGCGGGTGTTCGCCGGTGCGGTGGTCGACGTCGTCGCACCGGACCCGGCGGACGTCGCCGGCTTCGCCGTCTACCAGGAGCGCTACCGGGCCGGCCTGGCCGTCGAGCGCGCCGCGACGCAGGTTCTCTAGCGGACATCTTTCCGACCGTCGTTCCTCCCGGAGGCCCCACCGATGACTACCGCCCTGTCCGCCTACGACGACGCCGTGCGGGCGGAGGTCGCTCGCGTCCGTGAGGTCGTCGCGCGCCTTCACGCCGAGCTGCCGAGGTGGGGTCTCGTCGTCTGGACCGCCGGCAACGTGTCGCAGCGGGTACGGGTGCCGGCGCGGCAGGGAGGCGCGGACGACGGCTCGCAGGACCTGCTCGTCATCAAGCCGTCCGGTGTGACGTACGACGAGCTGACGGCCGCGTCGATGGTCGTCTGCGACCTGTCCGGGGATCTCGTCGACGGCGACCACGCGCCCTCGTCGGACACGGCCGCCCACGCCTACGTGTACCGGCACATGCCGGCGGTCGGCGGCGTGGTGCACACGCACTCGACGTACGCGACCGCCTGGGCCGCGCGCGGCGAGAGCGTGCCGTGCGTGCTGACGATGATGGCCGACGAGTTCGGCGGCCCGATCCCGGTCGGCCCGTTCGCCCTCATCGGCGACGACTCGATCGGCCGAGGCATCGTCGAGACCCTCGCCGGCGGGCGCTCGCGCGCCGTGCTGATGCGCAACCACGGGCCGTTCACCATCGGCCGTGACGCGAAGGACGCCGTCAAGGCCGCCGTCATGGTCGAGGAGGTCGCCCGCACGGTGCACATCTCGAGACAGCTCGGTGCGCCGTTGCCGATCGAGCAGGCCCTGGTCGACTCCCTCTACGAGCGCTACCAGTACGTCTACGGACAGGGCGGCGCGGTGCACGCGCCGCTGACCGAGGCCGTCTGACCCACGTCCCCGCGAGACCGCCGCACAGACGACGAGGCCGCCGTCGGACATCGACGGCGGCCTCGTCATGTGTGCGGACCGGTCAGGTCGTCGCGCGGCTGGCCCGACGCTTGTTGAACACGTCGAACGCCACGGCGGCCAGCAGCACGAGCCCCTTGATGAACTGCTGCCACTCGGTCCCCACACCGAGGATCGTCATGCCGTTGTTCAGGCTCCCGATGATGAGGCCACCGATGATCGACCCACCCACGGTCCCCACGCCGCCGGTGACGGCGGCACCTCCGATGAACACGGCCGCGATCGCGTCCAGCTCGAAGCCGGTTCCGGCGCTGGGGCCCGCGAGGTTGAGCTGGGCCGTGAACACGATGCCGGCGAGCGCCGCCAGCACGCCCATGTTGACGAAGAGCAGGAAGTTGATCCGCCGCGTGTTGACGCCGGACAGCTCCGCGGCCCGCAGGTTGCCGCCGATCGCGTAGACCCGCCGCCCGAACACGCTGTTGGACATCACGGCGGAGTACACGACGACGAGCGCACCGAGGACGACCAGCACGATCGGCGTGCCGCGGTAGCTGGCCAGCAGCCATGCGATGACGAGGATCAGCGCGACCATGAAGCCGGTCTTCAGCACGTACCAGAGCAGCGGCTCGAGCGTCAGGCCGTTCTTCGCCCGGCTCATCCGGACCCGGATGCCTTGTCCGACGAGGGCGAGGACCGCGACCACCGCGAGGATCATCGTCAGCGGCTCGAGGTACGACGTGCCGCCGCCGAGGTCGGGCAGGAAGCCTGCGCCGATCTGACGGAACGCGTTCTCGAACGGGGAGATCTGGGTGTTGTTCAGCAGGATCTGTGCCAGCCCACGGAAGATGAGCATGCCGCCGAGCGTGACGATGAAGGCCGGGATCTTGAAGTACGCGATCCAGAATCCTTGCCACGCGCCGACGACGACGCCACCGAGCAGGCAGATGATGACCGTCAGCCACCAGGGGACGCCCATCTTGTTGTTGAGCACCCCGGCGAGGGCCCCGATCACCGCGACGACCGAACCGACCGACAGGTCGATGTGGCCGGCGATGATGACCATGACCATGCCGATCGCCAGCACCAGGATGTAGCTGTTCTGGACGATGAGGTTGGACACGTTGCGCGGGCTGAGGGTCACGCCGTGGGTCAGCACCTGCATCAGCAGGACGATGACGATGAGCGCGATGAACAGGCCGACCTGCCGCAACTGGCCTGTCATGTACGACAGGCTCTT
>JAJYTJ010000245.1 GCA_021793115.1 Actinomycetes bacterium | reverse complement strand
GCGTCGGCTGGTACAGGTTACGCCACGGCGGCGCCCATCCCAAATCCGTGCGTTCCACGCGTGCTCGTCGGCCGTTCGCCCCCGCGACGCCGAGCGTTCCCGGCGGCGCCTCCGCGGGCCGCACCGCCACCCGTCCGCACCACTGTGACCTGGTACGTTCGCAGGCGCGCCCGCGGCCCCGGCCTGGCGTGCCGGGATCGTCCGACGAGCGCGTCGACGCGAAGGAGCACGATGCCGCGCACCGCCCTCGTCCTGGTGGGTCACCACCCGTTCACCGACCCGTGGCACGACGACGCCGCGGTGGGCCACGTGGTGGCCCTCGAGCTGGCGGCGGCCGGGTTCGACGTGGTGCTCCGCGGCACCATGCCCGACACTCTGGAGGGCGTCGACCCCGCGGACCTGGCGCTGCTCGTCGTCAAGGCATCCGGCTTCACCCCGGACGACGCCACGTTCGACGCGCTGCGGCGCCGGGTCGACGAGGTCGTCGCGCACGGCGTGCCGGTGCTCGCGCTCCACCAGGGCTCCGGCGCGTTCGGCGGTGCCTACGCCGCGGCCGTCGGCGGCCGCTGGGGCGAGCACTCCTGGCACCCGCCGCTCGGCGAGATCGCCTTCCGGGCCGTCGACGACGAGCACCCGGTGAGCGCCGGCCTGGCCCCGTTCACCGCGTACGACGAGGGCTACGCGGGCCTCGACCTCGACGAGGGCATCCGCCCGCTGCTCGTCGTCGAGCACGACGGCGTGACCTTCCCGGTCGTGTGGCAGGGTCCGGCGACCTCGCGGGTGATCGTCGACACCCTGGGGCACGACGCCCGCTCGTTCGAGTCAGCGGGCCGCCTGGAGCTGCTGCGGCGCGAGATCTCCTGGCTCACCGCGTCCTGACGCGGCCGAGGCGGCCGGCCCGGCGGCTGCCGGTGGTCGGGCGCCTCGGCGGTCTGTGGTCTCAGGCCTCGGGCTCGTCGTCCGACGGCGCCGGGGGAGCCGGGGGCTCCTGGCCGGCGAGCACCAGGTAGAGGTCCTTGCGGGCCCGGTCCAGCACGACGAGCGCGCGGGCGACCTGCGCCTCGTCGCCGTCCTGGGCCACCTGCATGCTCGCGCCCATGAGGGCGCGCACGGCGTCGCGCATCGCCCACCGGGAGCGTGGCGTGCGGGCCGTGGCGTCCCCGAACGGGTCGCCGAGCTCGTCGGCGTGTGCCGTGACGTAGGCGCGGCCGGCCTCGGACAGGCTCGCCAGCCGGCGGCCGCCCTCGGTGGCGATGGTGATGAGGCCCTCGTCCTCGAGGAGCGAGAGCGCCGGGTAGATGGCGCCCGGGCTGGGCGTCCACGCGCCGTCGGTGCGCTCGGTGATCTCCCGGATGAGCTCGTAGCCGTGGCGCGGCTGCTCGGCGAGCAGCAGCAGCACGGCGGCGCGGATGTCGCCGCGCCCGGCGCGCCGGCCGTGACGGAAGCCGCGACCGTGGCGCTGGTCGGGACCGAAGCCAGGGCCGAGCCCTCGCTCGGGTCCGAAGCCGGGTCCGAAGTCGGGGCCGAACGGGCCCTCGGCCCCGAACCCGGGCCCGAACGGCCTGCCGCCCGAGCGGCCGCGACCGTTCCGGGGGCCGGGGCCGTCGGGCTGGTCGCGGTAGCCGCGACGCGGCTCGCCGGCGGCGGGGCCCCCGGCCATGGGGCCGACGAACGCGGGTCCGCCGGAGAAGGGGCCGCGCCGGTCGCGGCGGCACGCGGGGTCGAACCACGCGCCGTCGAAGGGCTCGTGGTGCGCGCGGGTGGGCGCGCCGTCGAAGGCTCGGCGGGCGCGGGGCGGGTGGTGGTGGTGCGTGGTCATGGGTGTGCTCCTGATGTGGGGTCCCGCGGGGCGGGACGTCGAGGCCCGCCGGGGGCGGGTCATCCGGGAGTCGTTCTCTCGACCGGATGACCTAACGATATATCTACGACATATCTTTGACAAGCCCCTGGAGCGACGGTGGGGCCCGGCCTCCTGGCCGAGCCCCACCGTGCGGATGCGCCGGCGCGCCCTACGCCCCGAACCAGTCCTGGACGCGCCCGACGATGGCCTTCTCGAAGAGGTCGTCGGAGTGGCGGTCGCGCAGCCACCGCGCGAGGCTGCCGCCGGCCGCGGCGTCGATCTCCGTCCAGCACCCTGCGGGGTCGCTCACCGCGCGCGTGAGCTGCTCCTCGGCCTCGGCAGGTGTCCGGTAGAAGAACGGGTACGAGTCCGGGACCAGGGCGTGCGCCCACGGCAGGTCGGGGAACACCCCGACAGCCCCGGCCGCCAGCGCCTCGACGTACTCCAGGCCGTACGACTCCTCGGTCGCGGTGGCGAGGAACGCCGTGGTCCGCGACAGCGCGTCCCAGTAGGAGTCGCGGGTCGCGGTCAGGGGCCCCACCCACATCCAGTCGCGGTGCGACATGCGCATCGCGAGCTCGGACACCAGATGCGACTCGTGCAGCCGGGCCTCGACGCGGATCGGCATCTTGTCGTGCACGCGCTCGACCACCTCGAGGAACAGCCGCGGCTGCTTGCGCTCCGAGACGTAGATGGCGGGGTAGAGCACCAGCGGGGTCGAGGCGTCCTGGCGCGGCCGCACGTGGTCCAGCCGGAACCCGAGGTTGACCCAGGCCACCTTGGACTTCTCGGCGAGCTCGGACACCGTGTACCGCGACACCACCTCGCGCACCTCGGTCGCGGTGCGCTCGGAGTTGGCGAACGTGGGGAAGAGCGCGCAGGACAGCGCCAGGGCGGCCTGCTCCACGGGCTCCGGGTACGTCGTCGTCGGCCACCAGACGAAGTTCATCAGGCGCGGCTCGGCCCCGGCAGGCCGCAGCGTGCGCCACACGTCGACGGAGTCGAGCACGTCCATGTTGATGACCACCGTGGTCACCGGGTCGACGAACTCCAGGGGGATGAGGTCGAACCCCTCGCAGCGGCGGGGCCCGGGGCCGATGAGCTCGGCCCCGGGGAACACCCGCAGCAGGCGCCGCACCAGGGTCGACCCCGCGTCGTGGCCGACGACGTGCCCGTCGCCGTCCACGAGCGCGGCATCGTGCTTGATCGCGATCCGCCGGGCGCTCATCGCGCGGTGCTCTTCTGAGACTTCACGTCCACCACGTCACCCTCCGCCGGATCGACAGCGTGGTCGCCAGGCTGCGTCACGACGCCTGCGGTGGCGACGGGACGCAGGTCGGCGGCGGGCTCGACCGGCGCCGGTGCCGGCGGCTCCTCGACAGTGTCCTCCAGCGACGTGCGGATCCGCATGCCGTAGAAGGAGCGCCAGACGAAGTACGCGGAGGCGACGAACAGCGCACCGGACAGCACCCGCACCAGGGTGCTGTTGCCGCCGTTGGTCAGGCTCACGCCGAGCTCGACGGCCAGCAGGCCGAAGAGCGTCGTGAACTTGATCACCGGGTTGAGCGCCACGGACGAGGTGTCCTTGTAGGGGTCGCCCACCGTGTCGCCGACGATCGTCGCGTCGTGCAGCGCCGTGCCCTTGGCGTGCAGGTCCACCTCGACGACCTTCTTCGCGTTGTCCCACGCGCCGCCGGCGTTCGCCATGAAGATCGCCTGGTAGAGCCCGAAGACGGCGATCGACACGAGGTAGCCGATGAAGAAGTACGGCTCGAGGAACGCGAACGCCAGGGTGCCGAAGAACACGGCCAGGAAGATGTTGAGCATGCCCTGCTGCGCGTACTGCGTGCAGATCTCGACGACCTTGCGGGAGTCCTTCTCGCTGGCCCGCGTGGCGCTGGCGTCGAGCTTGATGTGGTCCTTGATGTACTCCACCGCGCGGTAGGAGCCCGTGGTGACGGCCTGCATCGAGGCGCCGGTGAACCAGTAGATCATCGCGCCGCCGGCGATGAGGCCGAGCAGGAACGGCGGGTGCAGCAGCGAGAGGTTCTGGACGTTCTCCGTGAGGTGGTTCGTCAGCGCCATGATGATCGAGAAGATCATCGTGGTGGCGCCGACGACGGCCGTGCCGATGAGCACCGGCTTGGCGGACGCCTTGAACGTGTTGCCTGCGCCGTCGTTCTCCTCGAGCATCTGCTTGGCGGCGTCCCACTTGACGTCCACGCCGAAGTCCCGCTTGAGCTCCGCGTCGATCTCCGGGACCTCTTCGATGAGCGACAGCTCGTACACCGACTGCGCGTTGTCCGTCACCGGGCCGTAGGAGTCGACCGCGATGGTCACGGGCCCCATGCCGAGGAAGCCGAACGCGACGAGCCCGAAGGCGAACACCGCCGGCGCGACCATGAGCGTGCTGGGCACCTGCTCGCTGATGAGGAACGAGACGCTCATGAGCGAGACGATCGTCAGCCCGAGCCAGTAGCCGGAGAAGTTGCCGGCGACGAGGCCGGACAGGATGTTGAGCGACGCGCCGCCCT
>JAJYTJ010000244.1 GCA_021793115.1 Actinomycetes bacterium | reverse complement strand
ATGAAATCCCGAGGCTAGTCTTGCCTCGCTACCGGCACGTCAGTTCTCCTCCTGGAGGTCTCCAGCACATCATCCCACAGCCCGTGGACACGGTGCGACTTCTTGGCACAACGTCCTTCCCCCGCCATGTCGCGAAGGGATGAGGGTGGCAGAGCGAGCCGCACCCAGCGGCCGGGAGCAGGGCCAGGCGCCGAGGCATTCGGGGCTGCTCTGGCGTAGGTCCTGCCGCCGCCGGGCGAGCAGTCCCCCGGGAACATCGACTTTGGTGTAAGCCTGCATGACTCCGAGGAGGAGCGCATCCTGCGTGCCCGTGATGTTCCCCCTTGCGACGTGGAGCGTCACCGCGGCGTCGTGAAGTGAGTAGCCGGGTCCGAGGTGCGGTCTTTGGTGACGTGGATGTCGACTCCGGCGTCGTGGAGCTGCTGGACGACGGCGACGTGATCGGCATACTTGGAACCGAGCCGAGCAAGGTCGGTGACGATGAGCCCGGTGACGTCCTCCCGCTGGGCGGCATCGAGCATGTGATGCAGGCCGTGGCGGCTGTGCCCGGTGTCGGTGAAGACCTCGGTGATGGTCAGGCCGTGCTCGTTGGCGTAGCGGCGGCAGTCGGCTTCTTGCTGGTTCAGCCTGGTCGGGCTCTCCTCCGCGCTGTACCGGTAGGTGACGGCGTTCATGATGCACCCCCGGCCATGACCAGAGTCTCGTCCGGCGTACCGTGCGTCTCGGCTTCGCGACGGGCGGCGCGGCGCTGGACGTGCTCGCGGTGCCGGGCACTGGCGAGGGCGATGAGGCTCATCGGGCCGAGCCAGAGCATCTTGAGCGCGTTCCACGCGCACAGCAGCACGACCAGATGCAGCCAACCCCAGCCGGGACCGGCCTGCTCGATGTGCTCGGTCAGGAGCTTGACGGCTGCGATGTAGGGAGCGGCGAGCAGCATCGCGGGGATGCCCCGCTTGAGGCCGCGGCGGCTCATCACGGCGTCGCGGATGCGGTGCGTCGGCAGGAACCGGCGAACCGGGGCGACGGCTTCGGCGGTGCGCTGGCTCCGCCGCCAGTGGCGGCGGACGGGTGCGGGGGTGGGGATCATTGCGGGCCTCCGTTCAACACGTCGAACACTTATCGAGAAGCGGCGTGTTGGTGGTGGCCCTGCGAAGGGGGGCGACTCCGAAGAGCCCTGCAAATTGGAAGCCTGCGCTTCAGCTTCCACTCTACGCCGGACCTCCGACGAGCGGAACCCTGCCGCCCAGTAGTGGTGCACCTGCCCGGTAGTTGCTGGCCTGAGTGGAAGGGACACCGATCATGGCTTTCCTGGCTGATTACGCCGGCGATGAGCGCACGGCCCGCGTGATGCTGTCGATGATCGCCGAGCCGGCGGACGCGAACGTGGGGCACCTGCTGCACAGGGAGGGCGGGTTGGAGACGCTGCGGCTGCTTGATACCGACGGGCCGATGCCGGGCGTGCGGCCTGAGGAGGCGGCGATCCTTCAGCACCGCACCCGCCTGGTCTCCTCGGGTGTCGATTTCGATGCGGTGCTCCGGCGGACGCTCGACGGCAGGTATGAGCCGCTGGTGCCCGGGGACGCGCACTGGCCGGCGTCGGTCGCTGCGCTGGGTGACCGCGCCCCTTACGTGCTCTGGGCGAAGGGCGCGACTTCGTTCCTCGCGGCCCAGACGGAGGATCGGGTGACGATCACGGGATCGCGTGCGTCGACCGGCTACGGCGATCATGTCGCCGCCGAGGTCGCGCACGATGCGGCGATGGACGAGCAGATCGTGGTCTCCGGCGGTGCCTACGGCATCGACGGTGCCGCTCATCGCGCCGTGCTCGCCGATGCTGGGCACACGATCGCGGTGCTGGCCAGCGGCCTGGATCGTCCCTACCCTGCCGGGCATCGCGACCTGCTCGAACGGGTCGCCGATCTCGGCCTGGTGGTGAGCGAGATGCCGCCGGGATCGACGCCGACTCGGCACCGCTTCACTGCCCGCGGACGGCTCCTCGCGGCCATGTCCTCGGCGACGGTGATCGTGGAGGCAGGGGCACGTTCGGGCGCGCTGAACGTGGCCCGCGAGGCGCACACCCTCGGCCGTGGGGTCGGGGCGGTGCCCGGCCCGATCACCAGTGCGGCGAGCACCGGCCCGCATGTGCTGCTCCAAGAAGGCACCGCCACTCTCGTCTCCGGCTCGCACGAGGTCTCCGCGCTGATGCACGACCGCCCAGCCGCGCCGACACGTAGTCAAGGGCGGCAGAACGGACCCGCCGTGGATGGCTCAGATCTCGACCAAGATCAGCCGCGCCGCTCCCTCTGACCTCGGCGGTTAAAGCGTGCGACCCTGCCGGGCCTCGACTGTGAGGTCCGGCTGCTCGTGTTCCGGGGTCTGCCGGCTTAGCTGCTTCGCGCGCTTGAGCGCGGTCTCGGCGCGGGCGGCGTCGATCTTCTGCGCATCCGACCCCGCTTCGGGGCCGAGCGGGGTGTCGTCAGTGATCTGATAGCGATCCCGGTAGGCGGCCACGATCCGCCCGCACTCCCGCCACCGCGACGCCGCCGCACCCTCCGGCGTCGGGCCGAGGGCGGCAGTCCACGGCTCGCCCTCATCGAGTGCGTGGGTGAGGAGGGTGCCGGCGCGTTGTTCGATGAGGGTTTCGCGTTCGGTGAGCGCTTGGTGCATCTCCGGGTCGGTGATCCCCGACGCGTGCGGGATGAGCCCGGCAATGAGCCGCGGCGCCTGCCGGATACGCCCCGACCCGGCAGGCCGCACGGTCGCGCGGGCGAGACGATGATGCAGAACGGAGGCGATGTCGTCGGCGTCCTCGAACCCCCCTTGCCGCCACCAGTCGCGGCACAAGGCCGTCAAGGTCGTGGTGGTTGGCCTCAGCGCGACGCAGCTCGGCCGACAGCGCGCCGTAGGCGTCGGAGCCGAGCACGAGATCGACCTGCCCCTCGGTGAGGCCGGAGGTTTCGAGGAGGGTGGCCCAGCGGTCGTGCTGGCCGGCCTGGGCGATGGTGTCGTACTCCGCGGCGAGCTGCGCGATCGACTCCCACCGCTCTTGTTCGGCGGTAATGGTCTCGTGCGCGGACAGTTCCGCGCCGACGTGCTGGAGCACCCCGTACAGGACGGACCGGGCGGTGGCGTCGGGGTTGTCGGAGGGGTGCGGGGCGACATGGGCGTCGTCGGTGGTGTCGGTGGCGACGTAGGCGTAGTTCCCGTGCCGGCCGCGGGTCATCGCGACGTAGAAGTTCTCCCGCGTCGTCGTCGCCGTCACGACCGTGTGCGCGGTATCGACGGTGACGCCCTGGGCGCGATGCCCGGTGATCGCATACCCCAGCTCGACCTGCTCGGCGACATACGCGGCCGGCAGCACCAGCGAACCGCCGAAGCGTCGCCCTTCGGGGCGGACGGTGATCGACCCGTCCCCGGCGACGGCGGTGATCGTCCACCGGTCGCCGTTGCGCACCCAGTTCTTGCCGTTCTTCGACCGCAGGCGCCGGTCGTTCTCCCGCGTGATGATCCGATCGCCTTGGAAGCCTGGGTGCCGTCATGCAGGGTGACCTCTCGGCCGGGGGTGATCGTGCCGTCGAGGATGAGGTCGGCGCGGGCCCGCTCGTTGAGCTGGGTGACGGTGTCGCGGGTTTCGGCGACGAGGATCGACGCCCGCCCCGCCTGCACATCGGCCCGCCAGGCGGTGTAGGCGGCATCGACCATCGCGTCCTGCTCCCCGCCGCGCACCCGGTCGTGCTCAATGAGGGTGTCGATCGCTCCGGTGCGGCCGTGCCGCAGGGCCAGCGAGTTGGCCTTCTCCCACCGGTGGGTGAACCGGTGCACGTCGGTGAGTTCGGGGGCGTCGTCGCGGTCGTGGACGAGCATCCCGAACGCCCCACCCGCATCCACCGCTTGGAGCTGCGACCAGTCGCCCACGAGCAGGACTTTCGCGCCGGCTTGTTCGGCGAGGCCGGTGATGCGATCGAGGGAGCCGGTGCCGGCCAGGGATGCCTCGTCGAGGATCACGAGCTGGTCCTTGTCGAACGTGGTCCCGTGGAGGAGGTGCATCTGCCACCAGCGGGCCGTGTTCTCCGTCTCAATCCCGAGCTCCTCGCCGAGCACCTGCGCCGCGTTCTCCGACGGCGCGAGCCCGACCACGCTGCCGGTACCGTGCTGCTTCTCCCAGGCCCGCCTCAACGCGCTCATCGCCGTCGTCTTCCCCGCACCTGCCGGCCCGAGGAGCACGTCCACGACCCGGCCCGACACGGCGATCCGCTGGAGAGCGTCAGCCTGATCGGTGCCGAGCCGGCGCCCTTCCGCATCCGTTCTGCTGGTGATCCGCTCGACGGTGGCCAGTTCCACGGTCGGCCCGCTCGTCGCGTGGGAACGGTCGAGGAGCCGGTCTTCCGCCGCCAGCAGCT
>JAJYTJ010000047.1 GCA_021793115.1 Actinomycetes bacterium | reverse complement strand
CTGGGGGAGGTACTCGACGCCCAGGGCCGCGCGGTGGTGCCGGGCTTCGTCGAGACCCACCTCCACCTGGACAAGGCCCTCCTCGACGAGCGCATGCCGAACCTGGCGGGCACGCTCGAGGGCGCCATCAAGGTGACCGGCGCCTTGAAGGCCCGGTTCACCCCCGAGGACGTGCTCGAGCGGTCCCGCAAGGTGCTCGACATGGCGATCGCGCAGGGCACCACCGCCATCCGCACCCAGCCGGACGTCGACCCCATCGCCCACACCATCGGCGCGGACGCGATGCTGGCGCTGCGCGACGAGTACCGCGGCCGGGTGGACCTGCAGGTGGTGGCCTTCCCGCAGGAGGGCATCCTCAAGGCGCCCGGCACCCTCGAGCTCATGGAGCAGTGCCTGCGCAACGGTGCCGACGTGGTGGGCGGCTGCACGTACAACGAGCCGGACCTCGACAGCTGCAAGGAGCACGTCCGGCAGGTGTTCGACCTCGCCGAGAAGTACCAGGTGCCGGTCGACATGCACACCGACTTCTGGGTCGACGACTCCGACCCGCGCTACGCCCTCGTCGAGCACATCGCGGAGGTGACGGTCGCCCGCGGCATGCAGGGCCAGGTCACGCTGGGCCACATGACGTCGCTCGCCTCGCTGTCCGGCGCCCACCGCGTCGAGGTGTGGGACCGGATCAAGGAGGCCGGCATCAACATCGTGGTGCTGCCCTTCACGGACATGCACCTCAACGCGCGCAACGACGACCACAACGTGCGGCGCGGCGTCGCGCCGGTCAAGCTCATGTGGGACGTCGAGGTCTCGGTCGGCCTGTCCAGCAACAACGTGCGCAACGCGTTCACGCCGTTCGGCAACGCCGACCTCATGGACGTCGCCCTGTTCATGGCGCAGGTGGGGCACATGGGGTCGCCCGACGACTTCCGGCGGCTCGTGCACACGATCACGTACGACAACGCCCGCATCATCGGCATCGACCAGGGCTACGGCGTCAAGGTGGGCGACCGCGCCGACCTCGTCGTGCTCGACGGCACCGACCCGGCGACGGCCCTGCTGGACCGTGCCGTGCGCACCGCCGTCATCAAGGGCGGCCGCGTCGTGGCACGGACGCAGAAGACCACCGAGCTGTCCCACCCCTGACGGCCGGTCCGCTCAGGCATCGTCCCCCCGCAGCTGTACCCAGGAACGGAGAAGAGCACGTCATGCTCAGGAAGATCCCCCACGAGATCGTCGCCTCGATCCTCGCGGCCACCACGGCGTTCGTCGGAGGCAACGCCCTCCACCTGCCCCCGTGGGCCATCTTCATCGCGTGGGCCGGCACGTACCTGGCCGGCGGTCCCCACCTGCCGGTGATGCGCCGGCTCTGGGCCGCGATGCCCGCCGGCTCCACGTTCGCGCTGATCATCGTGCTGCTCGACCAGCACATCGGCACGAAGTTCGGCACCTCGACCCTCGCCCAGGACGCGATGCTCGCCCTCATCATCCTGGTGGTGAACTCGCTGCTCATGTACACCGGGCGGCTCAAGCTGTTCTCGCTCGTCCCCGGGATGTTCTTCGGGTTCGCGTCGTTCTTCGCCACGTTCTTCGGCGGCTTCGGCTGGGACACGAGCAACCCGTGGGTGGCCTGGATCGCCGTCATCGCCATGAACGCGCTCGGCCCGGTGTACGCCTGGCTGGCCGAGTGGCTCGTCAAGCCCCCCGCCTCCGCGACGACGAGCGAGGCGGCCGCTCCTGCCGCGGAGCGCCTCTGACGGGACGGCTGCCCCCTGCCGTCCACGACGATGCCCCGGCCCTCTGGGTCGGGGCATCGTCGTCCCCGGCGTCAGTCCGCGACGGTGATGCTGAGGTCGCGGGTCTCCTCGACGTGCCGGCGGGCGATCTCCGTCGCACGCGCGGCGTCCTGGTCCCGCACCGCGTCGAGCAGCGTCGTGTGGTCCTCGGTCAGCTCGCGCGAGATGGTCGTGATGGTGCGGCGGAACAGCCGCTGGATCTGGGACTGCAGTGGCGCCATGAGGGCGTACAGCACCTCGTTGCCGCTGGCGCGCAGCACCTCGAGGTGGAAGTCCGCGTTCACCAGCGAGCCGCGCTTGTCGTCGCCGGCGGCCAGGGCGTCCCGCTCCTCGGCGAGCAGCCGCGTGAGCTCGGCGAGCTGGTGCGCGTCCCGGTTCCTCGCGGCGAGCGAGGCCGCGAGGGGCTCGAGCGCGAGGCGGACCGCGAACAGGTCGTCGATGTACGGCTTGGTCATCGGCCTGACGAAGGCGCCGATGCGGGGGCGCATCTCGACGAGGCCCTGCGCGGCGAGGGTGAGGATCGCCTCGCGCAGCGGGACGCGGGACACCCCGAGCTCCTGGCTGAGGTTGCGCTCGTGCAGCCGGGCCCCGGTGGGCAGGTCGCCGGCGATGATCCGCTCCTTGACCTCCTCGAGCACCCGGTCACGGAGCGAGCCGTCGGTCGGCACCGCGTCGGCGGTCATCAGCTCTCCCTGGGGGCGTGCGCGGGGCACACGCCGCCCCGCCCGCGCTCAGCCTAACCAGGCGACGAGGACGTGGCCGGTGGCGCCGGGCCGGCGCCGGCGGACCGCCGCCCAGGTCAGTGCTTCGCCATCCACGCCATGACGCCGGCCATGAGGACGCCGAAGACGACGATCCCCACCCGGAACGGCCCGGTGGGGATCTTCTTGGCCAGCGCCGCGCCGACGGGGGCGCCGATGAGCGAGCCGACCGCCACCATCGCGGCGTACCGCCAGGCGACCGCTCCGGTGACGATGAAGAAGAGCGCGGCGACGATGTTCACCAGCGCCTGGAGCACGTTCTTCACCGCGTTCTGCTCCTGCAGGTCGGACGCGAGGAACAGGCCGAGCACGCCGAGCAGGATCACGCCCTGGGCGGCGCTGAAGTAGCCGCCGTAGATGCCGGAGAGGAAGACCCAGAACGTCAGCTGGGTCCAGCGCGTGCGCTCGGCCGGCCTGGTGCGCCGGACGATGAGCGGCTGCAGCCCGACGAGCAGCGCGGCCGCCAGGATGAGGACCGGCACCACGTAGGCGAACGAGCTCTTGGGCAGCTGCGTGAGCAGCGCCGCGCCGCACACCGCGCCCGCGAGGGACGCCGCGCCCAGGCGCAGCAGCAACGGACGGGTGCCGCCGAGCCGGTCGCGGTAGCCCCACGCGCCCGCCAGAGAGCCCGGGACCAGGCCCACCGTGTTCGCGATGTTCGCGGTCACCGGCGGCACCCCGAGCACCACCATGACGGGGTAGGTGATGAGCGACCCCGACCCGACGATCGTGTTGACCGCGCCCGCGCCGAAGCCCGCCGCGGCGACCGCGACCCACTCGATCAGTGACATGTCTCCGCCTTCACGGTCCGGACGGGGCGACGGTCGGGAATCACACCGACGCCGGGTAGTACTCGGTGGGGACGTCGACCGCCTCGATGAGGGTGCCGGCGCTGCCGTGGAGCATCTTCTCGATGTCCTCGAGCTTGCCGATGGCGGCGCGGCTCCCGGACGCCCGGGCGAACGCGATGGCGGCGGCGACCTTGGGCCCCATGGACCCGGCCGCGAAGTCGTGCTCGGCGAGGCGGTCGGCGCTGATGCGACGGATCGCCCGCTGGTCGGGCGTGCCCCAGTCGAGGTAGACCGCGTCGGCGTCCGTGGCCATGACGAACAGGTCGGCGTCGATCGCGGCGGCGAGCACTGCCGAGCTGGCGTCCTTGTCGACCACGGCCTCGACGCCGGCGAGGTGCCCGTCGGCACCGCGGGCCATGGGGATGCCGCCGCCGCCCGCGCAGATCACCACGTGGTGGGCGCGCAGCAGCTGGAGCACGGAGTCGATCTGGACGATCCGCAGCGGCGTGGGCGAGGCGACGACGCGGCGCGGCGCCTCCCCGTCGAGCGCGAAGGCCCACCCACGCTCGGCCGCCAGCGCCGCCGCCTGCTCGGGCGTGTACACCGGGCCGATGAACTTCGTCGGGTGGCCGAACGCGGGGTCGGCGCGGTCCACCTCGACCAGCGTGAGGACGGTGGTGACCTTCTGGTCGGCCGGCAGCGCCTGCCGCAGCTCGATCTCGATGAAGTACCCGATCATCCCCTGGGTCTCGGCGCCGAGGACGTCGAGCGGGTACGCCGGGAGCTGCACGTCGGCCGCCGCCTGCAGCGCCAGCAGGCCCACCTGGGGCCCGTTGCCGTGGGTGATGACCAGCTCGTGGGACTCCGCGACGGACCGCAGCCGCGACGCCACGACGTCGAGGTTCGCCAGCTGGTGGTCCACGGTGATCGCCTCGCCGCGACGGGCGATGGCGTTGCCGCCGAGGGCGACGATGATGCGCATGACGATCTCCTAGGGACGTCGTGTGGTGGCCGCGACGAGGTGCTCCCAGGCGATCTGGGCCCCCACCACGGCGTCCATGCCGGAGGTGGCGCCGATCGCCGCGAGGCCTCGGACCGCGTCGATGAGGGTGGCGTCCGGGACGCCGTCCGCGAGCGCGGCGACGAGCCGCCCGAGCGGGGTCGAGAAGGCGCCCCCCAGGGCGAGACGCAGGTAGCCGGCCGACACGTCGGTGGTGCGGCCCCGCCCGTCCCCGCCGAGCCATGGCTCGAGGTGACGGCCGGCCGCCGACCACGGCTCCCCGGCCGCCGCGAGGACGCACAGCGCCCCGACGAGCGCGTCGTCCCCGGAGGGGGTCAGCCCGATCCCGAGCCCGACCACGGCGCGGACCGGACCGACGTCATCCCCGGCGGCGAGCGCCGCGACGGCGGCGCGCAGGCTCGGCAGCCCGATCTCGAGCCCCGGCCCGGAGTCGAACCAGCTGGCGCCTCCCGCGGCGGCACGGGCGCGGGCCAGCCGGCCCGGGTCCCCGGCGGGCAGTCCCGGCACCACCGGCGGCCGGACGGGGTACCGCACGGCGTCGGGCGCCAGCTCGACGGCCCGGCGCGCCGGCGCCACGAGCGCCCGGCCGTCCCAGCGCCAGCTGGACGACGAGCGCAGCAGCTCGACGTCGGCGGCGTCCACCTGGAGGGCGCAGGCACCGCCGTGCGGGTCGGTCCCCGCGTAGACGAGGTGGTCACCGCACGCCAGGTTGACCCCGGAGGTGAACTGCGAGTGCAGCCGCAGCACCTCCGAGCCGTCGAGCAGGTCGAGCGCGACCACGCTCCCGCCGGTGATGGCCACCGTCAGTCGTCGGCCGCGACGCCGTACCTGGCCGCGAGCGCCTCGAGTGCCTGGACGAAGCACGCCAGCGGCGCCCGCACGGTACCGGCGCCGATCTGGCCGACCCCCGGCTCGAGCGAGGCGATTCCCGTGTTGATGATCGGCGTGATCGACGTCTTGACCACCTTGCGGACGTCGATGCCGAGGGGTGCGCCCTGGAAGTCCCACGTGGGGATCGGCAGCGTCCCGTTGAAGTCGACGACGATCTCCGCCATCTCGTCGCTGGTGGCGACCGCGTCGGTGAAGCCGCCCGCGCCGACGAACCGTGTGACGCCCGGAGCCGCGATCATGCTCATGCCGCCGAGCCCGAAGGTCTCGGTGATCGAGCTGTCGCCCATGTCCGGGCAGGCCTGCTCCTGGCTGTACCCCGTGAAGTACAGGCCCTGCGGGGTGTTGACGGGCGCCGTGAACCACTGGTCGCCGAGGCCCGAGACGCGGATCCCGAAGTCCTTGCCGTTGCGGGTCATCGCCGTGACGATCGACCCCTCCTGGATGGTGCGCGCCTGGTCCATGACGGCCTTGCACGCGGCCATCGCCAGGTTGAGGAAGAACTGGTCGGTGTCCGAGAGGAACTGCAGCACCTGCGCGACGTCGCCGCGGTCCACGTCGGTGCGCGCCAGCAGCGGCGCCATGTCCTTGGCGAACAGGGCGGACGCCGCGATGTTCCGCTGGTGGAACTCGTCGCCCATGGTGATGGCGCGGGAGATGAGCGGGATGAGGGCGTACCCGTCGGCGGTCTGCCGCAGCGCCTGCGCCAGGGCGGGCCCGAGCACGTCGCGCATCCACTCCAGCCGCGCGACCACCTCGGCGTCGTAGGCGCCGAACCGCAGCACCTTGCCGATGCCCTCGTTCATGGTGCAGTAGGCGCGGTTGCCGCCCTGCCGGTTCTCGATGACGACGACGGCCATGCTCGGGCTGGTGATGCCACCCATCGGGCCCACGGCGTCGTGGTGGTGGCACGGCTCGAACCGCACCCCGCCGGCGGCGAGCAGCTCACGGGCCTCCTGCTCGGTGGCGGCCCAGCCCTCGAAGAGCAGCGCACCCACGCAGGAGCCCTGCATCGGGGGCGTCATGTCCTCGAACCGGATCGGGGGCCCCGCGTGCAGCAGCACCTTCTCCGGCCCGGCGAGCACCGGGATGGCGTCGCGCGCCTGCACGACGTCCACCAGCACGGGCTGGCCGGAGGAGATGGCCTCGACGATGGCCCGGTTCGCGTCGTTGATCGAGTCGTACATGTCAGCTCTCGCCCTTCCTCAGGCGTTCTCGAGGCCACGGACCAGCGCGGCGAGACGGGGGTCTCCGCCGGCGACCGGGGCCCAGTCGTACTGGACGGTGGGGGCGCCGGCGGCGCCGAGGGTCTCGGCGAACGACCGGAGCCCGATGTTGACGACCGTGGGGCCGTCGGCCAGCAGCTGCGCGATCCGCGGCGGCGGCGTGGTGCCGGCCGTGGCGGCGGGTGTCGCGCCGGAGCGGGTCCGCTCCAGCCCGATGACCAGGGACGCCGCGTGCCGCACGGCCGCCGCGTTGTTCGGCAGCACCGCGACGCCGGCCTCGCGCAGCACCCGCTGCTGCTCGTCGAGCCCCTGGACGTCGCCGCGAGTGCCGCACACCGAGGCCACCACGGCCACCTGCCGGCCGGCGGCGGCGGCCCGTGCGACACCGTCGCGGATCGCCGGGACGAGCGCGCCCGCGGGGTCGTCGGACGCCCCGTAGCCGATGACGACGTCGAGCAGCACCACCGCCGTGCCCTCGTCGTCGAACAGCGCCGGGAGGCGCTCCACGCGGGTGGAGGGGTCGATCATCGGGTGCGGGCGACCCTGCGTGTAGGCGTCGTCGCCGAGGTCGAGGATGACGTGCCCGTCGGCGCGGAGCATGTAGCCCAGCTCGTGCGACGCGTCGCCCTCGGGCAGCCCGAGCTCGTGGCGCAGCAGCATCGCGGCCTCGCTGGCCAGCGTGCCGCCCGTGTACGGGCCCTTGATCCAGCGCTGGGAGCCGGCGAAGGCCGGCCGGCCCCCGCCGGCGAGCTCGACCGCCCGGGCCGCGGCGTCGGCGAGCGTGTACGCGTACCAGAGGTTGCCGTCGCGCTCGACCGCGGGGACCTCCCCGAGGAAGACGAGCACGACGTCCTTGGTCAGGGTCCTGGCGTACGCCTCCACGCGCGCGCGCACGGAGGGCGCCGGCGGCTTGGAGACGAGCACGATCGTCGACGTGCCGGGGTCGGCCTCGAGCGCGGCGAGGGCCTGCAGGCTCGAGAGGCCGCCGACCGCCTCCCCGAGGTCGCGGCCGCCGAGCCCGATCGCGCTGCTGACGCCGCCGCCGAGCAGGTCGATCTGGCTCATCACCTCCTGCGTGCCGGTGCCGGAGGCGCCGGCGATGCCGATGCTGCCGGCCCGGACCACGTTGGCGAACGCCAGCGGGATCCCGCCGATCGACGCGGTGCCGCAGTCGGGGCCCATGACGAGCAGCCCGCGCTCGGTCGCCTTCTGCTTGAGGGCGACCTCGTCGGCCACGCCGACGTTGTCCGAGAAGATCATGACGTTGAGGTCGCGCTCGAGGAGCTCGGCGACCTGGTCGGCGACGTACTGGCCGGGGATGGAGACCAGGGCGAGGTTGGCGCCGGGTGCGAGCGCGAGCGAACGGTCCAGGCTGCGGGCGGTGCGCAGGCCCGACGAGGCTCCCGCGCGCGCCTGGTTGCGCAGAGCGTTCTCGGCGGCGGCGACGATCGCGGCGACGTCGGTGTCGTCGGTGAGGTCCATCCCGAGCACCATGTCGCCCGCGGCGGCGGCGTCGAGCTCGGGCGACGAGAACCCGGTGGCCCGCAGGATGTCCTTGTTGGCGGGGGTGCCCATCATCACGGAGACCTTGGTGACCCCGTCGAGGGCCGTGAGCTGCTGGCTGAGCAGCATCAGACTGACGGAGTCCTGGTACGTGTTCGGCTTGATCACTGTGGTCAGCATTGACTTCTCCATCGACGACCAGCCGATGGTATACCAAATCAGACCCCAGGGGACGCGCCGCACCTGCGCTCACACGGTGGAGCCCGTCCCCGCCGGCACACCGTGGCCAGGCCGGTGCAGCAGCAACGCGACCGCGACCGCCGCCAGCAGGGCGGCGCCCGCCGCGGCGAGCAGCGCCACGTGCAGCCCGTCGACGAAGGCGCTGCGCGCGGGCCCGACGACGACCCCGCCGATCCTCGTCGCCGCGGCGAGGGACGAGTGGGCCGCCTCGGCGACCCGCGCCGGCATGCCCGGAGGGAGCTGCAGCGACGCGCGGTAGGTGCCGTCGAGCAGGCTGGCCAGCACGGCGATACCCAGGGCGCCGCCCAGCTCGCGGGCCAGGTCGTTGACCGCGGATCCGACGTTCTGGAGCTCCGCCGGCAGGGCGTCGGTGATCGCGGTGGTCGCCGGCGGCATGGCCATCCCCAGGCCGGCGCCGAGCAGCACCAGGCCGGCGGCCACCATCG
Organism: Actinomycetes bacterium; assembly: GCA_021793115.1. The sequence goes on along the minus strand of JAJYTJ010000047.1, from coordinate 15,266 downwards.
GGTACGGGCTGTCCGTGCCGAGCCGGGCCAGCACCGCCAACCCGGCGGCGACGCCGACGAGCCCCGCCGTCCACGGCCCGCGGGCCCCGAACCGCGCGGTCAGCGCCGGGCTGAGCCGCGACATCGGCACCATGCCGAGCGGCATGGCCAGCAGGCTGAGGGCCGCGCGCAGCGCGCTGTCGCCCCGCACCAGCTGCAGGTACTGCATGAGCGCGAACATGAACCCGAACAGCGCGAAGAACTGCAGCGTGATCGACACCGAGCCGGCCGCGAACCGACGGTTGCGGAACAGCCGCGGGTCCAGCAGCGGGTGCTCGCGGCGCAGCTCCCAGCCGACGAACGCCGCGAGCAGCAGGCCGCCGCCGCCGAGCCCGAGCAGGGTCGCCGGCGCACCCCACCCGTCCACCGGCGCCTGGATCACCGCGTGCACCAGCACGGCCACCCCGCCGGCGGCCAGCACGGCACCGACCAGGTCGAGCCGCGGTGCGCCACGCTGCGCCGACTCGGGGACCACGAGCAGCGTTCCCGTGAGCGCCACGACGACGAGCGCGACGTTGAACCAGAACACCGACGGCCAGGTCCACGCCTGCAGCAGCAGGCCGGACGCGAGCAGCCCGAGCACGCCGGCCGCCCCGGCGACCGCGGCCCAGACGCTCACCGCACGGGCGCGCTGCTCCCGGGGGAACGTGCCGGTGATCGTCGACAGCGTGGCCGGCATGACCAGGGCGGCGCCGGCGCCCGCGACGGCGCGCAGGCCGATGAGCACCTGCGGGCTGCCGGCCAGTGCCGCCCCGACCGACGCCCCGCCGTACACGAGCAGGCCGACGACGAGCGCGCGCCGACGCCCGTACCGGTCGCCGATCGCCCCCGCCGGCAGCAGCAACGACGCGAACACCAGGCTGTAGGCGTCGACGATCCACGACTGCTGGGTCTGGTCGGCGTGCGTCTGCAGCGCGATGTCGGGCAGCGCGACATTGAGCGAGGCCATCGCCGAGACGACGACGGCCAGCGCCAGGCACGTGACGGCGAGCACGAGCCCGCGCCGGGCAGGCCCGGTGGGCGGCACCGGCGGATCGCCGGCGGTTCGGGTGAGCACGGTCGGAGCGTCGGTCATGGGATCTCCCTCGGGCTGCGTCTGACCGGCTCAGGGTCCGTGCCGAGGCCTAGGATCTCAACCGTGATGAATTATCGGGAGCCGCGCGGCCGCCGGGCGGGCAAGCCCGACACCCGGGGCCAGATCCTGCAGGCCGCCCGGCACCAGTTCCTCGCCGGTGGCTACCGCGCCGTGACGATGCGGACCGTGGCCGCCGCCGCGGGCGTCGACGCCGCCCTGGTCAGCTACTACTTCGGCTCCAAGCGACGCCTGTTCACCGCGGCCGTCACCGCGTCGGCCAACCCGGCGGAGACCATCGGCCGGGCCGTCGACGGGGACCTGGACGGCCTGCCCGAGCGGGTGCTCCGCGACCTCGTGACGTTGTGGGACGACCCGGTGACCGGGGCACCACTCGTGACGATGCTCGGCAGCATCCAGGACGACTCCGAGGTGGCCGACCTGTTCCGCGAGATGCTCGAGCACGAGCTGCTGGCCCGCATCGCCGCGCGGCTGCGCGGGCCCGACGCCACGGTGCGGGCGGCCGCGTTCTGCACGCAGGTCGCCGGGATCGTCGTCACCCGGTACGTGCTGCGGCTGCGTGTCGTCGCGGCCATGGCGCCCGACGAGCTGGTGCGCACCTTTGCCCCAGCGCTGCGGGCCACACTGCTGCCGCCGCGACGCCCGCGGGCGGCGGCCCTCCACGCCGCCACGGCGCTCGATGGGCTCCGTGCGCGGACCATGCCTACGTGATGCGCGCGTCATGCCCGGCCGCGTCCACCGCCAGGGCGGTCGGCGAGGGGCGACGATCGTCACCGCGGGCCCGGCGGGGCATGGGCTAGCATGGGCGGCGCGTTCGACGAGCCCGACCGGCCCGCGGGCGTAGGACCAGCGAACATGCTGGTCACGCGGGTGTAGTTCAATGGTAGAACTTCAGCTTCCCAAGCTGAGAGCGCGGGTTCGATTCCCGTCACCCGCTCCGCGTTTCCGCAGGCCAGAGCGTTGCAGATGCTCTGACGGACCTCCTTGAGACCCCCTGCTGGTCGGCTCGTGCCTATACGTGCCTTAACCCCGATCCGATCGACTCAGGGCTGCGCTGGTTGAACTCTTGGGCTCGTTCGAGGCGGTCTGGGGTGTGGGGGTGTCATCCCGGCCGCGATCCTTGGCGCCTGAGCCCCGCGTCAGCTGACAGGCCGTGGCGCGCCAGGCGCGCACCAGGGGACATCTGAGCGGCGCCGAACGACGGGCTAGCCTCGATCCGGTGACGACGGTGCGGCGGATTGCGGTGGCGGGTGCGACCGGCCTGATCGGCTCGCAGGTGGTCCAGCTCGCCTCGGACGCCGGGCTTGAGGTGGTGAGCCTCAGCCGGGCGAGCGGGGTGGACCTGACCGACCCCGGGTCGATCGGGGACCGGCTCAGGGGTGTGGGCGTGGTGATCGACGTGACCCGGTCGCCGTCCATGGACGAGGACGAGGCGGTCGACTTCTTCACCCGGGTGGCGGCGAACCTCGGTGCGGCGGCGTGGGCCGCGGGTGTGCAGCGGACGGTGGTGCTGTCGATCGTCGGCGTCGACCGGAGCCAGGACTACGGGTGGTACGTGGCGACTCTGGCGCACGAGCGTGCGACCCGGCAGCACGCCCCGGCAGCGCGGGTGCTCCGTGCGACCCAGTTCCACGAGTTCCCCGGTCAGGTGCTGGCGCGTGCGCGCCGAGGCGGCCGGGCGCAGGTGATGCAGATGCCGACCCAGCCGGTGGCCTCGGCGGAAGTGGCGCGCCTTCTGCTCGAGCTCGCCACCGACGACCACGAGAGCGACGTCGAAGTGGCCGGACCGCGCCGGGAGGACCTGGTCGACCTGGTCCGCCGATGGGCGCAGCTGCGTGGCGACGACGTTCAGGTGGAGGCCGGCCCGGCACCGGCGAGCATGGCGGCCGGCTCGGTGCTCCCCGGCCCGGACGCGCTGGTCAGGGGGGTCGACTGGACGACGTGGGCCACCGCCAACGTCGTCCGCGGCTGAGCACCGCCCCACCACTCGGGCCGGCTCGCCGCGCCGTGCTGATCAGCTCACAGCGCCTGTGCGTCACCGACGCCGACGGGCACTCGCGCCTGCTGGCCGACGACACGAGCGCCACCGCGCTGCCGCTCGAGCCGAACACCGGCGCGGTGGACGCGCTCACCGGCGTCGCGCGAGGGCACCGGACCAACCTCCAAGTGAGGCTCGTAGCACCGATAGCTTCGGACCACCCTGGCCGTCCCTGCTGCCGCCGGTGCGGTGGTCGATCTCCCCACCGAGGCCGGCTGCCTACCGGTCGAGTACGGCCCTCGCGGTTGCATCGTCGGTGAACAGGTCGGTGATGAACTCCGCGTCGAGCGCAGCGCGCAGCCCGATGGCCTTGGTGGGGTCGGAGGCGACGAGGAGACGGGTGCGGATCAGCCGCAGCTCGTCGGTCGGCATCCCCGTCGAACGATCGTTGACCGGGATGTCAGAGCTGCCGTTGGCCCGGAAGAACACCGCACCAAGGTCTCCGACCACGCCCTGCTGGCGCAGGTCCGGAACCCAGTCCTTCGAATGGCTCTAGCTTGCCGATCGTCCTGCTGCGAAGCTCGGGCCGTGGCGGCGAAGGCGGTCTTGCGTGAATGGGTGCTTGAAGCACTGCGAGCCAGCGGCGGTTCAGCTGGACCCGTGGACGTGTGCCGGCACATCTGGGCACACCACGAGGAGGACCTTCGCGACGCGGACGACCTCTTCTTCACGTGGCAGTACGACGTCCGGTGGGCGGCGCAGACGCTTCGCGACGAGGGGGTTCTCCTCAAGGCGAATCGCGATCGCCGACACCCTTGGACCATCGCCTAGGCCCTGCCTGCACGCAGTCCGGCGCGGCAGGTTGCGGGGCCGCCTGCCGAGACGTCGCTTCTCGTGGGCTCGTCGCTGCCCGCTCGCCTCGTGTGTCGCCGCGCCGGCGCCGATACAGCACTCATGGGGGCATGGGAAGTGCAGCGTTGGCGTCGGTACGGCAAGGACAGGCTCTACGTCCACGACGGCGACGGGACCGCGGTCGGGTGGCGCGACCTGCTGACAGGCGAGGATCACGTCGACGTCCCGGAGCGGATCATCGACCTTCGCGCGGCGATCGACCAGTGGCTCGCCACCGGCGACAACGTGGCGGCGGACGCCGCGCCGCCTCGGCCTCCGCTTGCTCCGTCGGGCGTCGCTGAACCGGCCCCGGACACGGCGATGTCGACCGAGGCGGACGACGAGTCACCGGCCGCCACGCCAGAGCTCCCGGAGTCGACTCCGGCCGCACCGGCACCGTGGGACGACCTCGCGTCTCACCGAGCCGGCGAGATGGCACGAGAGCAGGCGGTCGCCCTGAAGCAGGCCGCGCCGGTCCGGACCTTCGTCGCCCGGGTGCTGGGTGTGCACACCGACGAGCGGGCGTGGCGCATCGGCGCCGACGGGGAAGAGAAGGTCGCGGCCCGGCTCGAGAAGCTGGCGAAGAAGGACCCACGGTGGAAGTTCCTGCACGCCATCCCGGTCGGGGAGAACGGCTCGGACATCGACCACCTCGTCGTCGGACCCGGTGGCGTGTTCAGCCTCAACGCCAAGCATCACCCGGGCGCCCGCATCTGGGTCCGGGACAACGCCTTCCGCGTGAACGGCCAGCAGCAGCCGTACGTCCGCAACTCGCGCCACGAGGCCCTGCGGGCCGGCCGGTACCTGACGGCGGCGTGCGGCTTCCCGGTCGCTGTCACCGGGGTCGTCGTACCCGTCGGAGCCGACGACATCACCATCAAGCAGCAGCCGGCGGACGTCGTCGTCGTGAACCGCATGGCGCTGACCGGCTGGCTGCGCTCCAGACCGGTCGTTCTCAAGGACTCCACGGTCGAAGCGGTCTTCGAGGCTGCCCGGCGGTCGACCACCTGGCGACCGCAGCACTGAGCGGAGCCCCCACCCGGATTGCCGAGGCGGATGATCCCGACGGCAAACCGGCGTCCACACACACCCGCCCTCCGCGAGGGCGCGGCATGCCCACCCTCGAGGACCTCTTCCCGCCGTTCGCGCTGCGGATCACGTGCGGCCCGCTGGAGCTGCGGGTGCTGCGCGACGACGACTTCCCCGAGCTCGTCGAGCTGGTGCGCGATGGGATCCAGGTGCGACCAGGAGTGCTAGCATTGCTGTCAGGAGGTGATCAGGATGGGAACTCTGACGATCCGTCAGCTCAACGAGCGCACCCACGCCCGGCTGCGCGAACGAGCGGCGAGTCATGGGCGATCGGTCGAAGCTGAGGTCCGGGCCATCCTCGACGCCACGACGGGCCGTCCCGAGTCGAACATTCTCATCTCGCTGCACCAGGCCTTCGCGGCTGACGGCGGCGTCGATCTCGACCTGCCGGAGCGCACCGACGCCTCGCGTGACGTGGATCTCGTGTGATCGTCGCCGACACCAACGTCGTCTCCGAGCTCATGAAGGACAAGCCCGACCCGGGCGTGCTCACGTGGGCGGCCGCGCTCGACCAGAGCGAGGTGACGATCAGCGTCGTGACGGTCCAGGAGATCGCGCGAGGCCTGAGCCGCCTGCCGGACGGACGACGGCAGCGCACCCTGACCGGCCGCTGGCACCAGCTGCTCGAGTCTTACGCCGACACGATCCTCGTCTACGACCTACCCGCCGCACAGGCGGCCGCGGCCGTCCTGGTCCACCGCGAGAAAGCCGGGCGGCCGATCAGCCTCGCCGACGCCGAGATCGCCGGGACCTGCGTGTCCCAGGACGCCACACTGGCCACCCGCAACACCGCCGACTTCACCGGCATCCCCGGCCTGACGCTCATCGACCCGTTCGCCTGACGCCTGAGCCCTGAGCGAAACCGACGCCTCGCCGACGGTGGAACAGTCCGGGAGCCTCGGACACCGCGCCCACGACACACTGCTCGAGGCCCGATCCGGCATCGGTCCGGCCAGGGACGCTGATCCACTAGCGGGACGCCGCGCGACCGACCGCCACCCAGGTGACCGTCCTGTCGGCGAGGATGCAGCATGCTCACCCTCGAGGACGTCTTCCCGCCGTTCGCGCTGCGGATCGCGTGCGGCCCGCTGGAGCTCCGCGTGCTGCGCGACGAGGACTTCCCCGAGCTCGTCGAGCTGGTGCACGCCGGGATCCAGGTGCCCGGCCTGCCCATGCCGTTCCTCAGCGCGTGGCATGAGGAGCCGTTCGCGTCGGGCGCGCCCGACGGGTTCCCGACGAGCTCGCTGCGGTGGTGGTGGACGCAGCGCGCCACGTGCGCGCCCGACGAGTGGCAGCTCGCGCTGGCCGTCCGACGTGACGGCCGCCTCGTCGGCATGCAGGACGCGCACGCGACCGACTTCGCGCAGACCCGTTCCATCCTGACCGGCTCGTGGCTGGGCCGGGCGCACCAGGGGGTGGGAACCGGCACGCTCATGCGGCAGCTCGTCGTGGGGTTCGCGTTCGACGAGCTCGGCGCCGACCGGTGCGAGTCCGGCTACATCGTCGGCAACCACGCCTCGGCGGCGGTGAGCCGCAAGGTCGGCTACGTCGACGACGGCCGTCAACGCATCGTGCAGCGCACGCGCGAGGGCAAGGTCGGGGTCGACGAGCAGCGCGTGACGGTGACGCCCGCGACGTTCGTCCGGCCGCAGGCCCCGGTCTCGGTGGAGGGCGCGCCGGCACTGCGCCGCTTCCTGGGGATCGACCGCGCGACCGCCCGCTCGTAGCCGGGCGACGAGCACGCCGAGCCCCCGGTCGAGGGGCTGGCGAGCGGCACGACGAAATGTACGTACAATCGGACTATGACGCCGTTCGACTTCGTGGCCTCCCTGGCGTTGATCTCCGTCGCGGCCGGCCTCCTCGGCTCGCTCGTCGGGCTCGGCGGCGGGGTGGTGATTGTTCCCGTCCTCACGCTGCTCTACCACGTGGACATCCGACTGGCGATCGGCGCGAGCATCGTCTCGGTCATCGCCACCTCGAGCGGCGCGGCCGCCGCCTACGTGCGGGAGCGCATGACGAACCTGCGGGCCGGGATGTTCCTGGAGCTCGCCACGGTGACCGGGGCGGTGAGCGGGGCGTACCTGACAACGGTCTTCCCCACCCGCGTCCTGTTCATCGTCTTCGGGCTCGTCCTCGCCTACTCGTCGTTCACCACCTTCCGGCGCCGGCACGCCGACCATCCGCTCACCGAGTCGAACGACCGGATCGCCAACTACTTCAACCTCCACGGCTCGTACTACGACCAGGCCGAGGGGCGCGAGGTCGCCTACAAGGTCGTCCGGACCAAGCTCGGCCTGTTCCTCATGTACATCGCCGGGCTGGTGAGCGCGCTGCTCGGCATCGGCTCGGGCGCCCTCAAGGTGCCGGCCATGGACAGCGCGATGCACCTGCCCATGAAGGTGTCCTCGGCCACCAGCAACTTCATGATCGGCGTGACGGCCGCCGCGAGCGCGACCGTCTACTTCGTCCGCGGCCAGATCGACCCGGTCATCGCCGCCCCGGTGGCCATCGGCGTGCTCCTCGGCGCCACCCTCGGCGCCCGCGTGCTGGGGCGGGTGGCGAGCCGGACCCTGCGGCTCGTCTTCGTCGTCGTCCTCGTCGTCATCTCCCTGCAGATGCTCCAGAAGGGGATCCTCCCGTGACCGACGTGACCGGACCTGACGCTCCTCACCCCGGCGGCTCCGGCCGCCGCCACCAGCTCAACCCCCAGGCGGCGCTGGCGATGGCGGAGAAGGTGCGCAAGGTCGAGCTCGCCATCAGCCTGGTGCTGCGGATCGGCGTCGTCGTCAGCGTCGTCATCGTCGCCGCCGGGCTCGTGCTGATGTTCGCCCACCACCCGGACTACCTGTGGCTGCACGGACCCGTCTCGTACCAGGCGCTCACCTCCACCTCGACGCCGTTCCCGCACTCGTTCGGCGCGCTGTGGCACTCGCTCGCGCAGGGGGAGGGCCAGGGGGTCATCCTGCTCGGCGTCCTCGTCCTCATCCTCACGCCCGTGGTGCGGGTGGCGGTGGGCGTCCTGTCCTTCCTCTACGAGAAGGACCTGCCCATGGCCCTGGTCACCCTCCTGGTCCTCGCCCTCCTCGTCGGCTCGTTCTTCCTCGCCGGAGCGTGAGCGATGGCCGGCCAGGTGGTCCGGTCCAACCCGCTGCCCCTGTGGGCCCAGATCGTCGACGACCTCCGCCACCGCCTGCTCGCGGGGGAGTTCGAGCGGCGCTTCCCCACCGACGAGGAGCTGACCGGGTACTACGACGTGAGCCGCCAGACGGTGCGTGAGGCCGTGCGCCACCTCGCGGCCGAGGGGCTCGTGGTGCGCGAGCGGGGCCGCGGGTCGTCGGTCACCCCGCCCGTCCTCGAGCAGCCGCTGCACGCCCTCTACAGCCTGGCCTCGACCGTGCGGGCCAGCGGCCTGGCGGAGCGCAGCGAGGTGCTCGCGGCCGACCGTCGCCCCGTCCCGCCCGCGGTGGCCGCGGACCTCGGGGTCGAGGCCGGCACCGAGGTCGTGTTCATCGAGCGGCTGCGCTTCGCGGACGACGAGCCCATCGCGCGCGACCGCTCGTGGCTGCCCGCGGGCCGGGCCGCCGGGCTGCTCGACGCCGACCTCACGTCCGGGGGCCTCTACGAGCTGCTCGCCAGCCGCTGCGGGGTGCGCATCACCGGCGGCTGGGAGCGCCTCCGGCCGGTGCTGCCCGAGCCGGCCGACCAGGCCCTGCTGCGGCTGCCGCCCACGGCGGCCGCCTTCTCGGTGGAGCGGCTGGTCCTCGCGGGGGACGCGCCCATCGAGTGGCGCACCAGCCTGATCCGTGGCGACCGCTACTCGATGGTCACGCAGTGGCCCGCGGGCACGCGGGTGCGGCCTGACCAGCCCGCCTGATCGGGGTCAACCGGTCGCCGCAGGTGCCGTCAGGGAATCGACCCGAAGGTAGTCTACTCGTGAGTAGAGTAGCAGCGTGGACGAGTATCCCCTGTTCGAGTGGCCGGCCAGCGATCAGTTCCTCGATCGCCGCGACGAGCTCGCGGTGCTCGAGGACTGGTGGGAGTCCGGCGGGCGCATGCCGATCTGCCTGTACGGCCGTCGCCGCTGCGGCAAGTCGTGGTTGTTCCGGAAGCTCGCCGACGGCAAACCGGCAGTCGTCCTCGTCGGGCGCAGCACCGCGCCCGGTGTCCAGCTCGACGACTTCGCGGCACGTCTCGAGCCCGTGCTCGGCGCGCGGCCGGCGCTGACCGGCTTGGCAGACCTGTTCCGCACGTTGTTCCGTGCGGCTCGGAACCGGCCGCTGCTCGCCGTGATCGACGAGCTCCCGTACCTGTTGCCCGCGACGGAGCCCGACATCCAGCGCGAGCTGACCGCGATCGCGGCGGTGATGGAGGAGGAGCGCGACGCGTCGCAGCTGCGCCTCGTCCTCTGCGGTTCGCTCGTCGGCCAGATGGAGTCGCTCCTGGCCGAACGCTCACCACTGCACGGGCGGCTGCGGCCGCTGCAGCTGCATCCGGTGCCGTTCGCCGACGCACGTCTCTTCCTGCCGGGCCTGCCGCCGATCGAGCAGTTCGAACGGTTCTCGATCGCCGGCGGGATGCCGCTCTACCTGGCGGCACTCGCGGACCGGAGCGCACTCGCCGAGGTGGTGTGCGAGCGGATGCTCGACCGCAGGTCGGCGCTGTGGGACGAAGGGCGCACCATCGTCGAGCAGGAGATGCGCGAGCCCAAGGTCTACTTCGGCGTCCTCCAGGCCCTCGCGTCCGGTGACAAGGGCATCGGTGAGATCGCGACGATGCTGCACTCCGACGCACCGAGGGTCTCGAAGTACCTTGGCGCGTTGGTCGACATGAGACTGGTGGAACGCAGGCTGCCGATCGGGGCCGAACCCACGAGCAGGGTCGGGCACTGGCACCTGCGCGACCCATTCCTCCGGTTCTGGTTCCGCTTCGTCTTCCCGTACCAGGACGACCTGGAGAACGGGCTCCCGGCGGCCGCGCTCTACGCCCGTGAGATCGAGCCCGTGCTGCACGACCATGTCGGCCGCCAGTTCGAGGAGTTCGCCCGCGGGTGGGCTCGCGCCCATCTCGACGTCACCCGCGTCGGCTCGTGGTGGGGACCGGCCCTGCACGCGCTGCGCCGACCGGACGCGGCGGGCTACGCCCGATCGAGCGAGGAGATCGACATCGTCGGCCAAGCACGAGGCCGCGTCACCGTCATCGGCGAGGCCCGGTGGCGCAACCGCGCGATGGACCTGGGCTGCTTGTCCGACATCGAGCGGTACAAGCTGCCGGCGCTGCGTCAGACCGGCCTGAAGGTGTCCGCGACGCCCACCATCGTGCTGCTCAGCCGAGGGGGCTACGACGACCGGCTCATGACGGCCGCCGCTGGTCGCGACGACCTCGTCCTGGTCGACGTGGAGGGCGCGCTCTCGGAGTAGTCTACTCACGAGTAGACTATGGGCGACGCCGCTTCCGCGCCCGGTCAGGACGAGGCCGTCGCGTCGCGCGGTCGGCGCGCGATCTCCGGCGGCACGACGAGCACGGGCTGCTCGGCGAACTCGAGGACGTGCCGCGAGCGCGTGCCGATGTACGGCTCGCCGCTCGCCGACCGGGCCGACTTGCCGAGCACCACCAGGTCCGCCGGCCACGCGCGCGCGTAGCCGAGGATCGCCGGCGCGATCTCACCCGTCAGCACGTCGGCGCGCAGCGTCAGGCCCTGCGCCGCAGCCAGCGCGGTGACGCGGGCCAGCACCGCCGCGCCGGCCTCGGCCAGGCGGGCGTCGACGTCGGCGCGGTCGCTCGCCGCCTGCACCGCCCGGGGCAGGCCGTGGTCCACGGCCACGTGCACCGCCCGCAGCTCGGCGTGCAGCGCGGCGGCCAGCTCGACCGCCACCCGGGCGGCCGCGAGCGAGTCTCGCGTGTCGTCCACCGCCACCAGGATCCGTTCGATCATGAGCCGGGCCTCCCGTCGGCGCCCACGGCGCGGCGCAGCCGCATGCCGTCCTCCTGCTCCGTCTGCTCGAGCGTCAGCTCCAGCCGGGCCAGCGCGTCGCGCAGCCAGGGCAGCCAGCGCTTGTCGAGCGCCCGCATCCGCCGCCGCGTGACGGCGATCTCCGACTCGAGCCGGGACACCGCCTCCTGCGCCGCGGCGGCCCGGGCCCCGGCGAGCAGCGCGGCCCGGGAGGCCGCGGTCGCGGGGACGATCGCGGCATTGCCGGGCACCGCCTCGTCGCCGGGCGCCGGCTCGGCCAGGACCGCGTCCTCCGGGTAGCTCAGGCCCATCGCGGACGTCCACGTCACCTGGACGTCGGCCGGCCGCGCGGGCGTGGCGCCGCGGATCGCGTCCTCGCCGCCCAGCAGCGCGGCGCGCAGCCCCCACGTCTGCGCCTCGTCGTACGCCGCCGACCAGGCCCGCTGCCGCAGCTCGAGGCGGGTCTGCAGCCGCTGCCGCTCCGGGATGAGGATGCGCAGCTTGCGGTCGAGCTGGTCGCGCCCGCGCTCGGCGGTGGCCAGCCGGCCGCGCAGCCACATCCGGCCGGCCCGGCCGGGCGGGACGGTCCGCGCGACGGGCATGGCGGCTAGCCCCCCGCCCGCGGGTGTGCCGCGAGGAACCGCCGGGACAGCATGGTGAGCTCGCGCTCCGGGAGCACGGAGACCACGTCCCAGCAGCGACCCAGCGTCTCCTCGAGCGTGCGGCGCTCGCCGCGGCGCTGGTGGGTCAGCGTCCGCTCGAACGTGGTGGCGAACTCCAGGTAGAGCTGGTCGGTGCCGCTCAGGGCGGCCTCGCCGACGATCTCGGCGAGCTGGCGCACCTGCCGGGCGCGGGAGAGGGCCGCCAGCAGCTGCGCGGCGAGCTCGAGGTGGTCGTCGCGCGTACGCCCGGGGCCGGCGCCGTGCCGCATGAGCCGGGACAGGCACGACAGCGGGTCGATCGGCGGGTAGATGCCACGCGCGTGGATGTCCGGCGCCAGCACGATCTGGCCCTCGGTGATGTAGCCGGTCAGGTCCGGCACCGGGTGCGTGATGTCGCCGCCCGGCATGGTGAGCACCGGCAGCACCGTCACCGAGCCGGCGACGCCGCGGATCCGGCCGCAGCGCTCGTAGAGCGAGGCGAGGTCGCTGTAGAGGTAGCCGGGATAGGCCCGCCGGCCGGGCATCTCGCCGCGCGCGGCCGAGACCTCGCGCAGCGCCTCGGCGTAGCTCGTCATGTCGGCGAGCACGACGAGGACGTGCCGGTGCAGCTCGAACGCGAGGTGCTCCGCGACGGTCAGCGCGATGCGCGGCGTGAGGATGCGCTCGATCACCGGGTCGTCGGCCGTGTTGAGCAGCAGCACCAGCTCGCCGGCCGCCGAGCGCTCCGCCAGCGCCGCCCGCACCGCGTCGGCGTCCGCGTGGGTCACGCCCATCGCGGCGAACACGACGCTGAACGGCTCGTCGCCCGACGTGGACTGGGCGGCGATCTGCGCGGCCAGCTCGAGGTGGGGCAGGCCCGCGGCGGAGAAGATCGGCAGCTTCTGGCCGCGCACCAGGGTCATCAGCGCGTCGATGGCCGAGATGCCGGTGAGCACGGGCTCGGCCGGCGGCTCGCGGTGCACCGGGTTGAGCGGGCTGCCGGCGATCGGCGCGGTGGTGGCGCCCGAGACCGGCGGCCCGCCGTCGATGGGCTCGCCCCGGCCGTTGCACACCCGGCCCAGCCAGCCGGGCCCCACCGGGACGCGGAGCGGGGTGCCCGCGAACGCGACCCGCGTGGTGGCCGGCACCAGCCCGACCGTGCCCTCCAGCACCTGCACCACCGCCAGGTCGCGGTCCACCTCGAGCACCAGCCCGTGCCGCTCCGGCTCGCCGGGACGTCCGTCGACACGTCCGTCGGGGTGTCCGTCGGCGCGCTCGTCGGCGATGCGGATCACGGCGAACTCGTCCCAGCCCACGCCCTGCACGCCGCGCACCACGAGCAGCGGGCCGCGCAGCTCGCGCACGCTGCCGTACTCGACCTCGAGCCGGGGGGCCGTGCTCATGGCCGCACCCCCAGCTCGTCGAGCACCTGCTGGCGGCGCGCCGCGATCCCCGCCGTGTCGTCGGGCGGCGTCTCCTGCGCCGCGCGCAGCAGGGCGGAGAAGTCGAGCTCCTCGATCTCGCTCGCGGTGCTGCCGGCCTCGATGAGCGCGTCGCAGCGGTCGACGACGTCCAGCACCGCGTCGGTGAGCACGGCCGTCTTCTCCGGCGAGCAGTGGGCGTCGTTGGGCGACAGCGCGTTCTGCTGCAGCACCGCCTCGCGCAGCAGCCGGCCCGCGAGCAGCACCACGCGCTCGTGACCCGGCAGCGACCCGGCCCCGACGAGCTCGGCCAGCTCGCCGAGCCGGTCGGCCTCGGCCAGCAGCGTCGTCACGCGCGCCCGCCGCTCGCCCCAGGCCGGGTCGCCGTTGCGGGCGTACCAGGGGGCGAGGTTCTCCGCGTCGCGCGAGAAGGAGCCGGCCCATGCCACCGCGGGGTAGTGCCGGGCGTAGGCGAGGTCGCGGTCGAGGCTCCACAGGGCGCGGACGAACCGCTCCGTCTGCGCGGTCACCGGCTCGGTGGTGTCGCCGCCGGCCGGCGAGACGGCGCCGATGATCGTCACCGAGGCCGTCGCGCCGCCGAGCGTGACCACCCGGCCGGCGCGCTCGTAGAACGCCGCAAGCGCCGACGGCAGCGACGCCGGGTAGCCCTCCTCCGCCGGCAGCGCGCCGGACCGGGAGGCGAACTCCCGCAGCGCCTCGGCCCACCGCGACGTGGAGTCGGCGATGACCACGGCGTGGTACCCCATGTCGCGGAAGTGCTCGGCGACCGTGACACCGCTGTAGATGCTCGCCTCGCGGGCCATCATCGGCATGTTCGAGGTGTTCGCGATGATCACCGTGCGGTCGGCCAGCCGCCGCCCGGTCCGCGGGTCGGCGAGCTCGCGCAGCTCGTCGAGCACGTCCGCCATCTCGTTGCCGCGCTCGCCGCACCCGACGTAGACGATGACGTCCGCGTCGCACCACTTGGCGATCTGCTGCAGCAGCATCGTCTTGCCCGTGCCGAAGCCGCCCGGGACGGCGGCGCTGCTGCCCTGCGCGATGGGGAAGATCGCGTCCAGCACCCGCTGCCCGGTGACGAGCGGGGCCGCGGCGGCCACGCGCTCGCGCACCGGCCGCGGCCGGCGGATCGGCCACCGCGTGCTCAGGGCCACGTCGACACCCCCGACGACCGCCACCACGTCGTCGGCGCCACGCCCGCCCGCCGGCGCCAGCCGCTCCACCGGGCCCGCGACGCCCGGCGGCACCAGCACCCGGTACTCGATCCCGCCGGCGGGCACGGTGCCGAGCACCGCCCCCTCCTCGACCCGGTCGCCGACGACGACCGAGGGGCGCCACTCCCAGTCCGTCCGACCGCCGCCGCGCGGCGCGGACGCCGTGAGCCACGTGGGCGCGCCGGACAGCGGGCGCAGCAGCCCGTCGAACACGCCGCCGAGCAGGTCGGGACCCAGCAGCGCCGCCAGGGGGTGCCCGCGCGCCTCGACCGCGTCGCCGGCGGCCAGCCCGCCCGTGTACTCGTAGGCCTGCACGGACAGCACCTCGGCCCGGATCGCGACCACCTCTCCCGGCAGCTCCTCCGGACCCAGGGCCACCACCTCGGACATCGCGACGCCCTCGAGCCCCGTCACCTCGACGAGCGGGCCGCTCACCCGCAGCACCCGGCCGGTCATGGCGTCGCCCACAGCGGGCCCAGGTCGAGCCCGGCCAGGGCCCGCTCGACGAGCGCGTCGACCGACGCGTCGACGCGGCGCCCGTCCGGCAGCTCGCCGACGACGCCGCCGGACGGGTGCGGCCACACCCGCGCATCCGGCGCGAGGCGCGCCCGCACCAGCGCGACGAGCCGCCGCTCGACGTCCGGGTCGGCCAGCAGCTCGCGCACCGCGGCGCGCGCGCCGGCGCGCAGGTCCTGGTACACCGCCAGCTGCGCCGCCAGCACCACGCGGCGGGCCTCGTGTCGGGACCGGGCACGGTCCTCGGCCTGCCGTTGGGCGGCGTCCGCCTCGCCGTCGGCCCGGGCGCGGGCCAGCACCGCGGCGGCTCGCTCCCGGGCGGCGTCGGTCGCGGCGCGGGCGTCGCGCTCGGCGGCCAAGCGCAGGGCGTCGGCGGCGGCCTCCGCGCGGCGCAGCAGCACCTGCCGCAGCGGGTC
>JAJYTJ010000243.1 GCA_021793115.1 Actinomycetes bacterium | reverse complement strand
TCTGCTCGGCCACCGGGCGCACGACGAGGCCGGCGACGGTGGTGCCGACGACCGCGGGGTCGTCGTCCACGAGGCCGACGATCGAGAACCCGCGCTCCGCGAAGCCGCCGTAGGCCGCCAGGGCGTGCCCAAGATGCCCGACACCGACGATGACCACGCGGTTCGGCTCCTCCAGGCCTAGCACCGAGCCGATGTGGCCGCGCAGCTGTGCCACGTCGTAGCCCACCCCTCGGCGCCCGTACGAGCCGAGGAAGGACAGGTCCTTGCGCAGCTGCTCGGGGCTCACCCCGGACCGGGCCGCGAGCTCGTGCGACGACGTGAGCTTGGTGCCCTCGGACCACAGCCCGTCGAGCGCCAGCAGGTACGCGGGCAGCCGCGCGACCGATGCCCGCGGCAGGCGCTCCCGTGCGCCGTCCGCCCCTGCGGTCGTCACCTCGTACCCCTCTCCCGGGCGACCTCGTCCGGCCGCCCGGGCTCACGCTACGGGTCTCGTGGCTCCTCAGGCGAGCGCGGCGCGCAGCGCACGCTCGGAGACCCGGTACTGGGCCACGTCGATGCCGCCCACCACGACCACCGGCACGCGGTCGCCGTAGGCCGCGGCGAGGCCGGCAGCGGCGGGGCTCGTGCCGGACGCACCGGTGCGGGCCACACCCTCGTCGGCGAGGCTGCGGTCGTCAAGGTCGGCGTCGACGTCGACCTCCACCCAGGGCACGCCGACGTCACCACAGACGCGTGCGACGACGGCCCGAGCCTCGTCGCACAGGTGGCAGCCGGCGCGGCCGTAGAGCACGACTCGGGGGGCTGCGGATGCGCTCACGCGACCACGGTAGACGGACCGGACCGAGGGGTTCTCATGCGACGTCGCTACAGTGGCGCCGTGTTCGCGCGCTCCGACCGGTCCGACGTGACCGGCCCGGAGGCCCGCGTCGGCGCGTTCTTCGACGTCGACAACACGCTCATCCGTGGCGCGAGCGCCTTCCACCTGGCCGTCGGCCTGTACCGGCGCGGCCTGCTGCGGGTGCCGGACATCGTGAGGTTCGCCGGGCACCAGGCGCGCTACCGGGCCTTCGGTGAGAACCGGCGGCAGATGGACGAGGTGCGTGCCGCCGCGCTGGCGATCGTCCGCGGCCACTCGGTCGCCGAGATGGGCCTCATCGCCGAGGACGTGTACGACGAGGTGATGACGCTGCGGATCTACCCGGGCGCCCGCCGGCTGCTCGAGGAGCACCGCGCCGCCGGCCACCGCGTGTGGCTCGTCACCGCGGGCCCGCGGGAGGTGGGCGAGATCATCGCCCGCAAGCTGGGGGCCGCGGGTGCGCTCGGCACCATCGTCGAGCAGGAGGACGGGCGGTACACGGGCCGGTTGTGCGGCGACCTGCTGCACGGCACCGCCAAAGCCGATGCCGTCACCGTCCTGGCCGAGCGCGAGGGCATCGACCTGGGCTCCTCGTACGCCTACGGGGACTCGACGCACGACGTGCCGATCCTGTCGCTCGTGGGCAACCCGGTGGCGATCAACCCGGACCGCCGGCTGCGGCGCCACGCCGTGCGCGCCGGCTGGCCCGTGCAGGAGTTCACCACCCGCGGCTGAGCGCTCCGACGTCGCCCGGCGCCGGGCGAGTGGCTCGCCGATGCGCGGGCCGCCGACGACGACACCGACGACACTCCATCGGCGGCACCCGTCGCTACGCTCGGCGCGTGCCCGACGAGCCGTCCGGACCTTCCGCGTCGTCCACAGGTCGCCCACCCGCCGGTCAGCGACGCCCCGCAGACCTCCGCTCGACCCTCGCGACCCGCGTCAGGCCTGCCACCTCGGACGACGTCCCCGAGCTGGCCGCGCTCGCCGCACTCACCTTCCCGCTCGCCTGCCCACCCTCCATCGGGCCCGCGGACGCCGCGGCGTTCATCGCCTCACGCCTCTCGCGCGAGGCTTTCGCCACCCACCTGGCCGACCCGAACCACCGCGTCCTCGTCGCGATCGACGACGGCGGCGTCCTCCTGGGGTACACGCTCCTGATCCTCGGCGAGCCGGCCGATGCGGACGCGGCCGCCGTGGTGACGATCCGACCCACCGCCGAGCTGTCGAAGTGCTACGTCCACCCCACCCGCCACGGGACCGGGACGGCGGCGGCGCTCATGGAAGCCAGCCTGGCGGCGGCCCGCGAGCTGGGCGCCGGCGGCGTCTGGCTGGGCGTCAACCAGCACAACTCGCGCGCGCAACGGTTCTACACGAAGAGCGGCTTCACCGTCGCCGGCACCAAGCAGTTCACCGTCGGCACGGTCCGCGAGGACGACTACGTCATGACGCGCACCGTGTAGCAGCACGTCAGCGCGGCAACGGCCGGATGGCAGCCCGATCACCACGTGGCAGCCCGGCAACGCCCGGACGCAGCTCGGTCACAGCGCAGCAGCACGGCAGGTGCAGGCAGCGACGCTCCCCGCGAGTCAGCCCCGCAGCGCGCTCATCCCGTCCGACCGAGCGGCTCCGCAGTCTCGTCGGCCGCGCCCCACAGCGACGGCTGCTCGCCGCGCACACCATGGCGCGCGGCAGACCCGACGCCGTCCGTCGCGGGACCGGGCCCCACCTCCGCGGCGGCACCCGCGTTCGGCATCGTCCGTCCGCCGGCCGGTGGACCACCGATGCCGATGAGCCGGCCGTGTCGATCGCGGTGCTCGTACCGACCGTCGTCCAGTCGAGTCACCGCGATGTCATGGCTGTGGATCCAGTCGTGGTGGAAGCGGCAATAGGGGCCGCAGTTGGCCATGTCGGTGGGCCCACCGTCCCGGTCCCACCAGGACAGGTGGTGCAGCTCCGTGTTCCGCAGCGGCATGGCGCAGTCCGGCCACGCACAGCCCGTCACGCCGCCGGCCAGGAGCGCCATCCAGTGCCGCCGGCCGAACAACCGCTCCCCGCGCCCGAGGTCGAGCACGACCCCGTCCGCGTCGACCACGGCCCGCGTCAGCACGCAGTCGCACAGCGCCCGGGCGACCTCCGACGCCGGCCACGACCGTCCGCCCTCGTCACGCACGGGCGGAACGCCGCCCATCGCCTCGAGGACACCCTCCGTCGACCCCCGGGACGGCGCCGGCGCACTCTCGCCGAATCCGGTCCCGTCGACTGCGGCCCCGTCGACCGCGGCCCTACCGACCCCCCGCCCACCGGCCGCAGGCCCGCCGACCACCGCCGCACCGCGGCGCGGCACGCCGGTCCCGCGGCGTCCCGCGCGCAGCGCCGCCCACGTCTCCTGCGTCATGGTCACGATCGCCTGCACAGGCGCCGCGGCGCCCGGTGTGGTCGCGTCGTCCGCCAGCGTGCGGTGCACCATCGCCATGAGCGCGTCCGCGCGACGCTGACCGGCGTCGCGATCGTCGTCCTTCGCGGGCCGCGGGTTCAGCGCACCGATCGCCTTGCTGAGCTCGTACCCCGCGACGCTGTCCAGCTGTGCCTTCACCAGGGCGCCGCCCGGCGTGTGGGAGATGGTGAGGAAGCGGTTCGCCCGTTGCTCGTCGTGCGACCGCTGCAGCCCCCGTGGGTCCAGCTCGGCCGCCATGACCCGGAGCTGCTTGCCGAACTCCGGGGCGTCGAAGCGCCGGGCGAGCGCCACCACGCGCTCCTGCCCCGCGTCGGTGGCCAGCTCGGCCGCGAGCCGCGGCGACACCGCGGTCGCGCGCGTGAGCTGCGCGACGTGCGTCTCCGTCACGGGGCCGTCGGCCAGCGCCTCGGCCACGGCGGGCAGCGCCTGCAGCGTCGCGGCCCGGTCCACGGCAGCGAAGCCGGCCCCACGCCCGCCGCGCGACACGCGCCCGACGAACCCGGCGAGGTCACGGTCGCCCTTCAGCGCCCAGGTCCCCGCTTGTCGCTCCGCCGTCACCACGCGACCTTCGAGCACGGCCATCTGGTCGCGATGCCTGGCCGTCCAGGCGAGCACGCCGGCGCGGGTGCCCGCGCTCCACTCGGCGGCGTCCCCGACGGCGTCGAGCGCGGCGCGGGTGGCCGCCTCGAGTGCGACGAACGCGGGGGGCAGCGCCGTCTCCGCCGCGCGCGACCAGACCATGGCCATCACCCCCGCATCTCCGAACGTTTGTTCGAAGCCTACTCGGGGGGCGGCGCTCCCACAAGGGCGAAAGTGGCTCTGATCTGCGGCAACGCCTGTGGACACCCCGTCCTCCAGGCGGAGCTGTGGGCGGCTCGCGCGACGATCCACAGCCCCGCGCCTGCCGCCCACGCGGGGACCAGGCCCGACGAGAACGACGAAGGCCCGGTCGATCCCGACCGGGCCTTCACGTGTCCGAGCCGCCCAGGGCGGCGCGCGTCACTTCTTGTTGCGACGCTGGTGACGCGTCTTGCGCAGCAGCTTGCGGTGCTTCTTCTTGGCCATCCGCTTGCGGCGCTTCTTGATGACGGAGCCCATGGTGGTCCTCGTT
>JAJYTJ010000242.1 GCA_021793115.1 Actinomycetes bacterium | reverse complement strand
CGCCGGCGCCGAACGCGCGTGCGCTCTGGGCGGCGGACCGGTGCGCGAAGACCCCGCGCGCGAGCGCCGACTTCGAGGCGAGCCGGTTCGCGCCGTGCACGCCCGTGCAGGCCGCCTCGCCCGCTGCGTAGAGCCCCGGCACCGACGAGCGACCCCACAGGTCCGTGACGACGCCGCCGGAGAAGTAGTGCTGCGCCGGAGCCACCGGGATGAGCTCGGCAGCCATGTCGAGGCCGTGCTCGGCCAGCGCCTCCGTGATCGTCGGGAAGCGCTTGGCCAGGAACTGGGCGCCGAGATGGCGCGCGTCGAGCCAGACGTGGTCGGCGCCGGTGACCGCCATCCGCCGGACGATGGCGTGCGCCACGACGTCGCGCGGAGCGAGCTCGGCGAGCGGGTGGACCTCCGGCATGAACCGCACACCGTCGGTGTCCACGAGCAGCGCACCCTCGCCACGCACCGCCTCGGAGATGAGCGCAAGCTGGCCCTTCACGCCGGACCCGAGCCACAGCACGGTGGGGTGGAACTGGACGAACTCGACGTCCCCCACGCGCGCGCCCGCGCGCAGGGCGGCCGTGATGCCGTCGCCGGTGGCCTGCGGCGGGTTGGTCGAGGCCCGGTACACCTGGCCGATGCCGCCGGTGGCCAGGAGCACCGCCGGGGCCAGCGCCGCGCCCACGCCGCCGCGGTCGCCCTCGCCGATGACGTGCAGCGTGACGCCGCACACCGGGCCCGGGCGGCCGTCGGCGTCCGGGGCGGCGGTGAGCACGTCGAGGACCAGCGCGTGCTCGATCACCTCGATGCCGGGGTCGTCGCGCACGGCCTCGACCTGGGCGACGAGCGCGCGGCTCACCTCGGCGCCGGTGGCGTCGCCGCCGGCGTGGATGATGCGGTTGGCGTGGTGGCCGCCCTCGCGCGTCAGACTCAGGCTGCCGTCGGCCCGCCGGTCGAACACCGCACCGCGCCCGACGAGCTCACGGACCCGCTCGGGGCCCTCGGTGACGAGCACCTCGACCGCGCGCGGGTCGCACAGCCCGACGCCGGCGACCAGCGTGTCCGCCAGGTGGGCCGCCGGGGAGTCGGCGGGGTCCAGCGCGGCGGCGATGCCGCCCTGCGCCCAGAGCGTGGACCCGGATGCCAGGACGTCCTTGGTGACGAGGAGCACGCGCGGCACCCTGGTCCGCAGCTCCAGCGCCGCGGTGAGGCCGGCGATCCCGGAGCCGACGACGACGGCGTCCGCCTCCACGGTCCAGCCGGGGGCCTGGCCGGCGAGCGTGGTGGCGAGGCGGATCGGCTGGGGAGTGGTCGGCGTCACGGGCGCCAGCATCCTCCTGGCGGCGGGGGTGCGATGAGCGCGGTCCTTCGGTGAGACGGGGCGGGTGGCGGGGTGCGGGCCGTCGTTGGGGCGGGGCGGGTGCGGGACGCCGCGGGCACACGGTGTGATGCGGGGCTCGGGGCGATCGTGCGCGGGGCGCGGGGCGCGGGGCGCGGGGCGCGGGGCGCGGGGGGATCGTGCGCGGGGCGCGGGGCGATCGTGCGCGGGGCGCGGGGCGCGGGGCAATCGGGCGCGAGGGGTGGGGCGACGGCGAGACGGAGAGCGCGACGATTGCGGCCGGCGGGCGGATGAGGCAAGGCGGGCGGGGCCGGCGGGCGGATGAGACAGGCGGGCGGGCGGGGCCAGAAGGCTCCCTCGGGACCAGGTACCAGAGGCGAACCGCGTGATGGCGACCCGACGAAGGGGGCGTCGGGGTCTGGTCGAGCCGCCCACAGCCCTGTGTGGCACACCCTCGGTCCACAAGCGTCATTGCAGGTCAGAGCCGTATGAGTGGTTGCGAAACACCTGCTGGCCCGATATCCTTAGAACATGCGTTCGACCCTGCATGACGAACCCCGCGCCGCGTCGGCGCCCGGT
The DNA here is from genome assembly GCA_021793115.1 of Actinomycetes bacterium. The sequence goes on along the minus strand of JAJYTJ010000242.1, from coordinate 2,517 downwards.
CTGTCCTGCCGTGCCGGTGCACCACTCACTGACGACGGATCCGTCGGCGCGCTGCCGACCTCGGCATCCGCCATGGGCCGGCGCCCCGCGCCCGGCAGTGAGGCCACCACGCCGAGCCCGGTCGTACCAGCGGCCGTCGCGCCGTCTCCTGCCACCTTCCCTCCCGAGCTGGTCGCCATCGACCAGGCGACCCGAGCTGCGCTCGCCGTGACCGCCCAGGCGTCCGAGTGGGACGCGCCGCGCCGCGCGACCGTGCTGTCATGGGTAGGGCGGCACCGGAACGCGCTGGCGGTTCTCGAAGGCAGGGTCCTCACCGCCGAACGCGAAGCGGGCACCTGGAGCCTGCGAGGCGATCGGGATCTGGCCGGCTTCGTCGGGCGAACCTCGCACCAGGGCCGGGGCGCAGGGCTGGCAGCCGTGGGCCAGGCCGGCACGCTCGCCGCGATGCCCGTGGTGGCCGAGGCTCTCGTGGACGGGCCGGTCACGACCACGCACGTCACGCAGCTCACCCGTGCCACCGCCGCGTCTCCCACGCTCGCCGCCGAGCTGAGCACATCGCAGGGACAGGCACGCGTGGTGGAGCTGGCAGCACGGCTGGACGGGGCGGAGTTCGGCAAGGCGCTGTCCCAGCTCGCGGCCTCCCTCGACCCGGCGGCTCGGCAGCGGGCGCACGACGAGCAGCGGGCGGCGCGGTCGTTCGCGTGGACGCACACGCCATCGGGCACCCTGCTCAAGGGCCGCCTCGACACGGTGGCGGGCCACATGCTCGCCAAGGCCATCGACGCGCTGTGCCCCCGCCCCACGCTCGACGACGAGCGGTCCCGCGAGCAACGGCAAGCCGACGCCCTGGTCGCCATCGCGGCACGGGTGGTGACCGACAGGGCCACCACGCCGGGCGCAGTCGCGCCAGTGCAGGCGATCGTCACGTTCACCCCGGAGATCTGGACGGCACTGCGTGCCGCGGCACCCGGCGACGAACGAGGAGACCGCGAGGCCCGGAGCAGCCGAGGCCGCGACGACAATCCCGGGAACCCGGGCAGGCATGCAGAGCCGGCCAAGCAGTCCGGTCAGCGCGACCAGGGCGACCACGGACACCCCTTGGACCACCAGGACCACCACGACCACCAGGGCCACCACGGAGCCCCCTTGGACCACGAAGACCACCAGGACCACCGAGAAGCCACGGCGGGCTCCGCCCTGTCGACGGGCGGCGGCCCGACCGACGGGGACCCACGGCCGGACGAATCCTCTGCGGACTCCACGGGTGCCTGCGCCGAGGAGCGATCCCCCAACGCGCCCGGCTCGGCCCGGGACGTGATGGGGCGGCTCCGCGGCGCCGGTCCCGTGGTCGATGAGACCGGCCAGGCATGGCCTGCCAGCGAGATCGCTCGCGCCCTGTGCGACTGCCTGCTGACGCGCGCGGTGGTCGGGGGCCGGGACGCAGAGCTGAACCTGGGGCGCGGCGAACGGCGCTTCGGGCGCCAGCACTGGCTGGCCCTGCACGCCGCCGGGGCGAGGTCGTGCTCCATCGGAGGGTGCGGCATGCCGTTGGCCTACACAGAGCTGCACCACCTGAGGTGGTGGACACGGGACGGCGGCCCCACCGACCTGGCCAACTGCGCCGCGTACTGCTCGTTCCACCATCACGAGATCCACCGCCTCGGCATCGTCGTCACGCGGCTCGCGGACGGGACGCTCGAGCATCGCCACCCCGACGGGCGCCCCTACGGCGCCCGGGCGACCGCCACCGGCCCGTACGGCGCGCACCACGACGACCCGGCCGCCACCGGCGACCCGCCGGGCCCGCCGGATGACGCGTGGGCCCCGTTCGACGTGCACCGTCGGCAACAGCGAACCTCCACCGGCACGAGCGAGCGCGTCGCCGGCACGAGTGAACATCCCGGCGGCACGAGTGAACGTCCCGCCGGCACGAGTGAACGCCTCGGCGGCACAGATGAGCGCCCCGCCGGGACGAGTAGGCGCCCCGCCGACACCGGAAGGATCTCTTGTGTCCCATCACGCCCCGGAGACGGGAATCTCCTCGATACCCGTCCACCGGCCCCGAGCCCTCGCCGCGGTGAGGGCCCTCCGGAAGCCCTCCTCGGGCTGCTGACGAGATGAAGCCGCACCCATGTGGCGGCGTGCCAGCTGGAGACCCGCCCCCGCCCCGCCCGGACGACGGCGCAGTCCCGTACGTTGGCCGCGTGATCGACGCACGCGACTCGGCCGGCGGCCGCCCCGTGCTCGTCGCGCTGGCAGGGCTGCCGGGCTCCGGCAAGACGACACTGGCACACGAGGTCGCCGCCCGCTTGGACGCGGTCCACCTGCGGATCGACACCATCGAGGCCGCGCTCGCAGCGTCCGGCCTCGTCGAGGCCGCGGGCGGATGGCAGGCAGCGCCCGACGCGGGCTATCGCGTCGCGTACGCGCTGGCACGTGACATGCTCGCCGCCGGGCACCACGTGGTCGCCGACAGCGTCAACCCCCTCACCGTGACGCGGCTCGCGTGGGCGCAGG
>JAJYTJ010000241.1 GCA_021793115.1 Actinomycetes bacterium | reverse complement strand
ACCGCGTCCTTGCGTGGGCGGCCACGGCCGCGCTTCGTCGCGACCACCTGGCCGGCGACGAACACCTCGCCGCCCCACACGCCCCACGGCTCGGCACGGTCGATCGCACCGGCCAGGCACCCCGCGCGCACGGGGCACGTACGGCACAGGGCCTTGGCCTGCTCGACCTGCGCCGTGTGCTCGGCGAACCACAGCTCCGGGTCGTGCGTGCGGCACGGGATGAGGTCGGCGACCAGGCGGTCGAAGTCGTCGGCGCCGGTGGTGGAGACGCCCTGGTACACGGTGTCGAGCAGCGTCGTGAGCTGCACGATTCCTCCTGGAGTCCTTGCTGGTGAGCGGGTGGTGCGGTCCGCGGCCCTGCGCTCACCGGTGGTCTCCGGAGAAACAGGAAGGCCGCGGACCCGGTGCGGGATCCACGGCCTTCGACGAGACTCGTCGTCAGTTCATGGGTGTCCCGCGAGGGATCGGGGTGCGGTCGAGGGCGAGGCCCAGGCCGGTCGACGTGCCGGTGCCGGCGACGGGCACAGCACGCCCCTGACGCTGGGCACGGGAACGGTCGACGAGCACAGCACGCCCCTGGAAGGCCGCATCGGTGGCCGCGAGAGGGTGCGCAGAGGCCGTCACGCGCGTCGTGAGGATCGTCATCACGTCGGTCTGCACCCCCTCTCGTGTGCGGGCCCGCGCCTCGTCGGCGCGCCCCGGTGCAAGGACTCGTCCACCGTAGGGGGCGTGGCGGCGGCCGGCAACGGCATTTCCGGTCGGAGTTCGGCGCGTGCCGTCAGCCGCGTCCGACGAGCCCCAGCAGGGCCTGCCCGTAGGCGTCGAGCTTGACCGGGCCGACCCCCCGGACGCGGGCCAGCTCCGCGATGGACCCGGGTCGCAGCGCGGCGAGCTCCTCCAGGGCCCGGTCGGTGAGCACCGTGTAGGCGGGACGGTCCACGCGGCGCGCCTCGTCCGCGCGCCACTGCCGCAGGCGCGCCAGCAGCTCGGGGTCGGCCGCGGCCCGGGCGCCACCCCCGTCGCCCGCGGCCGCGCGGCCGCCACCGGCCGACGGCCACAGCCCGTCGAGGAACCGGGAGACCTTGCGCGTGGCCCGCGCGCCGGGCGTGCGCGCCCGCGCGTACGACAGCTCCAGCCGCTCGCGCGCCCGCGTCACGCCGACGTAGAGGAGCCGGCGCTCCTCGTCGAGCGCCGCGGCGGTCTCGGCGAGCGAGATGGGCAGCAGCCCCTCCGACAGGCCCGCCAGGAAGACGACGTCCCACTCCAGGCCCTTGGCGGCGTGCAGCGACGCGAGCGTGACGCCTTCCACCACCGGCGCGTGCTGCGCCGACGCGCGCTCGCCGAGCTCGGCCACGAGGTCCGCCAGGCCCGCGGCGCCCGCGGCCGCCAGGTCGTCGGCCAGCGAGACGAGCGCCTGCATGGCGTCCCACCGCTCGCGTGCGGCGCCTCGCGGCGCCGGCGGCTGCGGCGCCCACCCCACGGTGCTCAGCACGTCCCGCGTGTGCTCGGGCATCGGTGTGCCGGGGTCGGCAGAGCGGACCGCGCCGCGCAGCAGGACGATCGCGTCGCGGACGTCGCGCCGGGCGAAGAACCGCTCGCCGCCCCGCACCTGGTAGCCGACGCCCGCCGCGGCCAGGGCCTCCTCGAACGCCTCCCCCTGGACGTTGGTGCGGTAGAGCACGGCGATCTGGCTGGGCCGCGTGCCGTCGGCCACGAGCCGCGCCGCGCGCGCGGCGATCCCGGCGGCCTCGGCCTCGTCGTCGTCGTACGCGGTCCACCGGACGGGCGGCCCGTCCGGGCGCTGCGCGACGAGCTGCAGGGGGGTCGGCTCGCCGCGGCGGCGCCCCGCGACGAGCAGGCGGTTGGCCAGCGTGACCACCTGCGCCGTGGAGCGGTAGTCCCGCACGAGCCTGACCTGGGTGGCGCCAGGGTGCGTGCGCGCGAAGCCGAGCAGGTGCTCCGGGCTGGCGCCGGTGAACGAGTAGATCGTCTGGTTCGGGTCGCCCACCACGCACAGCTCGTGGCGGCCGCCGAGCCACTGGTCGAGCAGGTACTGCTGGAGCGGGCTGACGTCCTGGTACTCGTCCACCACGAAGTGCCGGTACTGCCGGCGCACCTCGTCGGCCACGTCCCGGCGCTGCGCGATCATCGCCGCGGTGAGCAGCAGCACGTCCTCGAAGTCGATGACGCCGCGCTCGTTCTTGACGTCCTCGTACGACGCCATGAGCCGGGCGACCTCCTGCGGCGCGAATCCCCCCGGCGCGGGCCGGGCCGCCGCGGCGACCGCGGCCGGGTAGTCGTCCGCCGGGACCAGGCTGACCTTCGCCCATTCCAGCTCGCCCGCCAGGTCGCGCACGGCGATGCGGTCGACCGCGAGCCCGACGCGGCGGGCGGCCTCGGCGACCAGCGGTGCCTTCTGCTCCAGCAGCCGCGGCGGCGCGCCGCCGACGACCTTGGGCCAGAAGAAGCCCAGCTGCCGCAGCGCCGCGGCGTGGAACGTGCGGGCCTGCACGCCGCTCACCCCGAGGCCACGCAGCCGCACCCGCATCTCCCCCGCGGCGCGCGCCGTGAACGTCACGGCGAGCACGCTGGTGGGCGTGTACACGCCGGTGCGCACGCCGTAGGCGATCCGGTGGGTGATCGCCCTCGTCTTGCCCGTGCCGGCGCCTGCGAGCACGCACACCGGCCCCTGCAGGGCGGTGGCGACGGCGCGCTGCTCGGGGTCGAGCGCGTCGAGGAGGGCGTCGGCGGACATCGTCGACATCCTCGCAGGCCCCGCCGACAGCGCGGGCCCCGCGCCGGGCCGGCGGTGGGCCCGTCGCCGGCCACCGGGAATCGCGCGCGAGCCTCGGACGTTGCGCACCGGTGCGGGCGGCCCCGGACCGCCCGCGGACGCACGACCGACGAGGGACCCGATGAGCGACGCGACGCTGACGATGTACACCACCACCTGGTGCGGCTACTGCCGCCGCCTGAAGTCGCAGCTGGACTCCGCGGGGATCGGGTACGACGAGGTCGACGTCGAGCGGGTGCCGGAGGCCGCGGCGTTCGTCGAGTCGGTCAACGGGGGCAACCGGACCGTGCCGACCGTCGTGTTCCCGGACGGCTCGGCGGCCACCAACCCGTCGCTCGCGCAGGTGCAGGCACGGCTCGCGCGCTGAGCGGCTACCGCGGCGGGGCGGCGCGCCCAGCCAGGAAGTCGCGCACCGCGGCCGTGACAGCCGGCAGGTCCGTCGCCAGGGCATGCGTGGCACCCGGGACGACGACGACCCGGCGGTGCGCCGCCGGCGGCGGCATGCCGAAGGGGTCACGGCCGCCCTGCACCACCAGCACCGGCACCGTCGGCGCGTCCAGCTCGGCGAGCCTGCTGCGCTCGGGCCGGCCGGGCGGGTGCAGCGGGAAGGCGAGGGCGACCACGGCCACCGCCCCGCTCGCCGCGGCGGTGCGGCACGCCACGCGCGCTCCGCTCGACCGGCCGCCGTGCACGGCCGGCAACGGGCCGAACCGCTCGGCCAGCGCGGCGCTCACGGCGAGCCACGCCTCGTCCAGCCGCGGCGCCGCGGGAGGCATGCGGCGCCCCGCCACGCGGTACGGCTGGGTGATGCGCGCCACGAGGTAGCCGACCGCGAGTGCGCCGTCGCGGGCCGCCAGCACGTCCAGGGCGTCGACCCCGCCGCCGGCACCGTGGCCCACGAGGAACGCCCCGACCGGCTCGCCGGCGGGCCGGTCGACGTCCGCCCACGCCGGGCCGGCGGGCGTCGCGATCTCGAGGCGAGTCACCAGCGGGTGGGCAGCGGAGCCCCGAACCAGTCGGTGACCAGCGCGTACGCCACCGACGTCCGCATCGGCAGCAGCACGTCGCCGGTCCGCGTCGCCGCCTCCAGCTCGGCCCGCGTGAACCAGCGCGCCTCGGTCACCTCCACACCGTCGACGCGCACGAACGTCGAGGCGGCGTGCGCGCGGTAGGCCAGCATGAGCGACGCCGGGAACGGCCACGGCTGGCTGCCGCGGTAGTCGACGCGGTCGACCACGATGCCGGTCTCCTCCGCCACCTCGCGGGCCACGGCGTGCTCGGCCGACTCCCCCGCCTCGACGAAGCCCGCGAGGGTCGAGTAGCGGCCCGCCGGCCAGGCGGCGTTGTGGCCGAGCAGGAGACGGTCGTCGTCGTCGACCACTGCGACGATGATCGCGGGGTCGGTGCGCGGGTAGTGCTCGGAGCCGTCGGCGGTGCACACCCGGATCCAGCCCGCCTGCGCCGGCACGGTCGGCGCGCCGCACCGCGGGCAGCGCGGGTGGCGGCCGTGCCACTCGTCGAGCGCCACGGCCATCGTCGCCAGGCCGGCGTCCCGCGCCGGCAGGTCCGCGCCCGCTTCCCGCAGCGCGGCCCAGCGCAGGCCGGGCGCCGCCACCGGGGCCGGGTCCCCGTCACCGCGCGGCACGACG
>JAJYTJ010000046.1 GCA_021793115.1 Actinomycetes bacterium | reverse complement strand
CGGCAGCCAGCGCCGCGCCGAGCGAGGCCACGAGCGCCGGCACCATGCGCTGGCCGGCGACCAGGTAGACCGCCACGAAGAGCACGCCGGGCGCCACGGACTCGGCGGCGCCACGCCAGCCGCCGATCGCGTCGGACGCGGAGAACTCCTGACCCGTCAGGGCCCGCAGGCCGCGGCCGCCGCCAGGCGTCGGCTCGTCCACCGGAAGCGGGGCGTCGGCGCCCTGGGCGTCACTCACCGGGGCGCGGCGTCAGCTCGTAGCGGGGGTTGAACACCGTGCGGCGCCCGTCGACGTCGCAGACGAGACCCTCGGCGCGCAGCCGCCGGCCGGGCTCGACGCCGTGGATCTCGCGCCGGCCCAGCCACACGAGCTCCAGCGAGCCGCTGCCGTCGTACAGCTCCGCCTCGAGCGCGGGCACGCCCTCGCGGGGACGCAGGGTCACGGAGCGCAGCACGCCAGAGACGGTGACGCGCGAGCGGTCCCGCAGGTCCGCGACGGGGGTGCACCCCACGGCGCGCGCGGACTGCTCGCGCTCCTCGTCGGCCTCGATCTCGGCGCGCGACGCCAGCACCTGGTGCAGCCGCTGCTTGAAGCCCATGGTCAACGGATCTCCGTGATCTCGGGACCACGCGCGAGCGGGTCGAAGTCGGGCTCCGGGCGTTCGTCCGGGTCCACCGTGCCGATGACGGGTGCGTCGCCGGGCAGACGCAGGGCCAGCAGGTCGCGCGGGGGGCGGGCCTCGGTGCCGCGCACGACGACGATCTGCGCGAACACCTGCTCCAACCGTTCCGCGGCGGCGGGCTCCACCGCGGCCTTGCCCGTCATGACGCCGCGCAGGAACCAGCGGGGGCCGTCGGCGCCGATGAACCGCGCGGGGCGATGGCCCGTGCGGCCCTCGGGCGTGCGGACGGGCATCCGCGCGAGCAGCTCCCGGCCGAACGGGCCCGGCAGGTCGTCGACGGTCCCGCCCTGCTGGCCGATCGACTGCGCGATCTCGCCGCGGATCTCGTCCCAGATCCCCTCGCTGCGCGGCGCCGCGAACGCCTGGACCTGGAGCATCGACTCGTCGAGCGAGATCGACACGCCGGTGATGACGCCCGACCCCTGGTCCACCTCCATCCGCAGCTCCATCCCCTGGAGGCCGGGGATGCGCACGGCGCCCAGGTCCACCCGGGCAAGGTCGGGTGCGTCGTCCTCGACGTCCCACGGGCCGCCGGGGCGGGCCGTCTCGGGTTCGTCCGACGGTCCCGGCTCGGTCCCGTCGGTGACGGGTGCGGTCTCGTCGGGTGCCACGTCGTCGGTGGTGGCGTTCTTGGCGCCACGCCGGAACAGGGCCACGATGCTTCGTCTCCTCCTGGCGTGCTCGGCACGCATCCGTCACGCGGTGTGCGTCAGTGTCCAGTGTCGCTCGTCGGCGGGAGGGGTGCGGACCAGCCGCCGCTCGAGCCGAAGCCGCCGTCGCCCCGGTGCGAGCCGGGCAGCCGCTCGGCTTCGACGAACCGCGCCCGTTCCACACGCTGCACGACGAGCTGGGCGACGCGGTCGCCCCGGTGCAGCACGACCGCCTCGGCGGCGTCCGTGTTGAGCAGCGTGACGGCGATCTCGCCGCGGTAGCCGGCGTCCACGGTGCCGGGGGCGTTGACGATCGTCAGGCCGTGCCGCGCCGCCAGGCCCGAGCGCGGGTGCACGAACGCCGCGAAGCCGTCCGGCAGGGCGATCGCGACGCCCGTCGGGACCGTCACGCGCTCGCCGGGCGCGATCGTCACGTCGACGCGGGTGACGAGGTCGGCGCCCGCGTCGCCGGGGTGCGCGTAGGCGGGGAGCGGGAGCTCGGGGTCGAGGCGCCGGATGAGCACCTCGATGCTGGGCTCGGTCACGGTGGCCGACCCTACCTGCTGCCGGCCGGGTTCACGCCGATCCCCGGCGATGCGATGCTTGCGCCCGTGAACGAGGGCTTTCACGAGCGCCTGTGGCCAGGTCCCACCGGGTGGCTCGTCGCGGCGGGGCTGGGCGCGCTCGTCGGACTGGTGCTGTTCCCGATCAACGTCGCCCTGGCGTGGGCCGTGGGTGCCGCGGGGGTGCTGCTGGCGCTCGTGGTCGCCGCGGCGCTGACGCCGCGCGTCCAGATCGTGGACGGCGAGCTGCGGGCGGGGTCGGCGCACATCCCGTTGTCCCTGCTCGGCGGCGCCACCCCACTCGTCGGCGAGGCGCTGCGCGAGGCGCTCGGCCCGGACCTCGACGCGCGCGCCTACGTGTGCCTGCGCGGCTGGATCCACTCGGGCGTGCGGCTGGAGGTCGTCGACCCGCAGGACCCGACGCCCTACTGGATCGTGTCCACCCGCCTCCCGCACGCCTTCGTGGCGGCGCTCGCCGAGGCCACCTCGGCGGCCTGAGGCCCGGGCACGACAACGGCCGGCTCCCGCGGGGGAACCGGCCGCGCTGGGGGTGCGGGGCGTCAGGCCGCGCACTCCGTGCAGACGGGCTGGCCGTCGCGCTCGTACGCCAGCTGGCTGCGGTGGTGCACCAGGAAGCAGCGGGAGCAGGTGAACTCGTCGGCCTGCCGCGGCAGGACCCGCACCGACAGCTCCTCGCCGGACAGGTCGGCGCCCGGCAGCTCGAAGCCTTCGGCCGCCTCGGTCTCGTCCTCGTCCACCACACCCGAGTTCTTGTCCGAGCGGCGAGCCTGCAGCTCCTGGAGGGAGTCCTCGGTGAGGTCTTCCTCGAGCTTGCGCGGTGCGTCGTAGTCGGTCGCCATGGGGGCTCGCATTCCGTGTCTGGTCTTGGGTGGTACGGGTGCTCAAGCGCCGCGGGTGGGGTTTTGTTCCCGGCTCCGGCGCACTGCGCGGAGGGATTGTGCACCATGTCGCCGGGGAGCGCGAACGACGGCCCGGCAGGTGTCCACCGGGCGTGCGCTCAGGCGTCGGAATCTGCGCCGAGCTCCTCGAGGAGGGCCGTCAGACGCGCCACCACGGCGGCCGGGCCGGCCACGGTCATCGCGTCGCTGGCGGGCCGGCCGCGCAGGCCGGCGACCACCCCGCCGGCCTCGGTCACGACGAGCGACGCCCCCGCCAGGTCCCACGGCTGCAGACCACGCTCGTAGTGCGCGTCGAGCGCTCCCGCCGCGACCGAGCACAGGTCCACCGCGGCCGAGCCGATGCGGCGGATGTCGCGCACCCGCGGCAGCAGCGCCGCCACGACGCGCCCCTGCGCGGCCCGGCGGCGCTCCAGGTAGCCGAAACCGGTGCCGAGCAGGCAGCCCGCCAGGTCGTCCGGCCCCGGGCCCATCGTCAGGCGCACACCGTCGCGGAACGCGCCGCGGCCGCGCGCGGCCGTGTACGTGAGGCCGAGCGACGGCGCGTGCACGCACGAGGCCAGGACGGTCCACGTCAGCGGGTCGGGCGCCCCGGTGTCCGCCGCGGCGACCGCGGCGACCGACACCGCGTAGGCCGGCTGCCCGTAGAGGTAGTTGACGGTCCCGTCGATCGGGTCGACCACCCACGTGACGCCGCTGCCGCCCGCCACGAAGCCGCGCTCCTCCCCCAGCACGCCGTCGTCGGGCCGCAGCTCGGCCAGCCGGCGCCGCACCAGCTCCTCGGACGCGTAGTCCATCGCCGTGACGACGTCCTGCGGGCTCGACTTGGTCGCCGCGACCGTCACCCGGTCGGGCCGCCCCTGCGACACCAGCGTGCCCGCCTCGCGCGCCACCCGCTCGGCGACCGCCATCAGGTCCGCCACGTCTACATCCACGGTCGTCACGCGGCCCATCCTCCCCCACGTCCCTCCCCACGTCTCCTTCCCGCCCCTCCCCCCGCGGCGCTCCGGCCCCCGGCTGCCCCACGCCACACCGGGCCGAGGTGCACGTCCCACGCCCGATCGGGTGAGAACCTGGACACCGCGAAGGGAGGCTCCATGGGCGAGGTCGAGCTGGTGGGTCTGCACGACGACGGCGAGCACCTGATCCTGGCCACCTCCGACGGCCAGCAGTACCGGCTGCGGATCGACGAGCCGCTGCGCGCCGCGGTGCGCCGTGACCGTCCCCAGCTGGAGCAGCTGCGCGCCGAGCAGGCCAGCGCGATGTCGCCGCGCGAGATCCAGGCCCGCATCCGCGCCGGCGCCACGGCGCAGGAGGTCGCGGACTCCGCGGGCCTGCCGCTCGTCGCCGTGCGCCGCTACGAGGGCCCGGTCATTGCCGAGCGCGAGTACGTCGCGGAGCTCGCGCGCCAGAACCCGGTGCGGCGCGAGGCCGGGGCCCCCACGCTGGGAGACCTGGTCACGGACCGGCTCGCCGCCCGCGGCGTCGACGTCGGCAGCCTGTCGTGGGACGCGGCGCGCGAAGGGTCGCTGCCGTGGTCCGTGCTCGCGCGCTTCGAGGTGGCCGGTGAGCCGCACGAGGCGCAGTGGGCGTTCGACACGTCCGGCCGGGTGCTCACGGCGTCCGACGACGAGGCCCGCTGGCTGTCCGAGACCGAGCTCGACGAGCCCGTGGCGCGTCGGCACCTGGCCGCCGTGCGCGACGTCGTGTTCGACGTGACGCTGGCCCCGCACGCCACCCAGCCCGAGCCGGAGCCGGTCGACCCGACCAGCGCGATGCTCGACGCGCTCTCCGCGCGCCGGGGCCACCGCCAGCCCGTCGACGTCGAGGACGACGGCGAGGCGTTCGAGGGCTTCGGCCCGCAGCACGCCTTCGACCTCGGGGTCGACGCGCCGGGCGCGCACCCCGTGGACGCCGAGCCGCACGCGCAGGCGCGCGTCTACCCGCGCCCCGTCGCCGTGGCTCCGCACGACGACGTGCCGGACGACCTGCCTGACGGCGACCTGCGTGGCGACCTGCGTGGCGACCTGCGTGGCGGCCAACGGCACGCACCGCGCGACGAGGGCCGCGACCAGCGCCGTCCTGTCGTCGTGCCCGCGCCGACGCCCGAGCCCGTGCCCGTCGCCCCGGGGGCGGTCGAGCCCGCGCACGTGCCGGCGCCCGCCGACGAGCGGCCACGGACGCGCCGCGGTCGTGCCAAGGTGCCCAGCTGGGACGAGATCGTCTTCGGCGCCAAGCCGGAGTAGCCGCAGCCGCCGGAGCAGCCGCCGGCGCAGGACCGACGAGCGGCGGCCGACGACGTCGGCCTAGTCTGCGGCACCCTCGGCGCCGTCGACGGCGGCCTGCAGCGTCTGCGGCTCGAGCGACTGCGCCCGGGCCACGGCCTGCGTCATGTGCCGCATGTGGTGGCGCCGGCACAGCACCTCGTAGGCGATCTTCGCCCCGGCCACCGTGTCGCCCACGACGACCTGCTCGCCCTCGACGACCATCTGGCCGTCGACCGTACGCGCCTGGTGGGTCGCCGCAGCGCCGCACCAGCACAGGGACTTCACCTGGAGCACCTCGACCCGGTCCGCGAGCTCCACGAGCCGGGCGGAGCCGGGGAAGAGCCGGGCGCGGAAGTCGGTGGTGATGCCGAACGCGTAGACGTCGACCCCGAGCTCGTCGACGACCCGCGCCAGCTGGTCCACCTGGGTGGCCGTGTAGAACTGCGCCTCGTCGGCCACGACGTAGTCGACGGGCTCGCCGTGCAGGCGGCGGTCGATCACCTCGGCCCAGAAGTCCGTTCCGTCGCCCACCTCGAGGGCGGGCTGCTCGAGCCCGAGGCGCGACGAGATGACCGCCCGGCCCGCGCGGTCCTGGCGCGTGAAGAGGAGACCGTCGCGGCCGCGCGCGGCGTGGTTGTGCGCGGTCTGCAGGGCGAGCGTGGACTTGCCGCTGTCCATGGTCCCGGAGAAGAACACCAGCTCGGACACCGTCACATCCTCACGTCAGCGTGACCAGCCACGGCACCATCATCTCGGCCGGGGTAAGCGAGCCGTGCACGCCCACCAGGGCGATCGCCTCCGGGGTCTGGGAAAGTGAGTCCACCACCGTGGCGCGGCCGCGCATGGCGACGACGAGGTCGCCGACCACGGGAACCATCGCCTCGCGCACCGGCCCGAACCACCCGTGCGCCACGGCCTGCGCGCGCGTGGCGACCACGGCGGCGTCCCCCAGGCGGTCCTGCCACCGGTCCCGGGCCGCGTCCGCGTCGGCGCCGGGCACCAGGTGGACGTGCAGCGCACGGGGCTCCCCCGCGACGAGCTCGACCTCGCGGGAGAGCACCGGGTCGGTCGCCGCGTCCCAGCGCTGCGACGGGTCGTGGTCCACCATGCCGTGGTCGGCGGTCACCGCGAGGACGGTGCCGCGCGGCAGCCGCCGCGCGAGGGCGGCCAGGGCGCCGTCGACGGCGGCCAGCACGTCGCCCCACTGCCACGACTGCCAGCCGAACCGGTGCCCGGTCCGGTCGGCCTCGCCCCAGTACAGGTAGGCGACGCCCGGCCGGCGCAGCGCGTCGACGACCGCATTGACGCGGTCGTCGCTCGTGTCGGCACCCCGGTAGGCCGGCCCGCGCAGCGCGGCGCGCGTGAGCCCCGAGCCGGCGAACCTCGTCGGGCCGACGCTCGTCACCGGCACGCCGGCGGCGATCATGAGCTCCGGCACGCTCGGCGCGGGCTGCCACACGGCGGGGTCGGGCAGGTCCGTCCAGGACACCATCGTGCCCAGGCGGCCCGTGCCCGGGTCGCGCACGGTGTAGCCCAGCATGCCGGTCTGGCCCGGCCGCAGGCCCGTGCCGAAGCTCCCCATCGCGGTCGCGGTGGTCGACGGGAACGTCGTCGTGAGCGGGTGGGTGCCGCCGAGCAGGCCGCGCAGGAAGGGCGCGTGACCGGCCCGCTCCGCGAGGTTGGTGTGGCCCAGGCCGTCGACGAGGACCACGCAGACCCGGTCCGCGCGCGGCAGCCCGAGCACGCTCAGCGCCTCGGCGGCCCCCGCGACGTCCGCGCCGACGGCTCCGGCAACGGCCGGCAGCACCTGCCCGACCCACGGCTCGGCCGAGCCGGGCCGGACCAGGCCGTCGACGAACCCGGTCATCGACCGGTGGTGGCGGCCGACAGCCGCCGGGCGAACGCGACCGCCGCCCGCACGGCCTGCTTGCCCTCAGCGGCGGCGCTGACGCGGACGACGACGTCGTCGGGCGACAGCGTGCCCGTCATGCCGTGGTCGGCGTCGCACTGCGGGTCGTCGCAGCCCGCGGGCTCGAGGTCGATCCGGCTCACGGAGCCCCAGCCGAGCGCGAGCGTCACCTCCACCGGACCGTCTCCGGCGTGGTGCCGCTGCGGGTCCGAGACCACGTGCGTGAGCGCCACCGAACGAACCTCGCGCAGCGGCACCGCCTCCGTGGTGGCCGCGGCCGACGCCGAGGGGTGCTCCCGGTCCGCCGGGTGGTCGTCGACGTGCGCCACGACGAGCCGCGTGGGCGTGAGCACCAGCACGGTGACGTGGCGGCGCACCTCCGAGGCGTCGAACGTCGTCTCGGGCTGCACGAGGTGCGCGACCACGGGCTCGTCGGCGAGCGCGACGTCGAGGACGTCCGCAACGAGCTCCGGGTAGTAGCCGGCACGGTCGAGGTCACGGTGCAGTTCGGCGATCAGCGGCACCCGTCCATCCTCCCATCCGGCCCGTCCCGCCGGTGCCGGCGTCTCCCGGCCGCCCGGGCTCACGTGCGCGACAGCCGGCGCGTCGCGTCGGCACGGTCCGCGGGCGCCAGCGTCGCACGCGCCCCCAGCACGGCGACGCCGCCGGCCGCGACCACCACGGGATTGAGCTCGAGCGAGCGGAGCTCCGGCAGGCCGTCGGCGAGCACGGCGACCCGGGCGACGAGCCGTTCCAGCGCGGGCACGTCCGCCGCGGGCAGGCCGCGGTAGCCGACGAGCCGCACCGCGGCCCGGGGCTCGCGCACGAGCGCCGCCACGTCGGCGTCGGTGAGGGGCGGCACGCCGTATGCGACGTCGTCGAGCAGGTCGGTCGCATCGCCCCCGAGGCCGAACGCGAGGACCGGACCGAACAGCGGGTCCTCGCTCGAGCGGAGCACGCACGCGACGCCCTTCTCGGCCATCGTCTGCACCTGCAACGGTGCCGTCCCCGGGCCCGGGTCGTACCCGACCGCCGCCGCGAGCACCTGAGCCACGGCGGCGCGCAGGCCCTCCTCGTCGGCCACGTCGAGCCGCACACCACCCAGGTCGGCCCGGTGGCGCAGCGCAGGTGCGGTCGTCTTGAGCGCCACGGGGTAGCCGAGCGCCGCCGCGGCCGCCGCCGCCTCGTCGGCGTCGTGGACGTCCGACGACGGCAGCACAGCGATGCCGACCGTGGCCAGCAGCGCCGCGGTCGCCGCGGCGTCGAGCTCGACGGGTTCGGCCGGCTCGACGGGTTCGGCCGGCTCGGCCGGCTCGACCGAGCCCAGCCGGGCCTCCGCGAGGCGCCGCGCCGCCCGCAGGTCCACGTCCGCGGGGTGGAGCGGGCGCCCCCGGTCCGCCGCCCGCCACACGGCGTAGCCGACCGTGTGGCCCAGCGCGAGTGCCGCGTCCGCCGGGGTCGAGTACGCGGGCACGGTCCGGTCGACGCCCGTGGCGTCGGGCGCGGTCAGCTCCGGCGTCAGACCGTGCAGGCCCGTCATCACCGCGACCGTCGGCCGCCCGGTGGCCGCCGCGGCCGCGGCGACGGCGTGCGCGACGGCCCGGTCGGTGCCTCCCAGCACGGGCGTGCTCACGGCCACCACCGCGCCCACCCCCGGCGCCTGGTACACCGCGGCGACGGCCTGTCGCAGCCGCGTCGCGGGCGCGTCCTCGGCGACCACCTCCAGGACGTCCGTCTCCAGCCCCTGCGCGCGCAGCAGCGCCGCGACGAGCGTGCCCACCGACTGCGACGACGAGAGGATCGCCACGTGCCGGCCCACGGGCAGCGGCTGGCTCGTCACCAGCTGGAGCACGTCGAGCAGCTGGTGGGTGTTCTCCACGCGGACCACGCCCGACTGGCGCAGCACCTCCGCGAACGCCCGGCCGGGGGCGCGGGTCGCGCGCACGGCGTGCCCGGGCGGCACCACTGCCCCGGTCCCGCCGCCCGCGGTGACGACGACCACCGGCTTGCGGGCCGCGAGGCGCCGGGCCACGCGGGAGAACTTGCGAGGGTTGCCGATCGACTCCATGTAGAGCCCGACCGCCGCCGTGCGCTCGTCGTCCGCCCAGAACTGCATGAGGTCGTTGCCCGAGACGTCCGCGCGATGGCCGGCGGACACGAACTGGGACAGCCCCAGCCCGCGCCGCTCGAGCGCCGCCAGGAGCGGGAGCGCGAAGGGTGCGGACTGGCAGAAGAGCCCGACCGGCCCGCGCGCGGGCACGCGTTCGGCGAGCGAGAGGTCGAGCACGTGGTCCGGCCCGGTGGCGACCACGCCGTACGACGAGGGCCCGACGAGCCGCATGCCCGCGCCGTGCGCGGCGCGCAGCAGGCGCCGCTGCCGCTCCAGGCCGACCGGCCCCTCCTCGGCGAACCCGCCGGAGAGCACCACGACCGTGCGCACGCCCAGCGCACCGAGCGAGCCGACGAGGGACACGACCTCCTCGGCCTCGCCCGCCAGCACCGCGACGTCGACCGGCCCGGGCACGTCCGCCGGCTCGTCCCACACGAGCACGCCCGGCACGTCGTCGCCGTCGAGCCCCACGGTGTGGACCGCCACCCCGCCCGCGACGGCCTCCGCCGCCAGCGACCGGCACACGCGCCGCACCATCGCCGCGTGCAGGGGCCGGCCGTCCGCACCGGGGCCGACGACGAGCACCGACCGGGCCTCGAAGAGCGCGCGCATCGACCGGGCCTCGGCCGTGTGCTCCCGGTCGGCCATCACCTCGACCGAGCGGTCGGTCGGGTCGATGTCGAACGACACCGCGACGACACCCTCCTCGGTGCGCTGGTGCACCTCGTAGCCCGCGTCGCGGAACACCCCGAGCATCCGGCCGTTGGCGGGCAGCACCTCCGCGACGAACCGACGGACCCCCCGCTCGCGCGCCGCGGCCGCCAGGTGCTCGAGCAGCACCGAGCCCAGCCCCTTGCCCTGGTGTGCGTCGGCGACGTTGAACGCCACCTCGGCGGTGTCGCCGTCGACGCGGTCGAACCGCGCCACGCCGATGATCCGCTCCGCGGTCCCCGCGACGGCGACGAGCGCCACCCGGTCCCGTTGGTCGACGGCGACGAGGTGCTCCAGGTCGCGCGGCGGCAGGCGGTCGACCTGGTGGAAGAAGCGCAGGTACGTCGAGCGCTCCGACTGCGCCACGTGGAACGCCTGCAGCGCGTCCGCGTCCGAGGCGCGGATGGGCCGCACGCGCGTCGTCGTGCCGTCGTGGAGCACCACGTCGGCCTCCCACGCCGCGGGGTACCCGGGGGCGGCCGGAGCGCCGGCCCCGGTGGGCTCGACCATGCCGACAGGCTAGAGCCCCGGCCGCGCGCCGTCGCCGGGGCCACGGCCGAGCCGGGGACAATGGCCCGGTCACGTCGCCCCACCCCAGGAGTCCCGCCCGCATGGCGCGCCGCCCCAGCCCTTCCCTCCCGCCCGACGACCTCGTCGAGAAGATCGTCGACATCGACGTCACGTCGGAGATGGAGGGGTCGTACCTCGAGTACGCGTACTCGGTCATCTACGCGCGGGCGCTGCCCGACGCCCGGGACGGGCTCAAGCCCGTGCAGCGCCGGATCCTGTTCCAGATGGGTGAGATGGGGCTGCGCCCCGACCGCGGCTACGTCAAGAGCGCGCGCGTCGTCGGCGACGTCATGGGCAAGCTCCACCCGCACGGCGACTCCGCGATCTACGACGCCATGGTGCGGCTCGCCCAGCCGTTCTCGCTGCGACTGCCGCTCGTCGACGGGCACGGCAACTTCGGCTCGCTCGACGCGGGGCCGGCGGCTTCGCGCTACACCGAGGCGCGGCTGGCCCCCGCGGCGATGGCGATGACGCAGGGGGTCGACGAGGACGTCGTCGACCTGGTGCCGAACTACGACAACAAGCTCATGCAGCCGTCGGTGCTGCCCGCGGCGATCCCGAACCTGCTGGTCAACGGGGCGTCCGGCATCGCCGTGGGCATGGCGACCAACATGGCGCCGCACAACCTCGTCGAGGTCGTCTCGGCCGCGCGCCACCTCGTCATGCACCCGGACGCGACGCTCGAGGACCTCATGCGGTTC
This sequence comes from Actinomycetes bacterium, assembly GCA_021793115.1. Next base: position 13,024 of record JAJYTJ010000046.1, on the reverse strand, counting down.
GTCCCCGGGCCGGACCTGCCGGGCGGCGGCAAGATCGTCGGGCTCGAGGGCGTGCGCGACGCCTACCGCACCGGACGCGGCCAGTTCCGCACCCGCGCGACCTCGCGGATCGAGAACGTCACCGCCAAGCGCAAGGGCATCGTCATCACCGAGCTGCCCTTCGGCGTCGGACCCGAGAAGGTCATCGAGAAGATCTCCGAGGGCGTCAAGACGAAGAAGATCTCGGGGATCTCCGACGCGGTGGACCTCACGGACGGCACGCACGGCCTGCGGATCATCGTCGAGGTGAAGTCGGGGTTCGACCCCGAGGCGGTGCTCGAGCAGCTGTACCGGACGACGCCGCTCGAGGACTCCTTCGCGATGAACAACGTCGCTCTCGTCGACGGCCAGCCGCGCACGCTGGGCCTGCGCGAGCTGCTGGCGGTGTGGGTGGAGCACCGGCTCACCGTGGTGCGACGACGCTCGGCGTTCCGGCTCGCGCGGCGCCGCGAGCGCCTGCACCTCGTCGAGGGCCTGCTCGTCGCGATCCTGGACATCGACGAGGTGATCCAGGTCATCCGCGCGTCGGACGACGCCGAGGGCGCCCGGACGCGCCTCATGCAGGTGTTCGACCTGTCGCAGGTGCAGGCCGAGTACATCCTCGAGCTGCGGCTGCGGCGCCTCACGCGGTTCTCCAAGCTCGAGCTCGAGCGCGAGCAGGCCGAGCTGCTCGCCGAGATCGCCTCGCTCGAGGCGCTGCTGGCCGACGACCACCTGCTGCGTACCACGGTCTCCGAGGAGATGGCCCAGGTGGCGGCCGCCTACGGCACGCCGCGCCGCACCATCCTCCTGGAGTCGGCGGGCGGCACGGCCACCGCGGCGGCCGCCCCGACGCGCTCGGGCGCCGCCGCGACCCCGCTGGAGATCGCCGACACGCCGTGCCACGTGCTGCTGTCGGCGACCGGGCTGCTCGCGCGCACGGCGTCCGACGAGCCGGTGGTGCGCGACGGCGCCCGGCACCGGCACGACGCGCTGGCGGGGGCCGTGGCGACCAGTGCGCGCGCGGACGTGGGCCTGGTGACGTCGCGCGGCCGCGTGCTGCGGCTCTCCGTGCTCGACCTGCCGGGGCTGCCGCCCACCGACGGCGCGCCGTCCCTGTCCGGCGGCGTGCCCGTGGGCGAGGTGGTGCAGCTCGAGCGCGGCGAGCGCGCCGTCGCCCTGGCGTCGCTCGACCCGGCGGCTCCCCCGCTCGCGCTCGGCACGGCGCAGGGCACGGTCAAGCGGGTCACCCCCGGGGACGTGCCCGGCAACCGGGACGCCTGGGAGGTGGTCGCGCTGCGGGACGGCGACGAGGTGGTGGGCGCCGCGGCGGCGGGCGACGACGACGAGCTGGTCTTCGTCGCGTCCGACGCCTCGCTGCTCCACTTCCCCGCCGCGTCGGTGCGGCCGCAGGGCCGGCCCGCCGGCGGCATGGCAGGGATCAAGCTGGCGCCGGGGGCGTCCGTGGTGGCCTTCCACGTGGTGCCGCACGCGGCGGACGACGCGCTCGTCGTCACCGTCGCGGGCTCGTCGTCGGCGCTGCCCGGGACCCAGGCGGGGACCGCGAAGGTGACGCCGCTGGCGGCCTACCCGGGCAAGGGCCGGGCCACCGGCGGGGTGCGGGCGCACCGCTTCCTCAGGGGCGAGGACGCGGTGATCCTCGCCTGGGTGGGACCCGCCCCCGCGCGTGCCGTCGGGTCCGGCGGCCAGGCGATCGCGCTCCCCGAGGTGGACCAGCGACGGGACATGTCGGGCGCGCCGCTGCCGGCCCCGGTGCACGCGGTCGGCTGACACGCCCCGCGGACCCGTGTTCGCTCCCCTCGCGGCGTGCCACGTACCGTGGAGGGCGTGCCCGCCTCTCTCGACCTGCCGCGCTCGGTGATCCTCGCCCTGTGGCTGCAGGGCGGCGCCCCGGACGTCGCACGCGTCGTCGGCGACGACGAGCCGCACGGCGTCGCGGGTGGGCGCTACGACGGCCTCGGGGCGCTCCTGGCCGGCCTGGGGGGCCGCGGCGCGGTCACCGCCGTGCTGCCCGCCCCGGGCGACCCGCTCGTGGGTCCCCGCGACGCCGTGGCGGCCGGCGAGTGCGTCCTGGTCCACGACGACGCGGCGGGCACGGACCTGGCGATCGTCCCGGAGATCCACCGGTTCGGGTCCGTGCTGGAGCCGGGTGCCACCGTGGTGTGGCACACGCACGAGGTCGAGGACTGGCGCACCGCGTTCCAGGCGGCGGTCGGGTCGTTGGACGACGCCGAGCGCGGTCTGCGCGAGGGCCTCGTCCTCGCGACGCAGGCGCTGGTGCAGCTCGACGTGGCCCGCTGGCGGCCCGACGCGGCCGAGCGCATCGTCACCATCCGCGACGGCGCGCTGCCGACGGCACGGCTCCCCCGCGAGCTCGCCGGATCGCCCCAGCGCGTTCGCGTGCTCCAGCAGGCCGCGCGCCTGCGCGCCATCGTCGAGCTGGCCGCGCAGGACGAGGGCGGCGCGGTCAACCTCTGGCAGTCGGACCAGCGCTCGGCCGCGCTCCGCGAGGTCGACCGGCTCGCCCGCCGCGCGATGAGCGCCGCGTCGGCGCGCCTGGACGGCGCCGAGGCGCGCGGCGCCGAGGCGCCCGGCGACGACGCCGAACCACGCCGGAGGCAGGAGCAGGAACGGCGCGGGGGCGCCGGCGCCTGACCGCCACCACGAGCGGCAAGGGGCGCCGGGGCTCGGCCGCCACCAGGAGCGGCGTGCGGCCACGCGCTCAGGCCGCGCCGCCGCCACCCTCGCGGTGGCTGGGCTGCCGGCACGACCTGCGGCGATGTCAGTGGTCGGTGGTGGAGTTGGGGCATGCGGGAGGTGCTGGTCGGGTCCGGGTGGGACGTCACGGGTGTCCCGCTGCCCACCGGCGCGCCGGTCCCGGCGCCGCCTGCGGTCGCCGCCGCGGACGGCACCGCGGTGACAGCGCTGCTGACGCGCTTCGGCGACCTCGTCGTCGACGAGTGGTGCGACCCGTTGCTCGGCGAGGTGGCCCAGGTGGCGTTCGACACCCGGACCGCGACCGCCGCGCAGGCGCGCGCCGATGCGCGGCTGGTCACCTGCTACCTGTGGGGTGCGGCCGAGCTGGCGCGCCGATCGGGGGACCGCGACGAGCGCGACCGGCGCCGCTGGGGCGCGCGCGGCATGCTGGCCGAGCTGGCGGTGGCGCTGAGGCTTCCCGAGGCCACGCTGGCACGACGCCTGGCCCGTCTCACGCGGCTCGAGGCGCTGCCGCGGCTGTCCGAAGCGCACCGCCGGGGCGGCGTCTCCGCCTGGCACGTCGACGTCGTGCTGGACGTCTTCCGAGCCGTGGCGGATGCTGAGGTCCTGGCCCGCGCCGACCAGTTCCTGGCGGACCGGGCGGAGCGGATGACGGCCCCGCAGCTGCGCGCCTGCGCCCGCGGCTGGCGCGAGCGCCACGTGCCGCGCAGCGACGAGCAGCGCCGGGCCAACCTGGCCGACCGGCGCGTCGACGTCAGCCCGGCGGACGACGACCTGTGCTGGCTGACGGCGCTCATCCCGGCCGCCCAGGCGAGGGCGATCGACGCCCGCCTGGACCAGGTCGCCGCCGCGGTCGAGGGCCCCGACGAGGCCCGCAACCGCCAGCAGGTCCGCGCCGACGTCCTCGTCGACCTGCTCCTGGTTCCCGGCGCCGTGGGCGCGACGACGCCTGCCCGGGACGCCGGCCTCGGCGAGCCGCCCGAACCGGGCCCGGCGCCCGACGAGCCCCTGCGGTCCTCCATCGCGGGTCGCGACGCCTGCGGCCTGCCCGCGTGGGTGGCCGGGGTGCGCGCCGAGGTGGTGCTCACCGTGCCCGTGCTGAGCCTCCTGGGCCGATCGGACGAGCCGGCCACGCTCGAGGGTGTCGGACCGATCGACCTCGAGACGGCCAGGCTGCTGGCGGCCGACGCGCCGTCGTTCCTGCGGGTGCTGACGCATCCCGAGACGGGCGCCGTGCTGTCCGTGGGTCGGGACCGGTACCGGCTCCCGGAGGACCTCCGCCGCGCGGTGCAGGCGCGCGACGTCACGTGCCGCTTCCCCGGCTGCCGACGCGCCGCCCGGCGCTGCGACGTCGACCACGTCCGGGCCTGGGCGGACGGCGGTGCCACCGAGGCCTGCAACCTGCAGTGCCTGTGCCGCAAGCACCACCGCCTCAAGCACGAGGCGGGCTGGCAGCCCGTCCGGGAGCCGGACGGCTCGGTCCGCTGGCGCTCACCCGTCGGCCTCACGTACTGGACCCGACCGGAGGAGACCTGGCCGAGACTGCCGTCACCGCCGCCTGCAGCAACGCCGGAGGCCCCGGCCAGGGCTGCTCCCTCCGGATATCCGGACGTACCGCCGTTCTAGGCCCGGCCGCCGATGGGCAGCTCGTGCCGCTCAGTGGCGCGGCCCGCCCGCGCCGCGGTACACCTGCCGCTTCGCCTGGGCGATCTGCTTCCAGCGCGCCTTCTCGGCGGCAGCCGCGCCGAGGTCGGCGCGGAGCGCCTGGAACCGCGCCTCGCGCTGCAGCGTGCGCCAGCTGGCGTAGCGCCGCTGCGGCAGCTCGCCCGACTCGAGCGCCTCCTGCACCGCGCAGCCGGGCTCCGTGCCGTGCCGGCAGTCCGCGAAGCGGCACCGCGCCGCAAGCGCGGCGACGTCGACGAACGCCTGGTCGAGCGCGTCGTCGTCGGCGACCAGCCCGACGGAGCGCACGCCCGGCGTGTCGATGAGGAGCGCGCCGTCCGCGAGGCGGATGAGCTCGCGATGCGTGGTCGTGTGCCGACCCCGGCCGTCGTGCCGTCGCTCGCCGGTGGTCGCGACGTCCCGGCCGGCCAGCGCGTTCGCCAGCGTGGACTTGCCGGCGCCCGACGGGCCGACCATCACGAGCGTCATACCCGGCCCGAGCAGGCCCCGCAGCCCGTCGAGGCCCTCGTCGCGCGGCACGCTGACGGTGTGCACCGTGACCCCGATCGCCACCGCCGCGACGTCGGCGGCGAGCACCTCGGCGTCGGGCACGAGGTCCGCCTTCGTCAGCACGACGACCGGCGTCGCGCCGGATCGCCACGCGAGCGTGAGGAGCCGTTCGATGCGGCCGAGGTCCGGCTCGGGGTCGAGGTGCTCCACGACGAGCACCACGTCCACGTTCGCGGCCAGCACCTGCGTCTGCGACGTGCGGCCCGCGGTGTCGCGGACCAGCAGGCTGCGCCGGGGCAGCACGCGCGCGATCGCGTCGCCGGCGATCTCGACGACGTCGCCGACCGTCGGGACCACCCGGTCCTCGTCGCCGGGGGCCAGACCGTCGCGCGCCAGCGGGACACGCACCGGCTCGTCGTCGCCCGCGCCCGCGCCGGGCACGACGAAGACCGCGCCCTTCTCGGCGCGGACGACCAGCCACGGCTGCGGTTCCGGCACGGCGACGACGCTAGGCCGCCGCCGCGGCCGCCGACGAGCGATTTCCCGGCCCCGCGCCAGCGGGCGCCTCCGGGCCGACGAGCGACGAACGACGAACCGAGCCTGCGACGAACGCCGCCCCGGGTCGGCGGCCGACGCCCCGGCCCGCGACGGAGCGTCGCGCGGCGAGCGAGCCGCTGCGCTCGGTGGCTACAGCACGGAGCGGTAGACCTCGATGGTCCGCTCAGCGACCGCCGTCCACGCGAAGTGCTCCTCCACGCGCCGCCGGGCGGCGGCACCCCAGCTGGCCGCGAGTGCCGCGTCGGACACCACCTCGGTGAGCGCGGCGGCCAGGTCGTGCACGAACTCGTCCGGGTGCACCGGCGTCCCCGTGCCGTCCTGGAGCTGTTCGATGGGCACCAGGCGCCCGGTGACCCCGTCGTCGACCACCTCGGGGATGCCGCCGGTCGCGGTCCCGACGACCGGCAGCCCGACCGCCATCGCCTCGAGGTTGACGATGCCCAGAGGCTCGTAGATCGACGGGCACACGAACAGCGTGGACGACGCCAGCACGGCGACGAGCTCGTCGCGCGGCAGCATCTTCTCGATCCACACGACCCCGCTGCGCTTGGTGCGCAACCCGTCGACGAGCCCCGTCACCTCGGCCAGCAGGTCCGGCGTGTCGGGCGCGCCGGCGCACAGCACGAGCTGCACCTCGTCGGGCAGCAGCTCGGCGGCACGCAGCAGGTAGGGCAGGCCCTTCTGTCGGGTGATGCGTCCGACGAAGACGACCGCGGGCCGTGACGGGTCGACACCGAGGGCACGGGCCTTGGCATCGGTCTCGGCCGCGTCGGCCGGGCGCTGCCAGCCGTCGAGGTCGATCCCGTTGTGCACCACGTGCACCTTGGCGGGATCCACCTGCGGGTACACCCGCAGGATGTCGTCGCGCATCCCGCCCGACACGGCGATCACGCCGGCGGCTCCCTCGTACGCGGTGCGTTCGGTCCACGACGACACGCGGTAGCCGCCGCCGAGCTGTTCGGCCTTCCACGGCCGCAGCGGCTCGAGGCTGTGCGCGGTGAGGACGTGCGGGATGTCGTGGAGGAGGCCCGCCAGGTGGCCGGCAAGGTTCGCGTACCAGGTGTGCGAGTGCACGATGTCGGCGCCGTCGACACCGGCGACGATGGACAGGTCGACGCCCAGCGTCCGCAGGGCCGCGTTGGCGCCGGCCAGCTCCGCGGGCTCGTCGTACCCGTGCACGCCCGGCTCTCCGGGGCGCGGGCCGTCGAAGCAGTGGACGCGCACGTCGAGCGAGCCGCGCAGCACGCGCGCCAGCTCGGCCACGTGCACGCCCGCCCCGCCGTAGACGTGCGGCGGGTACTCGCGGGTGATGAGGTCGACGCGCACCAGTGCTCCTCGGCTCGCAGGTCCGGTCGCCGCCGCGACCTGGCGACACGGTAGCGCGCGCCCGCTCGTCCTGGCCGCGCCGTACGCCTAAGGTCCAGGTATGGCAGCGCCGCGCGTCCTCGCAATCGTCCTCGCCGGCGGCGAGGGAAAGCGCCTCATGCCCCTGACGGCGCACCGTGCCAAGCCCGCGGTCCCGTTCGGCGGGATCTACCGCCTCGTCGACTTCGCGCTGTCGAACGTCATCAACTCGCACTACCTGCACGTCATCGTGCTCACCCAGTACAAGTCGCACAGCCTCGACCGGCACGTGTCCAAGACGTGGCGCATGTCCGCGCTGCTGGGCAACTACGTCGCCGCCGTGCCGGCGCAGCAGCGCGTGGGCAAGCACTGGTACCTCGGCAGCGCGGACGCCATCTACCAGTGCCTCAACATCATCGACGACGAGCGCCCCGACATCGTGGTCGTCGTCGGCGCGGACCACGTGTACCGGATGGACTTCTCGCAGATGGTCGAGGCGCACCTGGCCTCCGGCGCCGAGATGACGGTCGCGGGGATCCGGCAGCCCATCTCGCTCGCGGACCAGTTCGGCGTCATCGAGACCGATCCGTCCGACCCCGCGCGCATCGCGGCCTTCCGCGAGAAGCCGAGCGACCCGATCGGCCTGGCGGACTCCCCGGGCGAGGTGCTGGCCTCGATGGGCAACTACGTGTTCGACGCGGAGGCCCTGGTCAAGGCGGTCACGCGGGACGCCGAGGACGTCAACAGCCGGCACGACATGGGCGGCGACATCGTGCCCGCGTTCGTCGAGGCGGGCACCGCGGGCGTCTACGACTTCATCCGCAACGACGTGCCCGGCTCCACGCCGCGCGACCGCGACTACTGGCGGGACGTCGGCACGCTCGACGCCTACTACGAGGCGAACATCGACCTCATCGCCATCGAGCCGGTGTTCAACCTCTACAACGAGGACTGGCCGGTCTTCACGGGGACGATGAGCCTGCCGCCGGCGAAGTTCGTGCACGCCGGACCGGGGCGCCTGGGCCACGCGGCGGACTCCATCGTGTCGCCGGGGGTCGTCATCTCGGGCGCCACGGTGTCGCGCTCCGTCCTGTCGCCCGGCGTCCGCTTGCACTCGTGGTCCCAGGTGACCGATTCCGTCCTCATGGACGGCGTCATCGTCAACCGGCACGCGCAGGTGCACCGCGCGATCCTCGACAAGAATGTCATCGTCCCGGAGCGCGGGCGGATCGGGATCGACCGCGAGCACGACCTGGCCCGTGGCTTCACGGTGACCGAGAGCGGCATCACCGTGGTGCCCAAGGGCACGGTGATCTCGGGCTAGGCCTCGATCGGGTGGACGAAGAGCCCGGACAGCAGCTTGGGCTCGAACCACGTCGACTTCGGCGGCATCACCTGGCCCCCGTCGGCGACGTCCATCACCTCGTCGGTCGACGTCGGGTGCAGCGCGAACGCCACGGCGAACTCGCCGGAGCCGACGAGCCGTTCGAGCTCGGCCGTGCCCCGGATGCCGCCGACGAACGAGATCCGGGCGTCGGTGCGCGGGTCGGTGATGCCGAGCACGGGCGCGAGCACGCGATCCTGCAGCACCGAGACGTCGAGCCGGGCGATGGGGTCGGCCTCGTCCACCACGTCCGGCCGGGCGGTGGCGATCCACCAGGCGCCGTCGACGAGGACGCCGACCTGGTGCCGCTCGAGCGTGGGCGCCGCCGCCGCACGGGTCAGCACGAAGTCCGCCCCCAGCGCCGTGAGGAACGCGGCCGGGGTGTGCCCGTGCAGGTCGCGCACCACCCGGTGGTAGGCCATGACCGTCAGCTCGTCGGACGGGAACACCACCGCGGGGAACTCGCCCGCCCCCGGGCGTGGGTCGGTCGCAGCCACCCGCGCCGCCGCCGCGCTGCGGTGGTGGCCGTCGGCGACGTAGAGCACCGGGACCTCGGAGAACGCCGCCTCGAGTGCCTCGATGTCCGCGGCCGCCGCGACCGCCCACATGGTGTGGCGCACGCCGTCGCGCTCGAGCCGGTACTCGGGTTCGGCAGCGGTGACGCCGGCGAGCACCTCGGCGACCCGGGACGCCCCAGGGGCGGCCGGCCGGTACATGAGGAACACGGGCTCGTCGTGCGCCTCGAGCACCTCGATGTGCCGCGTGCGGTCGTCCTCCTTGTCGGGGCGGGTGTGCTCGTGCACGGCGATCACGCCGGAGCGGTAGTCGGCCGCCGTCACCGCGGCGACCACGCCGGTCTGCGACGCCGACCCCATCTCCTGCCGGTAGACGAGCAGCTGGCGCGCCCGGTCCCGGACCAGCGCGCCGCGGCGCTCGAGCTCCTCGAGCACCTGGCGTCCGAGCCGGTGCACCTCCTCGGCCGTCGCGCCGCTCGGCAGCGCGATCTCCGGCCGGGAGACGCGCAGGAAGCTGTCGGGGTTGCCCTCGGCCAGGGCCGCGGCCTCCCGCGTGTCGACGACGTCGTAGGGCGGCGACGCGACGGCGTCGACGAGCTCACGGGGCGGGCGGAGGGCGACGAACGCGCGGACGGTGGCCACGGGGCCACGATCCCACAGGCGCGGCGCGCCGCCGGTCGTCGCCCGAAGTGCGGGCGGGGCGGCGCGTCAGGCGGGGACGTGCAGCCGGGTCAGGCGCGCCGAGCCCCTCGTCACGTCCGCCCAGGGGCCCGTGACCACCGACACCGACCACGCCGCCGTGGGGACACCGAGCAGGATCCGCCCGTAGGTGGCCTCGTCGGAGCCGAGGCCGGCGAGCGCGGTCGCGGTGCGCGACATCGCCGGCTCGTGGCCGACGACGAGCACGACGCGCGCGGCCTCGTCGGCCGTCCGCACCGCCGCCAGCACCTCGTCGACACCCGCGTCGTAGAGCCCGTCGAGGAACCGCACCGGCGACTCGGCCCCCAGGCGGGCGCCGACGAGCTGCCAGGTCTGGCGGGCGCGCAGCGAGGAGGAGCACAGCACCAGGTCCGGCGTCAGGCCGGCGGCCACGAGCGCCGTGCCCACCTGGGCCGCCTGGGAGCGGCCGCGGGGGCTCAGGGGTCGCTGCGCGTCCGGCACGTCCAGGCCGTGCTCGACCTTGGCGTGCCGCAGCAGCACCAGCCGATGGGTCACCGGCTCAGGCTCGCACTACTGCCCCATCGCGTGCACGCCGCCGTCGACGTGGACGATCTCCCCGGTGGTCGCCGGGAACCAGTCCGACAGCAGCGCGACGACGGCACGGGCCGCCGGCTCGGCGCTCGTCAGGTCCCAGCCGAGGGGCGCGCGGCCCGACCAGCCGGCCTCCATCGTCTCGAACCCGGGGATCGACGTGGCCGCGGTGGTACGGATGGGACCCGCGGACACGAGGTTGACCCGCACGCCGTGCGACCCGAGGTCACGCGCCAGGTAGCGCGCGGTCGACTCGAACGCGGCCTTGGCGACGCCCATCCAGTCGTACACCGGCCACGCGTAGCGCGCGTCGAACGTCAGCCCGACGAGCCCCGAGCCCGCCGTCAGCAGCGGCAGCGTCGCGGTCGCCAGCGACTTCAGCGAGTACGCCGAGACGTGCAGCGCCGTCGCGACGTCGGGCCACTGCCCGTCGAGGAAGTTGCCGCCCATGACCGACTGCGGGGCGAAGCCGATCGAGTGGACGGCGCCGTCCAGGTGGTCGGCGTGCTCGCGCACCCGCTCCGGCAGGGCCGCGAGGTCCTCGTCGTCCGTCACGTCGAGCTGGACCACCGGGGCCGGCGCCGGCAGGCGCCGGGCGACGACCTCGGTCAGCCGGAACTGCTTGCCGAAGCTCGTGAGCACCACGGTCGCGCCCTCCTGCTGGGCGAGCCGGGCGGCGTGGAACGCGATCGAGGCGTCGGTGAGCACGCCGGTGATGAGCAGGGTCTTGCCCTCGAGGAGCGGCATGGTGGTCCTTCCGTGTCCGTCGGCGAGGGCGTGGCCCCCGGTCAGTGGCCCATGCCGAGGCCGCCGTCCACCGGGACGACGGCCCCGGAGACGTAGCCGGCGCCGGGAGAGGCGAGGAACTCGACGACCGCGGCGACCTCGTCGGCGGCCGCGAACCTCCCGGCGGGGATCGCCTTGAGGTAGGAGCCGCGCAGGTCGTCGGGCAGCGCGCGGGTCATGTCGGTGTCGACGAACCCGGGGGCGACGACGTTCGCGGTGATGCCCCGGCCGCCGAGCTCGCGCGTGATCGACCGCGCCATGCCGACGAGCCCGGCCTTCGAGGCGGCGTAGTTCACCTGGCCGGTCTGCCCGTACAGCCCGACGACCGACGAGATGAGCACGATGCGGCCCCGGCGCAGCCGGATCATCGACCGGGACGCCCGGCGCACCACCCGGAACGAGCCGACGAGGTTGACGTCGAGGACCTCCTCGAAGTCCTCGTCGGACATGCGCAGCAGCAGGCCGTCGCGCGTGATTCCGGCGTTCGCGACGAGGACCTCGACCGGGCCGTGCGCGGCCTCGACGGCGGCGAAGCCGGCGTCCACCGCCGCGGTGTCGCGCACGTCGGCGACGACGCCCAGCACACCCTCCGGCAGGTCCCCGGACCGGTAGAAGGTGGCCACCTTGTCGCCCGCGGCGACGAAGCGCTCGGCGATGGCACGGCCGATGCCGCGGGCCGCGCCGGTGACCAGGACGCTGCGGGGTTCGGAGGCGGGTGGCTGCACGGGCTCGACGCTAGCCCACGCCCTCCGCGGTCCCGGCGTGGGCCCCCGCACACGATGACCCCAGCCGGTTGTGGACAGTCCACAAGACCTACCATCGAGGCATGGGCATCGGGCGACGGACCGGACCCGGCAGGTCACCGGTGCCGGCGATCACCTCCGCCCCGGCGTCGCTCGCGGACGACCAGCGCCGCCGCCAGCGGCGATACCTCGTCCAGATGGGCGTGCGGGTGGTCTGCTTCATCGCCGCGATCTTCGTCTGGCGGCACGTGCCGCTGGCCGTCGGCATCACGCTCGTCGCCGCCGCCGCGGTGCTTCCCTACATCGCCGTGCTCGGCGCCAACGCGGGCCGGGAGCGCCAGGAGTACGACGCCGACCCCGTGACGCGCGACCTGCCGCCCGCCCCGCCCCACGACGCGCTCGATCCCTCCGGAGGACCCCGATGACCGAGAACGCCATGCCCGACCCGGTGGGCGAGCTGGTGTGCAGCGCGCGGCGGTGCCGTGCCGAGGCCGCCTGGGGCGTGCTGTGGAACAACCCCAAGATCCACACGCCCGAGCGGCGCAAGGTGTGGCTGGCCTGCGCGGCGCACCGCGAGTACCTCGAGGACTACCTGCGGGTGCGCGGGTTCCTGCGCGACGTGGTGCCGGTCGCCGCGCTGGACCGGACGGCGCCGTGACGGTCTCGTCCGCAGCGCTGCGGCGGGCGGCGGTGCTGGTGCTGGTGGCCCTGGCGGTCGCGACCACCTGCACGCTGCTCGGGCGCTGGCAGTGGCACAAGCACGTCGCGCGCGACGCGGTCCTCGCCACGCAGAACGCCAACTGGGCGGCGCCCCCCGTTCCGCTGACGTCCCTGGTCGCCGCGCCCGCCACGGCGCCCGTGGCCGCCGACGAGTGGCGCTCGGTGCGTCTGACCGGGCACTACCTCGCGGCCTCGGCCGTGCTGCTGCGCAACCGCCCGGTCAACGGCCAGCCGGCGTACCAGGTGCTCGTCCCGTTCCAGGCGGACGGCGGTGACGTGCTGGTGGTCGACCGCGGCTGGGTGCCGGTGGGCAACGACGCGCAGCGGGGCGGGGACGTGCCGGCGCCGCCGGCAGGCACGATCGACCTGGTCGCACGGCTGCGCCTGCCCGAGCCGGACTCGACCCGGTCCGCGCCGCCGGGGCAGGTGCAAAACTTCGCCCCAACCCAGGTGCTCGCGGCCGGGCACGTCCCCACCGGCACGCCCGCCTACCGGTGGTACGCGAGCGTGGTCTCGGAACAGACCGGGCCCGCCACCCCGCTGGACGTGCTCGAGACCCCGTCGACCGATCCCGGCCCGTACCTCTCCTACGCGATCCAGTGGTGGGTCTTCGCGCTCGGCGCGCTCGCCGCCTTCGGCTGGATGGCGCGCCGCGAGATCGTCGACGACCTCACGGGCCGCGCCCCCGCCGCCTTGACCGCTGCGGGCCGCCAGCGGACCACCCCCGCCGCCGACCCGATCCCGGCCGGCGCCGCCGCCGACCCCGGCGCCGCAGCCCCAGCAACCCCGGACGC